>JANMSR010000195.1:0-18353 GCA_031389565.1 Burkholderiales bacterium
GTGCGCCCGATTGCGCCTGGCCGAAGCCCGCGCCGCCAGCGGCGGCGCTGACGACCTGGACGCGGCGCTGCAGGCGGTGCGAGCTGAACTCCCGGCTATGGCACAGATCGGCACACTGAGTCGTACCTTTGGCCTGCCGGCCCGCCTGGCGCGTGCTGCGACAGGGCGGTGACGCGCAGGCACCCGTGCAGGCATCGGCGCAGCTTGCCCTGGCTGCGGCTGAACTTGAGCAGGACTTGCAAGGCTTTGCAGACAGCGAAGTGCGCGCGAGGGTCTCGCGGGAGGTGCCGTGGAACCGGGACGTGCTGGAGGCGGTGGCGCAAACGAAGGCAGCAGGGAGTGGCGTGGCCTAACAGGTGAATGTGCCGGGGCTGACCGCGGCTTGATTGCGCGTGACGTTGGTGTTGATGCGGGTGGGCGGTGCGTTCGACGGTTGCGGGCGGCAGTTCGAGGGCAGGTATCGACCCTGAACAGTCATCCGCTATCCTGATCTCGCCGCTCCGAAGCTGCCGGTCGGACCCGCACACAGGCACCCGGTGGAGGCCCCGCACCAGAGGGCACACATCGGCATGCGGCACTGAGGGCGATTGAGGCGCAGCGCACGACTTGAGACCGTGCGGGCTCACTACTTCGGGAGCCTTGCCAAGCCATCAGCTGGCAGCCCCAGCGGGCGCCGGATGGCACCCCTGTTCACGACGATCGGCACCGCCCCTAGCAGACCACGCTGTGCCGCCTGGTTCAGCAGCACGCCGCGACCTTCTTCGCCCAGGCCGAAGACGCTGCCGGCGCCGACCTGCCGCAGTTTGTCAAAGACGAGTTCGACGCCTTCCTCGAATGCGGCATCCTGGCGCAGTGGCCGGGCGGCAAGGGATAACCCGTAGATGGCGCCGGGAGAGACGCTTTTCGGCCGGGCTGCCCACGCCCAACAGATTTCAGCCTAAATCCAAAGGCAGGTTCAAGCGCTTCGGGCGCTGTGTTCCGCCCCTGTTCTGCCGTGTTCGAGGTGCCGTCGGGAAGGAAAAAGGGCGTTTGAAAAACCTATCCTCCCTTGGTCGCCGAGCCCGCCGAGGCGCGCATGCCGTGCGCGCGCACCGGCACCGCAGCGTTGCGCCCTGGCCAAGCCGTCATAGCCATCCAGAAGCCATTGAATCGAGATTCAATTGTATGTGAGCCGGGTCGAGGGTAGTGTGCGGGGCACCCAGAACTTGCTCGTCCAGTCACCTTCGGAGATTCGCTCTTGTGCCGTTGAGCAGTCCCACAATATGCGCAGGAATCTGTATCGATTTCGATGAGACATCCAGTCGACACGGTGAATGAAATGGAGGCCGACGCTGCCGCACAGCGATCTGCGCGCACCCGAGAGCAGGAGACACCGCTGCGACTGGAGGTTAGCGATATGTGTAAGTCGTTCCGAGGCGCCCGGGGCACGGTCGACGTTCTGGACGCTGTCAGCATTGACGTGGCGCACGGTGAGTTCGTCAGCATCATCGGCCCGTCTGGATGCGGGAAGTCCACGCTGTTCAACATCCTCGCGGGGCTGATTCCGCACGATGGAGGGCAGATCCATTTCGATGGTGTGCGGGTTCCCCATCTGCGAGGACGCATCGGCTACATGCTGCAGCGCGATCTGCTGATGCCCTGGCGCACGGTCCTGGACAACGTCGTCATCGGCTTGGAGGTGCGAGGGGTTCGCCGAGAAGAGTCGGTGCAGCGGGCCCGCTTCTATCTCGATGCATTCGGGCTTGCACGGTTCGAGGACAGTTACCCGAAAGAGCTTTCGGGCGGCATGCGACAGCGCGTCGCCCTGGCTCGCACGCTGCTGCCCGACCCCGACATCCTGCTGCTGGACGAGCCTTTCTCCGCCCTCGACTACCAGACGCGGCTGTTTCTCGAAACGCTTCTGGTCGAGACTGTCGAAAAAGCGCGCAAGACCGTCATTCTCGTCACGCATGACATCGACGAGGCGATCGCTCTGTCGCAGCGCATTTTCGTCCTCAGCGCCCGACCCGGCCGGCTGAAGGCCGTCAGGAATATTGAGCTGTCCACCCGCTCTCCCATCGAGGCACGAAAGGACCCGCGTTTCTCCGGATATTTCGACTCGCTGTGCCGGGAACTGGATATCCAGACGACGTCCGCGGCGGCACCATGACGACCTCATCGGTGCAGACCGGATCACAAGGGCCGCTGACTGCGGAGGTCGAGCCGACGCCCTCGGTTGCGGCTCGCATCGTCGCGTCGCCGACGGTGGCCGCTGTAGCGATCCTGGTCGTGCTGATTGCGCTGTGGGAGATGTCGGTGCGCGCCGGATGGGTGTCGGCCTTCCTGTTCGGCTCGCCGCGCGGCGTGGCGAGTGCATTCTGGCGGCTGACCGCCTCGGGCGAACTGCTCGAGCACGCGGGGTATACGCTGTGGGCCTCGTTCCTCGGCTTCGTCATCGGCACCGTCGCCGGGTCGGTACCCGGCCTCGCGCTGTGGTACTCGTCATATGTCGCGCGGGTGGTGGAGCCTTTCCTGGTAGCGATCAACAGCGTGCCCAAGATCGCCTTCGCCCCGCTGGTCATCCTGTGGTTCGGCACCGGGCTGATCTCGAAGGTGGCGCTTTCGATTTCGCTGACCGCCATCGTGGCGCTGCTGGCCGCGTACCAGGCGGCGAAGGACACCGATCCCGACCTGCAGAAAATGATGGCATCGCTGGGCTGCACGAAGCGCCAGATCTTCCTGAAGGTCGTATTGCCATCGTCGCTGCCGCACATGATCGGGACGTTCCGGATCAATGTGGGCTTCGCGCTGGTAGGCACGGTCGTGGGGGAATTCATCTCGTCCCAGTACGGCATCGGCCATGTCATCTTCATTTCATCGAGTCTTTACGACCTCAACACCGTCTGGGTCGGCATCTTCAGCTTGATGACGATGGGATTCATTCTTTACTACTGCATCGACCAGCTCGAGAACCGGCTCCTGAAGTGGAAGGACAGAACGTATGCGCCTTCGCTCAGTGTGTAGGACGTCACCCCCTCTTTTTCGGAAGGACTTCAAGATGAACCAGCGCCTGATTCGGTCTCTCGGCATCGCGATTCTCGCGTCCCTGTCCATCGGTGTGGCGGTGGCGCAGGCCCCCGACAAGGTGATCGTTTCCGCCGCGTTCAAGTCGGTGTTCTATCTCCCGGCGTACATCGCTGAAGAGCGCGGCTTCTTCAAGCAGCAGGGGCTCGACGTGCGGATCGACATTGCCGGCTCGCCGACCAATGCCCTGGCAGCGGTCATTTCGAAGAGCGCGGATTTCTCGCTGCACGGGCCCGAGTGGACGGCCATTTCCTCGACGCGCGGCGGTCAGGTGATGGTCGTGGGCGGGACCCTCGACGGACTGGGGGCGTGGGTCACCTGCCGTCCCGATTCGAAGGTAAGCCGGCTGGCGGACCTCAAGGGCAAGACCGTGGCCAGCGGAACGATGCCGACCACCAGCACCTCGGCCTTCATGAACATGATGCGCAAGAGCGGCCTCGAGGCGAAGAAGGATTACACGATCTTCGAGGTGCCCGTGGGCAGCGAGATCGGGCCCTTGGTGGCTGGTCAGGTCCAGTGTGCGGTGCTGTACGAGCCGGGCGCTTCGCAGGGCGAAAGCCAGGGCATGAAGGTCATCGCGGCCTTCCCCAATGAGCTGGGAACCTATACCTTCTCGGCGATCTCGACGCGCAAGGACATCAATCCCGGCGTCGCCAGGAAGTTCGTCGCCGCGGTCGAGATGGCCCTCAGGGACATCCAGAAGAACCCCGCGGGGGCGGTGGCGAGCGGCCAGAAACTGTTTCCCAACCTCGACGCCGCCGTGGTGAAGGCGTCGGTCGAGCGGCTCATCAACGACAAGGTGTTCGCCAAGTCGGTGGCCATTACGCCCGAGGCGATGAGGGCGGCCCTGCAGACGCAAGTGGACCTGGGGAACTTGCCCGCGATCCCTGCCAACGAATCGTTCATGAACCTGACCTGGGCCACTGAAGCGGCGCGCGCACGGCCGTGATGAACCGCTCGGCGGCCAGGACGGGTTCTTCCTTTCGCACGAAGGCCGAGGCATTGGAGGCGCGGGCATGAGTCGAGAAAGTCATGATGCGTTCCATCAGTGGCGCAAGGAGCTCAACGAGCTGATGTTCAGCCACTCGCCTTTTCTGAAGCAGTTCAACCAGATCGACAGCAAGACCTATCTCGGCGGTGCGATCCCTGTCAAGTACAAGGAGCTGATGGGCTTGTCCCTTGCCGTCGGGTCCCGCTGCGATCAATGCGTCCGCTACCACACGAAAATGTGTGTCGAGACGGGCGCCAGCCTTCAGGAGATGGTCGAGGCGATCGACATCGCCATCATCACGGCGGGCTCCTGGTCGTTCCCGCAGGCACGTCTGGCGTTCGAGTGCATGCGCGATCTCGGTGTGGTGCCGCCGGCGGCGGCCCCCGATGGGGAGCGTTGACATCGACGACGGGACCGTCGGCGCGACGGCCGCGACCGCCGGCGTCGCCGACCCGAAGGGTCAGATCGCCCTCAAGGCGATCGACGTCAGCATCGCATTCGGCGGCGTTAAGGCGGTCGACGGGATGAGCCTGGCGTTGCGCCGCGGTTCCATCACCGCACTGATCGGCGCCAACGGGGCCGGCAAATCGACCTTCTTTCACTTGCTGAGCGGCGTGCTGCAGCCGACGCACGGCACCGTTCGCCTGTTCGGCGATGACATCACGCGGCTGCCGATGCACGAACGCACCCGGCGCGGCATGGTGCGCAGCTTCCAGCTGGCGCGGGAACTCGGTCGACTGACGGTGCTGGAGAACCTGATGCTCGCCGCGCAGGGACAACTCGGCGAACGCTTGCTGCCGGTGTTCCTGCAAGCCCGCCGAATCCAGGCCGAGCAGCGCGAAATCCACCGGCGCGCGCTCGAGGTGCTCGAACTGTCGCGCCTGGCCGTGGTCAAGGACGAGCTTGCCGTGAACCTGTCGGGCGGGCAGAAGAAGCTGCTCGAGATCGGCCGCGCGCTGATGACGGGCTGCGACGTGATCCTGCTCGACGAGCCTGGCGCGGGCGTGAACCCGGCGCTGATGGGACTGCTGACCGAGATGATCCGCCGGCTCAACGTCGAGCACGGCAAGACCTTCCTGATCGTCGAGCACGACATGGACCTCGTCGCTCGGCTGTGCGACCCGGTCATCGTGATGGCCGAAGGCCGGCGCCTGATGGAAGGCCGCTTCGAGGACGTGCGGCGCGACCCGCGCGTGATCGAGGCTTACCTCGGGGGGCCGGTGCATGCCTGAGCTCGTATTCGAGGCGCGCGGGGTGTGCGCCGGTTACGGGCGCGGCGACATCGTCAGCGAGGTCGACGTAGCCGTGGGCTCGGGCCAGATCCTGACCGTGATCGGGCCTAACGGCGCTGGCAAGTCGACCTTCGTCAAAACCCTGGCCGGCGTGCTGCAGCGACGCTGCGGCACGATCCTGATCGAGGGGCGCGACGTCGGCGTGCTGCCGGCCAGCGAGATCGCGCGCCAGGGCGTCTCGTACGTCCCGCAGGAGCACAATGTCTTCCGTTCGCTGAGCGTGGACGAGAACCTCGAGATCGGAGCGTGGATGGCGCCGCGTGAGCTGGCATGCCGCCGTCAGGCGGTCATGAAGATCTTTCCCGCGCTCGTCAGCCACCGCCGCACGAAGGCCGGCAACCTTTCGGGGGGGCAGCGTCAGATGGTCGCCTTCGGCATGGCGCTGATGCTCGAGCCGAAGGTGCTGCTGCTCGACGAGCCGTCGGCCGGACTGTCGCCGGCGCTGGCCGAGCAGATGTTCGACGTCATCCGGCAGGTGCGCGACCGCGGCATCGCGATCCTGATGGTCGAGCAGAACGCGATGAAGGCCCTCGGCATCTCCGACATCGGCATGGTCATGGTCGGCGGACGGGCTGCCCTCACGGCGCCGGCGGCCGAACTGCTCCGGGACCGCCGGGTAACCGAGCTTTACCTGGGCACGCGCACATGATCGGACAGGTCCTCGTCGACAGCCTAGTCAACGCCGCGCTGCTGGCGCCGCCGGCAGTTGCGTTCTCGATGCTCTTCGGCATCCTGCGCTTCCCCAACTTCGCGGTCGGCGGCTACTTCACGGTCGGCGTGTACATCGCCTACGCGGTGAACGTGCCGCTGGGGCTGCCGGTCTGGGTCGCGATCGTCGCCGCGATGGTCGGCACCGCGCTGCTGGTCTGGGCCACCGACCTCTCGGTGTTCAGGCCGATGCGCGACAGCGCGCCGGTGACGCTGCTGGTCGTCTCGATCTCGCTCGCCTTCGTGCTCGAACACGTCGTGCGGCTGGTATTCGGTGCCGAGGTCAAGGGCTTGAACGTGCCGCTGGAGCGGCCGGTGCTGATCGGCGACGTCCGGGTGACGCCGGAGCAGGCCAAGCTGGTGGTCGCGGCGCTCGTCGTCGTCGTCGTCACGCACCTGGTGCTGCGCATGACGCGCATCGGCAAGGCGATGCGCGCGATGGCCGACAACCCGCAACTGGCGCAGGTGCGCGGCATTCGCGCCGGCCGCGTGCGCGCCTTCGTCACGCTGTACGGCGGCGCGCTGCTGGGCCTGTCGGGTGTCGTCGGCGGCCTCAACCTCGTGATCGAGCCGATGCTCGGCTGGAGCCTCATCGTGCCGATCATCGCGGCGGCCATCCTGGGTGGCATCGGCTCGATCTACGGCGCGATGCTGGGCGCGTTGCTGGTCGGGCTCGCCGAGGAACTGGCCTTCATCGCGCTCGCCGGGCCGTACAAGATCGCGGTCGGCTTCGTGCTGATCGCGGTGCTCCTGCTGTTCCGCCCACACGGGCTGCTCGGCGCGCCCGAGATCAAGAAGTAGGTCGAATCGATGACCGCCTACCTCGTCGCGATTGCCACCTACGCCGGGTTCTTCATGATCCTCGCGCAGGCGCTGAATCTGCAGTGGGGCATGACCGGGATGGTGAATTTCGGCATCGCCGGCTTCTATGCGATCGGCGCCTATACGGGCGCCCTCCTGTCGACGAAAGCCGGCGTGATGCCGGAGGCGGCGCTAGTGCTGGGCGGTGTCGCCGGGGGGCTGGCCGGATTCGTGGTCGGATTGCTGTCGATCCGGTTGCGCGAGGACTACTTCGCAATCGTCACGCTCGGCTTCGGCGAGATCGTGCGCCTGTTCGTGCTCAACGAGGCGTGGCTCACCGAAGGCTCGCGCGGCCTGAAGATCGATCGCCGTCCGTTCGAGTTCGGACTGCCCAACGAGTCCTACGCGCTGCTCTATCTGGGCGTCGTCGCGTTGGTCGTGCTCGTGATCCACCTCGTCTGCGAGCGCATCCGCCGCAGCCCCTACGGCCGCGTGCTGCGCGCCATCCGCGAGGACGACGTCGTCGCCGGGGTACTCGGCAAGAACGTGCTGCGTTTCCGGCTGCAGGTCTTCGCCGTCGGCGGCGCCTTCATGGGGCTGGCCGGCGCGATGTTCGCGCACTACATCCAGAACATCAGCCCCGATACCTTCATGCCGATCGTCGCCATCTTCATCTGGATGTCAGTCGTGGTCGGCGGCGCGGGGAACAACCGTGGCCTGCTGATCGGCGCCGGCTTCGTGATGCTGATCCTGGAAGGCTCGCGCTTCCTGGCCGACTTCACCGACCTCGTGACGTCGCAACAGCTTTCGTCCATCCGAATCATCTTGATCGGCCTGATCCTGATGGCCGTTCTCCGTTTCCGTCCGCGCGGCCTGATGCCCGAGCCCAGGTTCAGGTCCGAATTCGACAACCGGGCCTGACACACCAAGGAATTCCCAATGCACAAACTGTCACGTCGCACGTTCGTCCGGGGCACTGCGAGCGCCATTTTGGCTCCCGCGTTCGTACCCGTCTTCGCCCAATCCAACGCACCGATCCCGATCGGCTCGCTGACGCCCAACACCGGCGGCGGCAGCCCTTACGGCGGCAACATGGCGGTGTCCATCCGCCGCACCGCCGAACAGATCAATGCCGCCGGCGGGCTGCTGGGCGGGCGCATGTTCCGTCTCGTGCAGGAGGACAGCGAGACCAACCCCGAGAGCTCGAGCCGTGCCGCCGACAAGCTGATCAACGTCAACCAGGTGATGGCGATCCTGGGCACCTGGGAATCGTCGACGACGCTCGGGATCATGCCCAAGTGCCAGAGCGCCAACGTGATCCAGATGTGCACCTCGTCGTCCAACGACATCCCGGTGCGCGATGCGAAGAAGCTGTGCTTCAACTTCCAGATCCTGAATCCGGTCTGGGGCCGGGCGCTCGGAGACATCGCACTCAAGCGCGGGTTCAAGCGCTTCAAGATGATGGCGCTGAACAACGACTTCACGATCTCGCTGATGCAGGGCTTCATCGACCGCGTCGGCGAGGCATCCCTGCTCGAGAAGCCGTTCTACTACAACGCCAACCAGGCGTCGTACCGAGCCGAGGTGTCGCGGCTGGTCGAAGGCAATCCCGAGGCGGTGTTCGTGCCCGGCTACGTCACCGACTTCACCGCGGTCTACAAGGACATCTTCCGCTCGGGCTACCGCGGCACGGTGATCGCCGTCAGCATCGCCACCGGACCGGCATTCAAGGCCGCCGTCGGCGAAGCCGCTAACGGACTGCTGCATGGCCAGGCGATCCCGCCGCTGGACAGCCCGGCGTACAAGCAGTACCTCACCGAGGCCGGGCTCGCCGACAACGGCCAGGTGCAGCATCCCTACGCCACCGCCTGCCGCGACCAGGTCTCGGTACTGGCGCTCGCGATCGAGAAGGCCGGCAGCACCGACAGCGAGAAGGTCAAGCGCGCGATCCACGAGGTGTCGACTGGCCCGGGCAAGAAGACCGTCCACAACGTGCTGGAAGGCCTGCGCGCGCTGCGCGCCGGCGAGGCCATCAACTATTCGGGCGCCGGCTCGGCCGTCGAGTTCGACAAGGACAACCAGCTCATCGGGCGCGACGTGCAGCTGTACGAGATCAAGGGCGGCAAGGACCAGATCCTGCTGACCCACAGGGTCTGAGGCCAGCCTCGCATCGCCACTGCAACCGATCGAAGGAGGTCCCTTGGCACGAGTCAAAGACATCGGCATCGAGGAGGTCCGGGCCGACGCCCGGCCTGTCTACGAACGCTTCGTGGCCGACTACGGCCCGTTCATGAACCAGGTGCGAGTCTTCGCGCACCGGCCGCCGGCGCTCAAGCACGTGATGGGCCTGCTGCTCGAGTTGCAAGAGGAGCGCCTGCTGTCCAAGCGGCACCTGGAGATCGCGCTCGTCGTCGTCTCCCAGCTCAATGAATGCGCCTACTGCGTCAGCCACCACACGCCCCGGCTCGTGGACCAGGGTTTCACGCCCGAGACGATCGCGCATCTCCTGGACGCCCAGGTGCCCGGCTTCGACGCGGTGGACCTTCTGGTGCGCGATTACGCGGTGCAGGTGACGAATACGCCGCAGCGCATCCCCGAGGCATTGTTCGTGCGCCTGCGCCAGCATTTCAGCGACGCGCAGATCGTTGAGCTGACTTTGCGCACGGCGCTGTGCGGATTCTTCAACCGCTTCAACGATGCGCTGGGCATCGACATCGAGGAAGGCGTCGTCGCCGACATGATGTCGCATGGGCTGCACGCGGAAGACCTGCCGCCGTTGCCCATCGGCGCGCGCGAGGCGGGATGACCGACGCCAGGAGCCTACCGCCGGTGACGCTGATCAGCGGCGCGGCGCAGGTCGCCACCTGCGCCGGCGCCGAGGGTGTCGGGCTGATCGAGCACGGCGTCGTCGCGATCGACGGCGAGACGATTCTCGCGGTCGGCACGGCGCACGAGGTCGCGGCCCGGATCGCCGGGCGCCAGGTGCAGGTGATCGACGCCGCCGGCGGCACGGTGATCCCCGGCTACGTCGACTGTCACACGCACCTGGTGTTCGCCGGTGACCGCAGCCACGAGTGGTTCGCGCGCACGAGCGGGATGACCGAGGACGACATGCGCGCGCGCGGCATCCCCTTCGACGTGCCGGCGTCGGTGGCGGTGAACCGCGGCCTGTCGGTGAAGGCGCTGGTCGATGCGTCGCTGCCGCGCCTGCAACGCATGCTGGAGTGCGGCACGACGACGCTCGAGACCAAGAGCGGCTACGGCCTCGAACCCGACAGCGACATGCGTTCCCTGCAGGCGGCGCGTCGCCTGGGCGAGCTGCTTGCGGTCGAGATCGTCGCGTCCTATCTCGGCGCGCACGCGCTGCCTCCCGGCGGCAACAAGGCCCGCTTTCTCGACGAAGTCGTCGACGAAGGGCTGCCGCGCGTCAGCGAGCAAGGGCTGGCCGAGTTCTGCGACGTCTATTGCGACCCGGGCGTGTTCGACCTGCGCGAGACCGAACGCGTGCTGCGGCGCGCCAAGGACCTGGGGCTCAAGCTGAAGCTGCACGTCGACGCCCGGACCAACATCGGCGGCACGCGGCTCGCCGCCGAGATGTCGGCGGTGTCGGTCGACCATGTGAACTTCACGACCGCGGACGATTTCCGCGCGTTGGCGCAGGCGGGTACGGTGGCCGTCACCTTTCCTGGCTTCGACTTCCTCTACCACCACCACGCGCCGCTCGATATCGACCGGGTGCGCGACAGCGGCGTCACGCTCGCCATCGGCACCGACCTGTGCCCCGTGTGCCACCTGGAGTCGATGCAACTGGCTTCCTCGTTCGGCGTGCGCGTCAACCGCATGACGCCGGCCGAAGCGCTGCGCGCAGCGACGATCCATGCCGCCGCAGCCATCGGCCGCGCCGAGCGCATCGGCTCGCTGGAGCCCGGCAAGCAGGCCGACGTCGTGATCCTGGGCGTGCCGTGTTTCGAACAGGCGGCCTTCCGGTTCGGTACCAACAACGTGCGCATGGTGCTGAAGAAGGGCCGCGTCGTCGTCGATCGCCGGCCGCCGCTCTGAGATCAGCGCGTGCCGATCGCCCGCTGCCGCGCCATCCGCCACAAGGCCTGACCGACATGCGACAGCCGCCGTTCGTCGCGACAGGCCAGGCCGACGTGGCGATGGCTGCGCGGCAGCACCGGGCGCGCCACGATGCCAGGGAAGGCGTCGGGCAGCGCCAGCGCCGCGACGATCGAGACCCCTTGCCCGCGGCGCACGAAATCCATGATCGACCAAATCTGCGACAGCTCGTGCGTGACGCGCGGCATCGCGCCGCTGCGCTCGAACAGCCGCTGGATCAGGTCCTGCGAGCCGGCGTGGGTCATGATGAACGGATAGCGGACGAGGTCGCGCAGATCGACGCTTTCGTTGGCGGCCAGGGGATGATTTTCCGGCAGCACCGCCATCAACTCGTCGGTGGCCAGCGTCAGCGTGTCGAACTGGGGCTTGGGCAGCGCGACGACGCCGAAATCGATGCGCCCTTCGGTCAACGCCTGTTCGACCGCGCGATCAGGCTCCTCGAAGACCATCACCTCGATGCCCGGATGCAAGGTGCGGAACCGCTCGAGCAGTGCCGGCAGGATCCGCACCGACGAACTGGCGCCAAACGAACCGACGCGCAGCACGCCGGTCTTCAGCTCGGCCGCCGCACGGCCCTCCTGCTGAATGGTTTCGAGCGACACGAAGATGTCCTTCGCGTGTCGCAGCACGGCGAGCCCCGCGTCGGTGAGCCTGAAGCTGCGTGCCTGGCGGTCGACGACCGCGACCCGGAGCTGGGTCTCCAGCGCCCGCAGCGCATGGCTGGTCGCCGACGGGCTCATGCCGAGCCGGACACCGCCGGCCGACATGCCCTTGTGCTCGGACATCGCGATCAGCAGTTCGAGTTGTCTGAGCGTGACCATCGACAGTAAGGACCGCGTTGACGGGATGCACTTGATTTTGCGTTCAATTGTATGTGAACGCTGTTGAATTTAATGTTCATGCAGGCCGCCAACGGGATGGCCCGCGTCCTGAAGGGACAATTGAATGTCCATGTATTCCGACTGCATCCGCCGCGTGCGCATCTCGCCGATCCAGGCGATGGCAGAACGCACGCGCCAGGCCATCCGTGGTGGGCGCGACGTCGTCGACCTGACGCTCGGCGAGCCCGACTTCCCCACGCCCGAGCACGTCTGCCAGGCCGCGGTGCGCGCGATCAGCGAGCAGCAGACCAAGTACACGCCGATCAACGGCACCGTCGAATTGCGCGAGGCGATCGCGCGCAAGTTCAGGCGCGAGAATGCCCTGGACGTCGCGCTCGACGAGATCAGCGTCGGCTGCGGCGCCAAGCAGGTGATCTTCCAGGCCCTGATGGCCACGCTGCGGCCCGGGGACGAGGTGGTGATCCCGGCGCCGTACTGGGCGTCGTACGAGGACATCGTCGCGGTGCACGACGGCGTGCTCAAGCCCGTGTCGACGCGCCTCGAGGACGGATTCCTGATGCGGCCCGAGGCGTTGGAGCGGGCGCTGACGCCGCGCACGCGCTGGCTGGTGCTCAATTCGCCGAGCAACCCGAGCGGGGCGGCGTACACCGCAGCGCAACTGGCCGAGCTGGCCGATGTGATCCAGCGCAGCGCGCAGCGCGACTTCTGGATCCTCACCGACGACATCTACGAGCACATCCTCTACGACGGCCTGCCGTTCACCACCATCGCGCAGCTGGCGCCATCGCTGCGCGAGCGCACCCTGACCGTCAACGGCGTGTCCAAGGCCTACGCGATGACTGGCTGGCGCGTCGGCTACGCGGCGGGCCCGAAGGCGCTGATCGCCGCCATGACCAAGCTGCAGATGCAGATCAATTCGCACACCTCGTCGGTGTCGCAGGCAGCGGCCCGCGCCGCACTCGACGGACCGCAGGAACTGGTGCACAGCAGCTGCGAACGGTTCCGCCAGCGGCGCGATCTGCTGCAACCAAGGCTCGATGCGATTCCCGGGCTGCGCTGTCCGTCGCCGCAGGGCGCGTTCTACCTGTTCCCCTCGGTGGCGGGGCTGCTCGGGCGGCGCACGCCGGACGGTACGGTGCTGGACGACGACATCGCGGTCGCCAACCACCTGCTCGATCGCGGCGTTTCGGTCGTGCCGGGGACGGCGTTCGGCATGCCGGGTCACCTGCGGTTGTCGTACGCGACCTCGGAAGCCGCGCTCGTCGAGGCGGCAAGCCGCATCCGCGCGGCGGCGGAGGCGCTGCAATGAGCCTTGCGCCGCCTGGCCCGGGGGCTCCCGCCATGTCGCTGGCCGGCGTGCGCGTGCTCGACCTGTCGCGTGTGCTCGCCGGGCCCACCGCCACACAATTGCTTGGCGATCTCGGCGCCGACGTCGTCAAGGTCGAGAAGCCGGGCGAGGGCGACGACACGCGGCGCTGGGGCCCGCCGTATGTCACGGGTGTCGATGGCCGGCCGACCGCCGAGAGCGCGTACTACCTGTGCGCCAACCGCAACAAACGCTCGATCGAGATCGACCTGGCCGACCCCGACGGCCGGTCGCTGGTGCTCGAACTGCTGGCGCGCGCCGACGTGCTGATCGAGAACTTCAAGGTCGGCGGTCTTGCGGCCTACGGCCTGGCCTACGAACAACTGCGCGAGCGATTTCCGCGCCTGGTCTACTGCTCGATCACCGGCTTCGGCCAGACCGGGCCGTATGCGCACCGAGCGGGCTACGACTTCCTCGCACAGGGCATCGGCGGCATCATGAGCCTGACCGGCGAGCCCGATGGCGAGCCGATGAAAGCGGGGGTCGGCATCGCCGACGTGATCACCGGCATGTACGCCGCGGTCGGCATCCTGGCCGCGCTGCGGCATCGCGATGGCACCGGCGAGGGACAGCACATCGACGTCTCGCTGCTCGACTCCCAGGTCGCGCTGCTCGTCAACGCCGGCACCAACTACCTGCTGTCCGGGAAGGCCCCCAGACGCGTCGGCAACGGGCACCCGAATATCGTGCCTTACCAGGTCTTCGCGACGGCCGACCATCCGATGATCCTCGCCGTCGGCAACGACACGCAGTTCCGCCGCTTCTGCGGCTGCGCCGGTCTGGACGAGTTGCCGGCCGACCCACGCTTTGGCGCCAACACCGCTCGCATCGCCCACCGTGAGGTGCTGTGCGGGATCATCGCGGCGCGCCTGCGCGAGCGCGGCCGCGACCATTGGCTGGCCGCGCTGGAGGCGCTGGGCGTGCCGTCGGGGCCGGTCAATACGCTCGATCAGGTATTCGACGACCCGCAGGTGAAAGCCCGCGGCGACGTCGTCTCGATGCCCTACCCCGGCGCCGAATCCGGCAAGGTCGACCTGCTGGCGAATCCGCTGCGTCTTTCGGCCACACCGGTCAGCTACCGGCACGCGCCGCCACGGCAGGGCGAACACCGCGACGCCGTGCTCACCGACTGGCTCGGTCGCGAGTCGCGCTGAACCCGCCCGGCACCTCAACACCCCCCAAGGAGAAACGATGAGCCATTTGACGAAGGAGCAGTTTGCGCTGCAGGAGGCGGCGCGCGAACTGGCGCAGGGCGAGTTTGCTGCCACCGCGGCGAATACCGACGCCACCGAAGCCTACCCGTGGCCACAGATCGAGCGGCTGCGCGACGCCGGCTTCATGGGGATGACGATCCCCACCGCGTACGGCGGTCGCGGCCTGAGCTATCTGGACGCGGTGCTGGTGGTCGAGCAGATGGCGAAAGCCTGCGCGACGATGGGTCGCATCACCGTCGAGGCCAACATGGGCGCGATCGGCGCCATCATGGCCTACGGCAACGACGAGCAAAAGGCGCTGGCGGCGAAGTGCGTGCTGTCCGGGGACAAGCCGGCACTGTGCATCTCCGAGCCCAACGCCGGCAGCGCAGCCAGCGAGATGACGACGCGCGCCGACCGTCACGGCGAGGACTACGTCATCAACGGCCACAAGTACTGGATCACCGGCGGCGGCGTGTCCCGGCTGCACCTGATCTTTGCGCGCATCTTCGAGGACGGTGTCGAACGCGGCATCGGCGGCTTCATCGCGGTGCGCGAGGGTGCGGACCGTCCGGCCGGCCTCGTGATCGCCGAGCGCACGCTAGCGATGGGCGTGCGCGGCATCCCCGAGACGCACGTGCGCTTCGAGAACCTCAAGGTGCACCGCTCGATGCTGCTGCAGCCGCCGCAGGGCCTCAAGCGCGGATTCGGCGCGCTCATGAACGCCTACAACGCGCAGCGTGTCGGCGCCGGCACCGTGGCACTCGGCATCGCGCAGGCGGCATTCGACGAGGCGCTGGCCTACACCAAGCGGCGCCAGCAGTTCCGCCGCCCGATCGCCGAGTTCCAGGGGCTGCAGTGGATGCTCGCCGACATGTCGATCCAGCTCGACGCGGCGCGGCTGCTGCTGCACCGTGCGGCCGACGTCCCGGTCGGCACCTTCCCCGATATCCGGCAGGCCGCACAGGCCAAGATCTTCGCCGCCGAGATGGCCAACCGCGTCACCAACGAGGCCTTGCAGCTGTTCGGCTCGTCCGGCTACGCGCGCGACCTGCCGCTGGAACGCCACGTCCGCGACGCGCGCATGTTCACGATCGCCGGCGGCACGGCGCAGGTGCTGCGCACGCAGGTCGCCAGTTCGCTGCTCGGCATGAAACTGCCGCAGACGCGCGACGGCTTCACGAAGCTCGCCGCCACGGCCGACGCGACGCCGGCCGAGCGCCACGTGGCGCGCGCACTCGGGCAGCCGTCGTGAAGGCCGTGCCCAGCGCTGCGGCGACGGTTGCCGGAGGTGCACGATGAGCGCCGCCGACCGCAGGCCGCAGGGTGACGCACCGCCGACCGCCGCGCGCCTGATCGCGCGCCGGCTCCGCGAGGCCGGGGTCGCGCATGCGTTTGGAATGCCGGGCGGCGAAGTGTTGGTCATGATGGACGCGCTCGACGAGGCGGGCATCGACTTCGTGCTCGTGAAGCACGAGAACGCCGGTGGCTTCATGGCCGAAGGCACCTGGCACCGCAGCGGCGCTCCGGCGCTGTTGCTGGCCACCGTCGGGCCCGGCGCGGCAAACGCCTTCAACGTCGTCGCCAACGCGCAGCAGGACCGCGTGCCGATGATCTTCATCACCGGGCGCATCGACGCCGCCGAGACCTGCACCTATACGCACCAGGTGTTCGACCATGCGGCGGCATTCCGGCCCATCGTCAAGGCCACCTTCACGGCGACGACGGGCGCCATCGACGCGATGATCGACAAGGCGATCGCGATCGCCACCGACGACCCTGCGGGCCCGGTGCACATCGACCTGCCGATGGGCGTGGCCGTCGCCTCCGAGCCGGCACGTCCGCCGATCCGCCGCGCCCGTCCCGCGCCGATGGCGCCGGCGCCGGGCCCGGCGCTGGACGAGGCCAGGCGCTGGGTGGCCCAGGCCGAGCGGCCGCTGATGCTGATCGGTGTCGAGGTGCTGACGCAGCGCTGCGCGGCGCAGGTCGACGAGCTGGTGCGTCGGCACCGCATTCCCGTGATCACCACGTACAAGGCCAAGGGCGTCGTCGACGAGCGTCACGAACTGGCGCTCGGCGGTGCCGGACTCTCGCCGCGCGCCGACCAGGTGCTGCTCGAGCAGGTGGCGCGCGCCGACCTGGTGCTGCTGGTGGGCTACGACCCGATCGAGATGCGTGTCGGCTGGCGCGACCCGTGGCCGCTGGGCGCGCGCGTCGTCGAGCTGGCGGCGACGCCGAACACGCACTACATGCACCAGGTGCCGCTGTCCTTCGTCGGCCACGTCGGCGCGTCGCTGGCGGCGCTGCTCGAAGGTTGCGCAAGGCCATGGGCCTGGACCGCGGCCGAGCTCGACCAGGTGCGCCAGCGGCTGGACGCCATCTTCCGCCCGGACGAAACCTGGGGCCCGGCCGCGGTGGTGGACACGGTGCGCCGCGCGCTGCCCGACGATACGCTGGCCAGCGTCGACAGCGGCGCGCACCGCATCCTGCTGAGCCAGGTCTGGCGTTGCGTCGAGCCGCACGGGCTGATGCAGTCGACGGGGCTGTGCACGATGGGCTGCGCGCTGCCGCTGGCGCTGGGCGCGAAGCTGGCCAGCCCGCGCCGCACCGTGGTCTCGTTCAGCGGCGACGCCGGCATCGAGATGGTGATCGGCGAACTCGCCACCGCGCGCGACCGCGGCCTGGCGGTGATCTGCGTCGTCTTCGTCGACCGATCACTGGCGCTGATCGATCTGAAACAGCGCAGCTCGGGACTGCGCGAAGTCGGCGTCTCCTTCGGCGGCACCGACTTCCCTTCGGTGGGGCGGGCGATGGGTGGCCTGGGTTTCGAAGCGCGCAGCCGCGACGAACTCGCCGCCGCCCTTGCACAGGCTACCGCGGCCGATTGCTTCTCGGTCATCGCCTGCCACATCGACCGGCGCGACTACGAAGGTCGGATCTGACAGCGGTGGTGGTGGCGGCGGTTCGGCGGCATGCAGGCGCCTGAGCATCCAGGGCCCGCCACTGCGGCGCCCGACCCTTTATCTGCCCCACGAACTCGAGGATCTCCACGTACCGGGCGTGGCGGCCGATGTGGGCGTCCCCGGTGATGCCCACGACCCGCTCGCGGAGCCTGGCCAGGAGCTTTTAGTAAGTTGTCGGCGTTGATGATCGCAGGCGGTCCCTGGAAAGGGACCGTACTGCCGCAATCCTGGGTCGCGGAAAGCATCACAGCGCAGGGCCCTGCGACTTGGCGCGCAGGGCCCATTGTCAGACGTCGGCTATGGCTTTCTCTGGTTCACCGGGGCGCCTGCATGGGCAACGCGTGGCATGGGCCTGGGGCTATGGCGGGCAGTTCTCGCTATTGGCTCCTGAACTCCGACTGGCCGTGGCCACAGCCGCTACATCGCCGCCACAGTCCGCGCTCAGGGAACAGACTGATGCAGTGATGACGCTCGTCGGGAGAATGGTGGAGGCGGCAGCGTAGTGCCAGCAGATTGCGGTGTGTAGACACGGGGTGGATGCCGGGGCATCAACCTGCTTACCGCAAAGCTGCCTGCCACCGGTGTCGGCTCTTGGCCGAGTGCGGCCATAGTTGGGTGCCATCGGAAGAGATCTTGCCGCCCCCCATCCCCAGCCCTGAGCTAACAGCCAATCGCCGCCGCCCCCAGCGAACCCGTCAGCCAGCAGATCGCCCGTCGGCAATCCCCATCTCAACCAAAGCATCCGCCACCGCCGCCACCGCCTGCCGCATCTCATTGGCCCCAATGGCCCCGATGCAGCCGACGCGGAAGGTTTCCACCTGCGTCAGCTTGCCCGGGTAGAGGATGAACCCACGCGCCTTGGCCGCGGCGTAGAAGCGCTTGAAGTCGTAGCGCGCGTCGGCCGGGGCGTGGAAGGTGACGATGATCGGCGCCTGCAACTCGGGCTTCAGGAAAGGCTTGAAGCCGAGTGCCGCCATGCCTTCGACGAGCGCGCGGCAGTTGTCGGCGTAGCGCG
>JANMSR010000230.1:0-1507 GCA_031389565.1 Burkholderiales bacterium
CGGCGCCGCCGTGCGCATGCAAGACCTGCAGCACGCCGTGCGCCGCGCCGTGGCCCTGGCCCACGACCCGCGACGCGGCGAGTGGGTCGATGCCGCGCTGGCGTTCGCCGGCGGCCACCGCGGTGCCACCGAGCGCATGGCCCAGCGCATCGCGATGCTGCTGACGGGGCTGGACTCGGCCTGAATTGAGACCACCCCCGAAGCGGCTTCGCCGCTCCCCCTCGAGGGGGCCACGCCAGCGGCCGGGCAAAGCCCGATCCGCAGCGTGCGCTTGGACAGACCGCGCGTTTCATGCGTCGCGGGTCGCGCGACGCGCGGTGGAGCAACTGTGCTGAACCTCAGCCCCGCGCCTGCCGCGCAAGCTGCTTCCACAGATTCCACGGCCGCTCGGCCTGGCCTTCGTTGGTGATGCGCGTGGCGTCGGCTTCGGCGGGCGTGAGGTACTGCACTTCGCCGAGCTGCAGGGCCTGCAATAGCAGCTTGGCGTTGAGTTCGGTATAGACGGCGCGGTAGATCGCCACCTTCAGCGATTCGGCGACGATGGTGCAGCCGTGGCCGCGCATCAGCACCACGCGGCCATCGCCGAGGGTCTGCGCCAAGGCCGTACCGAGCGCGCGGTTGCGGATCAGCAAGTCGCTGGCGTCGCCGGCGTGGTCGCGGATCTCGAACAGCGCCGGGCCTTCGCCGAGGAAACCGCACATGTGGCACACCGGCTTGAACACTGCGCCCTTGACCAGGCCGAAGGGCAACACCGCGGGCGAGTGGTTGTGCACCACGGCCATCACGTCGGGGCGCGCCTTGTAGATCTCGCTGTGGATGAAGCGCTCGAGGTATTGGCGCGGTGGCTCGGCCATCACCGGTTCGCCGCTGGCGATGTCGTACTCGAGGATGTCGCCGGCCGTGACCTGGCCCGGCGCCACGTTGCGGGCCAGCAGAAAGCGCTCGCTGCGTTCGGGGTGGCGCACGCTGGCGTGGCCGAACGCATCGACGATGCCCTGGTGAAAGAGGATGTGATTGGCATCGACCAGATCGTCGATCGTTTGTGCGTGCTGCGTCGTTGATGTCATGGTGTGCAGGGTAATCCGAGTTGTGGTCCGCCGCTGGCGGCGGCTACGCTCGGGCTTCGATACCCGAGGGACAAAGCATGAAGTTGAAATCGATCGCTGTGGCCTGGATCTTGTCGGCCATCGCCAGTGTGGCGCAAGCCCAGGCGCTGACGGATTGGCCCTCGAGGCCGGTCACCGTGGTGGTGCCCTCGTCGCCCGGCGGTGGCACTGACACCTATGGCCGCTTGTTGGCGCAGGCCTTGAGCGAGCAGTTGAAGCAGAGCTTCGTGGTCGACAACAAGCCCGGTGCCAGCGGCGCCATCGGCGCCACGGCGGTGGCCCAGGCCGTTGCCGATGGCTACACGATGCTGGTGGCGTCGAACTCGTCGCTGGGCATCAACCCGGTGCTGTTCAAGAATTTGCAGTACGACGTGGCGCGCGACTTTGCGCCGGTGACGCGC
>JANMSR010000253.1:0-2955 GCA_031389565.1 Burkholderiales bacterium
TCTACGGCATCCAGGCCCGCGACCCTGAACCGAAATCGGATCATGCCGCCAATGGCTGGGGCGCGGTCAGGCGCATATCGATGTGCACCGACTCGAAAGGGCACACGACGCCGCCGCTGTCTGTGCGCTCGATGAGGCCCAGCTCGGCCAGCACTTCAACGTCGTCATGAACGCGCCGGACGTCTCGGGCGACACGGCGTGCCAGTTCCCGCACCGACATCGGCCCTTGCCCTTGCAGCGCATGGGCCAGCGTCCAGCGACGCTCGGTGAGCTTGCCGAAGAAGCTGGCGGCAGTCTCGAAATTCAGCACCTCGCCCTGGTAGCTGCGGGCCGTGGCGCGCTTGCCTGCGGCGCGCAACGCTCCGCGCCAATCGGCGTTCATCGTGATCATCAACGTTCGTTTGCTCATGTTTGGCCCCTCTGTGCATCGACAGCCGTAATGAAGTCCTCGATCAATTGTTCGACCGAGCTGAAGTTGTAGCTTCGCTCGACGCCCCGGATGTGGCAGTGGTCACCCTTGCCGCGCTCGTTGTCGAACCCGACCACGCGCACTCCGCCAATCGCGTAGGCCGCCCTGTACTTGAACCCGTGTCCGCTCGGGGCAACCGGCTCGGGCACGCGCCACACCACCCACTCGATCACACCGCCCTCGGGTGTCACATCCTTGAAGCGTGTGATGAGCCGGGCTTTCACTGTTGACAAGAATGCCAACGTTTCCTGCTGTTGTCAAATGCGTCAACAACGCGTCAACAAGAAGCCGATGGCTACTACGGCATCCAGAAATCGCGCCCGTACAGCCGCTGCAGCCGCGGGCCGGGCCCTTCGATGCCCTGCAGGTACTGTTCCCACGCATCGAGCTGCCTGTCGGGCCCGATGACGAAGAAGCTGCCGTCGCTGCGGTCCAGGCCCTTGGCGGAGTAGAGTCGGCTCGGCCGGCTGCGGTGGCCGCGACAGGAGTGATGCCATGACGAGATCGACCTCCTTCCTCTGCTTTGCCCTGGCCCTGGGTGCATCTGCTGCGGCGCAGGGCCAGACCACGCCCGACAAGACCCAGGCCGCCGCGAAGAAGTCGGCTGCCGCGGCGAAGGCCGCACCGGCCGCGACCGCGAAGGACGTGCTGCGCGGCGCTGCGCCTGCTGTCGGCGGCGCCACCAAGGCTGCTGCGCCAGAGTCCATGCGCTCGATCGCACCAGCCAAGGACGGTGACTCGGGCTGCCACTCGAAGGACAGCGACGCCTGAGCTGCCGCGTCGCGTCGGCGGTCGTGGCGCCAGAATGCCGGCATGGGCCACCCGCACGACGAGCCGGACACTGCCGAGTTCATCCCTTTCGAGGAGTTCCGCAACGGGCTGCCGCACGGGCGCTTCCGTGTCATCGTCAACCCCGCGCTGGCGGTGCCCTTCGTGGCCTTCCACACCCGCGCCACGCCGCTGGCGCTGGCGATCATCGGCCCGGGCATTGCCGCGGCGCTGCTCGGCTACGCGTGGACAGGGGGTCTGCTGGTCGCGGCTGGCGTCCTGCTGCGGCGGTCCGTCAAGACGCAAGCGCCGCGCATCCTGCTCCACCTGTCGACGCGCGTGCGCTCGGTCTACGAGCAAGCTACCGAGCACGGCGTGATGGAAGTGCGCCGCGCGTGAGGGCCACGGCCTGCGCCCTCGTCAGGCGGGCTACGCCGCCAAAGGCTCGGGCGCCGTCAGCCGCATGGCGATAGGCACTGAATCGAAAGGGCAAACGACGCGGCCACTGTCCGTGCGCTCGAAACGCAAAGGCCGCCCTGTACTTGAACCCGTGCCTGCCTTTCCCGCGTCCTGAGACCGCGTGAATCGCGGACCCTTGCAGGTGGCAATGCAATGCATTACAGTGATATGCATAACATAGCATCCGTTCGATGATCCGATCGTTCAAGCATAAGGGCCTGGAGCGCTACTTCACGACGAGCAATCACCGGGGCATTCCGGCCCAGAGTGCGGTGCGAATCGAGCGCATGCTCGACCGGCTCGACGCGAGCGCGGCGCCCGGCGACATGGACGTGCCGGGCTACCGCTTCCACCCCTTGAAGGGCGCACGGGCCGGCGAGTACGCGGTGAGTGTGAGCGGCAACTGGCGCATCACGTTTCGCTTCGACGGCGAGGATGCGATCGATGTGAATCTCGAGGACTACCACTGAGGCATGAACGTGAAATCGCTACGCAACCCGAAGCGCCGGCCGACGCACCCGGGCGCCATTCTGCGCGAGGACGTCCTGCCGGCGCTGGCGATGGCGCAGGCCCGCTT
The DNA here is from genome assembly GCA_031389565.1 of Burkholderiales bacterium. GTDB lineage: Bacteria > Pseudomonadota > Gammaproteobacteria > Burkholderiales > Burkholderiaceae_C > CADEEN01. Next base: position 2,274 of record JANMSR010000253.1, read on the forward strand.
GGCCGAACTGCTCGGCGTGAGCCGGCTCACCGTATCGCAGTTGCTGAACGAGCACCGCTCGCTGTCTCCCGACATGGCGATGCGCCTGGAGCAGTTGCTCGGCAGTAGCGCAGAGAGCTGGCTGCGCATGCAGCAAGCCCTCGATTTGTGGGAAGCCCGCCAGCAGCCCGAGCGATTCGCGCGCATCAAGCGCTTGCCCGCGGCGGCGACGGCATAGAAGACCCGGCGCGCCGCAGCGGCCCCGGCGGCAAAGCGGGTTGCGGCGAGCGCTTCGTACTCGCCGCCCTTGTAGTGGCGGTAGAGGCCGAGTGGCGTGTCAGGCAGCGGTGAAAGCGCGGACATGGCGTGGAGGGCTACTACGGCATCCAGGAATCCCGCCCGTACAGCCTCTGCAGCCGCGTGCCCGGCCCCTCGACGCCCTGCAGGTACTGCTCCCACGCATCGAGCTGCTTGTCGGGCCCGATGACGAAGAAGCTGTCGTTGCTGCGGTCCAGGCCCTTGGCGTCGTAGCCCGGCAGCAGGCGGGCGTGGACCCGGTCCTTGCGTTCGTAGAGCTTGTCGACGAGGCGCGGGTCGCGGCGCAGTTCGAGGATCGCGGCAGCTCGGGGGTGCGCTCGGCGTAGTAGCCGACGCGGCCTGACGAGACCGAGCCGCGCAGCCCGTTGCTGTAGGCCAGGCCCGC
>JANMSR010000321.1:0-2301 GCA_031389565.1 Burkholderiales bacterium
GATGAAACCAAGGCCGGGCTGTGGGGCGGCATCGTCAGCGGTGCGCTCGTCGGGCTGAAGGCCGACCTGCTCAGCGGCGGCCTCACGCTGGGCGGCGGCCTGCTGGCAGGCGGGCTGATCGGCGCGCTGGGCGGGGCCGGGCTGGCGCGCTGCGTCAACCTTGTGCGCGGCACCGATGCCTCGTGGGTGGCGTGGAACCCGCCCGCACTCGACCAGATGCTGGAGGCGGCGCTGCTGCGCTACCTGGCCGTGGCCCACTTCGGGCGCGGCCGAGGCGACTGGGCGCAGGGCGAATCGCCATCGCACTGGCGCGGCGCGGTGGAGCGCGCGCTGCAGCCTCAGCGCGAGGTGTTGGCGGCGGTTTGGCGCGAGCGCGAAGTGGGTACGGGCGCGTCGACGGACACTGAGGCCATGCTGAAGGCCGGTCTGCTGCCGCTGATCGAGCAGGCCTTGCGGGACGTGCTGCGCGAGCTGTACCCGACGGCTGCGCTTGGGGAAAGTGCGCTGCCCGCGCCGCAGGCTTCGCAGTAGCCTCGGGGCAGGAAGTACACACCATGAGCACAGCCCAAAACCCCATCGATTTCTACTTCGACTTCTCGTCGCCTTATTCGTACATCGCCTCCGAATGGGTCGAGGCGCTGGCGGCCCGCCACGGCCGCACGGTGCAGTGGAGAGCCATCCTGCTCGGCGCAACCTTCCAGGCGGCCGAGCTGAAGAGCCCGGTGTCGTACCCGATCAAGCGCGAGTACTCGTTTCACGACTTCGAGCGCTCGGCCCGCTTCGCCGGTGTGCCGCTAAAGAACCCGGAAAAGTTTCCGATCGCCACGCAGAACGCGGCGCGCATTTTCTGGTGGCTGCAAGGCCGCAGCAACACCACCGCCAGCCACTGGGCGCGGCACTGCCTGCGCGCCTACTTTGCGCGCGGCGTCGACCTCAGCGACGCGTTGGCGCTGAAAGAACTGGCCGCAGAGTTCGGGCTCGACCCGAGTGAAGTCGAAGCCATTTGGAGCGACCCCGAATGGAAGGCGCGCCTCAAAGCCGCCAACGATGCGGCGATTGCCGCCGGCGTGTTCGGCGCACCCTTTTTCATGATCGACGGCGAGCCGTTCTGGGGCAACGACCGGCGTGCGCAGATCGAGCGCTGGTTAGAGAAAGGGCCGTTCTGATGAAGACCGCGCAAGAGCTCGTCGCGCAGGCGATGCAGATCGTCACCACCCACAGCGTCGAGCAGGCGCGCGCGCTGCATGGCCGCGACGACGTGGTCTTCGTCGACGTGCGCGACGTGCGCGAACTCGAACGCGAGGGCGTCATTCCCGGCGCCGTTCACGCGGCGCGCGGCATGCTCGAATTCTGGTTCGACCCCACGTCGCCGTATCACCGCGAGGTGTTCGCGCAGGACAAAGAATTCGTGCTGTTCTGCGCCGCCGGCTGGCGCTCGGCCCTGAGCGCCCGCACCCTGATGGAGATGGGTGTGCCCCGCGTCTCGCACATCGAAGGCGGCTTCACGGCCTGGAAAGCCGCCGATGCGCCGGTGGCCGAGAAGCCGAAGAAGTAGGCTTCGCACCTAGAATTGACGTATACGTCAATTAGCGACCCGGGTGCAGCGGCGACCAGCCGCTCGTGTGACCCGCTTCCTTCGGAGTCTCCATGCCCACACTCGCCTCCAAGCTCAGCCCGCGCTCCGAAGACTTCAAGGCGAATGCGTCAGCGATGCGCGCGCTGGTCGACGACCTGAACGCAAAGCTGGCGACGATTGCGCTGGGCGGCGGCGACAAGCCGCGCGCCAAGCACGTGGCGCGCGGCAAGCTGCTGCCGCGCGACCGCGTCGAGATGCTGCTCGACCCCGACACGCCCTTCCTCGAAGTGGCACCACTGGCCTCGCTGGACATGAACAACAACGACGCGCCGGGCGCGGGGCTGATCGCCGGCATCGGCCGCATCAGCGGCGTCGAGTGCATGGTGGTCTGCAACGACGCCACGGTGAAGGGCGGCACCTACTTTCCGATGACGGTGAAGAAGCATTTGCGGGCGCAAGAGATCGCGCAGCAGAACCGCCTGCCGTGCATCTACCTGGTCGACAGCGGCGGCGCGAATCTGCCGAACCAGGACGAGGTGTTTCCCGACCGCGACCACTTCGGCCGCATCTTCTTCAACCAGGCCAACATGAGCGCGCTGGGCATTCCGCAGATCGCGGTGGTGATGGGTTCGTGCACCGCAGGCGGTGCCTACATGCCGGCGATGAGCGACGAATCCATCATCGTGAAGAACCAGGGCACGATCTTCCTGGCCGGGCCGCCGCTG
>JANMSR010000326.1:0-4610 GCA_031389565.1 Burkholderiales bacterium
GGCGCGTTGCAAACCGAGATGCTCGCCGCCGCGCGGCGCTTTGGCGCCGTGGCGGTGCCTTTGCCGCCGCGACTCGTTGCGCTGCTGACCGAGGTGGCGGCCGGCCACGCGGTGATCGTACTGCAGAACCTCGGACTGGCGTTCGCACCGCGCTGGCATTACGCCGTCGTCGTCGGCTATGACCTCGCGGCACGCGAAGTCGTGATGCGCAGCGGCACCACGGAGCGCGAGCGGATGGGCTTCGTACTGTTCGAGCGCACCTGGGCGCGCGGCGGTCATTGGGCCTTCACTGCCTTACCACCGGGGCGCCTGCCGGTGACCGCCGGTGAGTCCGACGCGGTGCAGGCCGCGATCGGTTTCGAGCGCGTGGCGCCGCCCGCGCAAGCGCTGCGCGCCTATGACAGCGTTGTCGCGCGTTGGCCCGGCAATGAGTTTGCCGGTCTCGGCCAGGGCAACACGCGCTTCGCCAGCGGCGATCTCGCCGGCGCCGCACAGGCCTTCGAGCGGGTGGCGCAGCAGCATGGCGGCGCCGCCGCCTGGCACAACCTGGCCGCGACGCGGCTGCGCCTGGGCCAGCGCGAAGCCGCACAGGCCGCTGCCGCTCGCGCGCTGGCCCGCGCGCGTGCTGCCGAGCCGGCCTGGCTCGCAGCCACCGAAGCGCTCGCGCGCCAGTTGCAGGCGTCGCAATGAGCGAGCCGGGTCACTGCAGCACGAAGTCAGCAGGCTGAATCAGGTCCGTGCGCGGGTCAGATGAACGACTCGTCGCTGCGCAGGTAGCGCCACTGCCCCGGCGGCAGCTTGCCGAGCACCACGCTGCCGATGCGCACGCGCTTCAGGCCGAGCACTTCGAGGCCGACCAGTTCGCACATGCGGCGAATCTGGCGCTTGCGGCCTTCGCGCAGCACGAAGCGCAACTGGTCTTCATTGGCCCAGCTCACCTTGGCCGGCTTCAAGGGTTTGTCGTCGAGTTCGAGGCCGTGTTCGAGCCGCGCGATGTCTTGCGGCGGCACGGGGCCGGGTTCGATGCGGCGCACGCGCACCAGGTACTCCTTTTCGACCCGCGAGTCCTCTCCGATCAGGGCCTTCGCAATGCGGCCGTCCTGCGTCAGCACCAGCAGGCCCAGCGAATCGATGTCGAGCCGGCCGGCGGGCGCCAGGTGCCGCAGGTGGCCGGCGTGAAAGCTGATGCCGCGGTCTTCGGGCCAGCGGTTTTCGGGCCTGACCAGCACCACGGCCGGCTCGTAACCGTCTTCGGCCTGGCCGCTGACGTAGCCCACGGGTTTGTTGAGCAGGATCGTCACCCGCTGGGCCTGCTCGGTGCGGGCGCGGGCGTCGATGTCGATGCGCGCGTCGGGGCCGATGCGCTGGCCGAGCACGGCCAGCTTGCCGTCGACGCGCACCCAGCCGGCCGCTATCCAGTCGTCGGCCTCGCGCCGCGAGGCCATGCCGCGCGCGGTCATGTACTTCGACAGTCGATCGCCTTCGCGCACCGCTGCCGAGGTCGGCCGCGGCGGCTCGCGGCGGGGGGGTGACGCGCCGCGTCCGGCGGCATCGCGACGCGGTGGCGGCTCGGTGCGCGGTGGCGGTTCGCCCCGCGCCGGCCGCTGCGGGGGCCGTTCGCGTGGGGGCCGTGCGTCGGCGCGTGCGGTCTGGGGTGGCCGCCGCGGCGGCGCCGGGCCGCGTTGCGCTGCGTCGCGGGGTGGGCCGTCGTGGCGGGGTGCATCGCGCGGCGGATCTCGCCGCGTGTTCGGCAGCCCGTCTTGACGCACGGCGCGGCGCGGAGGCGGCTCGCCGCGAGGCGCGGCCTCGGGCGCCGGGCGCCGGTTCTGCGCTGATCGCGCCGCGCGCTCGGCCTGCGCCTCGGCCAACGTGACCTGCTTGCGCGGAGCGGCAACGCCGCGCAGCGGGCCGCGGGGTTCGCTGCGCGGGCGCGGCGACGCCGTCGGGTCTTTCTTGAGTTTGAGGGTGACCATGTTCAGTGGATGGCACGCACGCCGAACAACTCGGCGACGGCGTCGCGGTAGGCCGCGTGGCCCACTGCATTGGTGTTGTGGTGGGTACCGCCGTCGACCAGCACGAAGCGTTTGGGGGCGCGCGCACGTTCGTACAGCGCGCGGCCGAGCGTCGGCTGGATCAGGCGGTCTTCGCTGCCGTGCACCACCAACAGCGGTGCCTTCACGCGCTCGATGTGCGCGCCGGCGTCGAAGCGCTGCGTGATCAGCAGGGCCACCGGCAGCCAGCCCCATTTCGTCGTCTGCACCACGTCGGCAATGGAAGTGAAGCTGCCTTCGACGATCAGGCCGGCGGCGTCGTCGACCTCACCGGCCAGCCGCACCGCGATGGCCGCGCCCAACGAGTGGCCGAACACGTAGCGCCTGGCTTGCGGGTGCTGCGACGCGAGCCACTGCCAGGCGGCGCGCGCATCTTCGTGCGCCAGCGCCTCCGAGGGCAACACCGGCGTGCTCTGGCCGAAGCCGCGGTAGTCGATGCCGAGCACGGCAAAGCCCAGTTCGTGCATGCGGCGCATGCGCTGCGCGCTCGAGCGCACATCCCAGCGCGCGCCGTGCAGGTAGAGCAGCACGGGGGCGTCGGCGCGGGGCTGCCCGAGCCACAGGCCGTGCAGCTTGACGGGTGCGGTGTCGCCTTGGCCGGAGCTGAACTCGATCCACACGTCGCTCATGCCCTTGGCAGCCGCCGCGCCGCCGGCCCAACTGCGGTCGCTGGGCCGGAAGATCCATTCGCGCTGCTTCTCGTCGAGCGTGGTGCAGCCGGCCAGCGACAGCAGCAGGGCCAGCGCAGCGGCGAACGCAAGGCGCAGCGGGTGGCGGGTGATGCGGGCGGGACTCATCAGAGTACCTTCGTGTTGCGCACTGCGGAATTCGCTCTTGGGGCGGCGCGGCGTGCTCATGGGGTGCGATGCTGGCACAAACGCTGGATCAGAGTTTGTGAGTCGACAACAGCAAACTGGTTTCAGTGCTCGCGATGCCGTCGATCAGGCGGATGCGACCGAGCACGCGGTCGAACGACTCGAGGTTCTCGGCGCGCAACTCGGCCACGATGTCCCAGCGGCCGTTGGTGGTGTGCAGCGCTTCGACGGCCGGGTCGCCGCGCAAGGTGCGCAGCACCGCTTCGCCGCGGTTGCCTTCAACGGCGATGGTGGTCAGCGCGCGGATGCGGTGCTCCTCGGCCTGCGGTTTCAGGCGCACGGTGTAGCCGGCGATGGTGCCTGCCGCTTCGAGCTTGGCCAGCCGGTTCTGCACCGTGCCGCGGGCCACCTTAAGCTGTTTGGCCAGTGCGGCCACCGGCGCGCGGGCGTTGGCGCGCAACAGGGCGATCAGTTGGTGGTCGGTGTCGTCCATGAGCTTAATGCCAATTCTGGCTGCCATTATGCCCAAGGAGACTAGCGATCTGGTCAGGATGCTGCCTTTTCTTTGGCTCGAAGGCTCCAGACAATCAGTGCAAAGAGATTTTGGAGATTGCCCGTGGTTGACTACATCGGCGTTGCCGACATTCAGCGCCTAGTCCATGGACTAGGCGTGGCCCGTTTTATCGAACGCCTGGCCGGCGAGATCGAGGCCGACTACGCACGCTGGGCCGAGTTCGAGAAGTCGGTGCGCGTGGCCAGCCATTCTGCGCTCGGCGTGATCGAGCTGATGCCCACCAGCGACGGCCGGTTCTACTCGTTCAAGTACGTCAATGGCCACCCGAAGAACACCGCGGCCGGGCTGCTCACCGTGACCGCCTTCGGCGTGCTTGCCGATGTCGCCACCGGCTACCCGCTGCTGCTGTCGGAGCTGACGGTGACCACGGCGCTGCGTACCGCCGCGATGTCGGCCTTGGCCGCCAAGCACCTGGCGCGGCCCGACAGCCGCACGATGGCGCTGATCGGCAACGGCGCGCAAAGCGAGTTCCAGGCGATTGCGTTTCACGAGATGCTCGGCATCCGCGAGTTGCGTTTGTTCGATGTCGACGGCGAAGCGACCGCCAAGCTCGAGCGCAACCTGCGCGCGCTGCACGAGCTGGCCGACTTGGCCATCGTTCGCTGCACGAGCACGGCGCATGCGGTGCGCGGCGCCGACATCGTGACCACGGTCACCGCCGACAAGCGCAACGCAGTGATCCTCGAACCGTCGATGATCGAGCCGGGCATGCACCTGAATGCGGTCGGTGGTGACTGCCCGGGCAAGACCGAGTTGCATGCCGACATCCTGTTGCGTTCCGACGCGCGGGTGATCGTCGAGTACGAACCGCAGTCGCGCATCGAGGGCGAGATCCAGCAGCTCGACGCCGACTTCGCCGTCACCGAGTTCGCCAGCGTCGTGCGCGGCGAGCGGCCCGGCCGCGTCAGTGCAGACGAGGTGACGATCTTCGACTCGGTCGGCTTCGCGCTCGAAGACTATTCTGCCCTGCGTTTCCTGCACACGTTGCTGGGTGAGCAGCGAGGTGCACGCACGCAGATCGATCTGGTGCCGCGGCTCGCGGACCCGAAGAACCTGTTCGGCGGCACGCTGGGCGCGGAGCGCGCCAGCCTGCGGCGCGTGGCCTGAAGGCCGAGCGCAGCGAGCTGGGGCCCCTCATCTGCCGCGCAGGAACAGCGCGTCGAGTTCCTT
>JANMSR010000336.1:0-1709 GCA_031389565.1 Burkholderiales bacterium
CGACCCGACGCAATGCGAGTACTGGCGCTACTGCGCCTTCGACGGCTACCTGTGCACCTGCTGCGGCGGCTCGTTGACGCAATGCCCACCGGGCACAGATGCCTCCAAGGTCAGTTGGGTCGGCACCTGCCTGAACCCCAAGGACGGCCGCCAGTACCTGGTGTCGTACAACGACTGCTGCGGCAAGGGTTCGTGCGGCGAGTGCCTGTGCAACAACAACGAGCGCGAGCGGCCCGGCTACCGCATGGGTGTGCACAACGACATCAACTGGTGCATGGCCAACACCAGCTCGATGTTCCATTGCACGACCTCGGTGATCGTGGGTGTTGCATGAACCTGGGTCTGGGAACGGTCTTCGCCGTGCTGGCGCCTGTGGCAATGCCGGTGGCCGCCCAGCCCGACGGTGCGGCCCTGTTCGCCCAGCATTGCGCGGTCTGCCACCAGGCCGATGCGGCGGGCACGGTGGGCCTCGCGCCGACCTTGAAGGGCGAGCACTGGGCCAGGCTCGGCGCCGACCGCGCCTACTTGCCCACGGTGGTGTTGAAGGGGCTGTCGGGGTCGATCAAGGTCGGTGGCCAGACCTTCGTCGGCAGCATGCCGGCGTTCGCCGAGCAGCTCGACGACGGCGCTGTGGCCGCCGTCGCGAGCCACCTGCGTCGCTTGCAGGGCGCGGCCAACGACGCTCCCTTCGCGGCAGATGAAGTCAAGGCGCTGCGACTGCAGCCGGGCAGCCCGCCGCAGTCGCGCCAACGGCGTGCACAGTTGCTGGGGAGCTGAGGCCGTGCGCAGCACCTGCCTGTCTGTGCTGTCCGTGCTGTCCGTGCTGGTGGCGCTGGCTGGCACCCCGGCCAGCGCCGGCACGGTACTGGGGCGGCAGGTCGAACCGCGCGCCAATGCGCCGTCGGTGGCGGTCACCAGCAGCGTGCGCAGTCTGTACATCGTGCACTGCGCCGGTTGCCACGGCCGCGACGGCGCGGGTACCAGCGTCGGCAACGTGCCCGACATGCGCCGGCTCGGCCAGTTCCTGCGCCTGGAAGGCGGGCGCGAATTCGTCATCAAGGTCCCCGGCGTGATGGGCTCGGGACTGACCGACCAGCAGGTGGCCGATGTCACCAACTGGGTGCTGGCGACGATCGCGCCGGACTCGGTGCCGGCCGGCCACGCACCGTACGACGCCGCCGAAGTGCGGCGCGCCCGAGCGCAGCCGCTGGTCGACGTGGCGGCAGCGAGGGGCCTGCTGGTCGCCCAGGCGCGCTCACGCGGCGTGGCGATCGACTGAACACCGGCAACACACAGTCGCCTGACACCAGGCGCGATGAGGAGAGCGACGAGATGATCAAAGCAAGCACCCTGTACGCCGCGCTGGCGCTGCTCGGCCACGTGGCCGCCGCAACGGCCGCCACCGAAGCGCAAGCCCAGGCCCTGGGCAAGGACCTCACACCGATGGGCGCCGAACGCGCCGCCAACAAGGACGGTTCGATCCCGGCCTGGTCCGGTGGTGACCTGAGCGCGCCCGCGGGTTGGAAGCCCGGCCAGCCGCGGCCCGACCCCTACGCGGCGGACAAGCTGCTGTTCTCGATCGACGCCAGCTCTGCCGACAAGTACAAGGACCGCCTGAGCGAGGGCCAGTTGGCGATGCTCAAGTCCGTCAAGGGCTACCGCATGGACGTCTACCCGACGCGGCGCTCCTGCGGCTACCCCGACGCGGT
>JANMSR010000371.1:0-12274 GCA_031389565.1 Burkholderiales bacterium
CCTCTCTCGGGCGGTGTTTTTACCCCCCGGCGGGGGGGGGGGGGGGGGGGGGGGGTGGGGGTTTTCCCACCCCCCCCGCGCCCTGCCCGATCAACGCCTCGCTGCGCAGGCCCGCATGCCAGGGGTGGTCGTCGTGGCGGCAGGCCAGAGTCAGCTCGCGCGACCACTGGGCGAGTGCCGGCCACGGCGGGCCCCCTTGCTGCATCAGCGGGCTGAGCACTGCTGCGCTGAAGTAGCGCGGCGCGGCACCGGCACGCAGGCACATCAGGTCGTGACACAGCTTCTGTAGCGCGTCGATCAGGCGCACCAGGGGCCAGTCGGCCACCGCGGCGGCCTGGCCGCGCTTCACCGCGCCCGGCACGCGCTCCCAGGCGTCGCTGTCGATCCCGTCGGCGGCCATCGCCGCGGCCTCGAGGGGTTGCCCCCCGGCGGCGGCCAGCAAAGCTTGCGGCCGCGACACACGCTGGGTGGTCAACCAGGAGAGCGCCTGGGCTGCGGACGGCAGGTCCAGCCGCAGGCGCTGGCAGCGGCTGCGCACCGTCGGCAGCAAGGCTTCGGGGTCGTGCGCGGTGAGCACCAGGCGCAGGCTGCCGGCCGGCTCTTCCAGCGTCTTCAGCAGGGCATTGGCGGCCACCGGAGTCATCGCCTGGGCAGGGTGGATCAGGAGTACCTTCGCCCGGCCACGGGACGATGTTTTCTGGCCCCACTCAATGGCCGCACGCACGGCCTCGACGCGGATGTCCTTGCTCGGCTTGGCCTTGATCTTGCCCGACTGAGTGCCAGCGTCACCGTCGGCGCCCTCCTCCGCCGCGCCCCAGCCTAGCGGCTCGCGCAGTGCATCGGGCAGCAACAGATGGAAATCGGGGTGCCCGTGGACGGCCATCAACCGGCAGCCGGTGCAGTGGCCGCAGGGGCGTGGCACCTCGGTGGCCGCCTCGCACAGCCAGCCCGTGGCCAGCCCCAGGCCCAGCTCGAACTGCCCGACTCCGCCCGGGCCGTGCAGCAGCAGCGCGTGCGCGCGCAGCGACAGGCCCTGCGCGAGCGGCGCGACGAGCCAGGGCAGCAATGCCGAAGCGTCGTTGTCCGGTGCGACCGGCGTGGTCATCAGGCAAGCTGCGCGCTGCGCGCTGCGCTTTCGCCCTTGGGGCGGCCAGGCGCGGCGGCCGGTGAAGAACAGGTCGACACCGGCTGTCTCATGCCCGGATCCGCATCTGCACCGCCGCCATCACCTGGGCCCAAACCGCGTCGCGCGGGCAGGCCGCATCGATGCGCACAAAGCGCTGCGGATCGGCGGCGCAGCGCTGTTCGTAGCCGGCATGCACGCGGGCGAAGAAAGCCTCGTCCTGGCGCTCGAAACGGTCGGGTGTGCGGGCCGCGGCGCGGCGTTCGGCGGCGATCACCGGTGCCAGCGCGAACCACAGCGTCAGGTCGGGTTGGCGCCCCTGCTGGACCCAGGCCTCGAGTTGCACCAGCACCGCCACGTCCAAGCCGCCGCCGCCGCCTTGGTAGGCGAATGTCGCGTCGGTGAAGCGGTCGCACAGCACCGCGGTGCCGGCAGCCAGCGCAGGCTCGACCGCTTGTTGCAGGTGATCGCGGCGAGCGGCAAAGACCAGCAGGCTCTCCGTCAGCGCATCCATCGGCTCGTGAAGCACCATCGCGCGCACGCGTTCGGCCAGCGGCGTGCCGCCGGGTTCGCGGGTCACCAGCACGCCCAGTCCGCGCTCGCGCAACCAGGCCGCCAGGGCCTCGATGTGCGAGGACTTGCCGGCGCCGTCGATGCCTTCGATGGTGATGAACAGGCCGCGGGGGCCGCGCGTAGAGGTCACTGAAGCTTCACGGCAAAGCCTTGCCGCCGCGCTGGAATTGATTGACCGCACGATTATGGTCGGCCAATGATTCGCTGAAAACGCTGGTGCCGCTGCCGTCGCTCTTGGCCACGAAGTACAGCGCGCGCGTCTTCGCCGGCTGCACGGCTGCGCGCAGCGATGCGGCGCCGGGCATCGCGATCGGCGTCGGTGGCAGGCCGCGGCGGGTGTAGGTGTTGTAGGGCGTGTCGGACTGCAGGTCGCGTTTCCTCAGGTTGCCGTCGAACGCGGCGCCCAGGCCGTAGATCACGGTCGGGTCGGTCTGCAGCGGCATGCCGATGCGCAGGCGGTTGACGAACACACTGGCCACATTCGCGCGGTCGCTGTCGCGGCCGGTTTCCTTCTCGACGATCGAGGCCAGGATCAGCGCCTCGTCCATCGATTTCAACGGCAGGTCATGGGCGCGTTCGGCCCAGGCGCCGATCAGGCGCCGCTGCATGGCGGCGTGCGCGCGCTTCAACACCGTGAGGTCGCTGACGCCGCGGCTGTAGGCATAGGTGTCGGGAAAGAAGCGCCCTTCCGGTGCGACGGTGGGCTCACCGAGGGCGGTCATCACCTGCGCGTCCGTCAGCTCGCGGATCGCCGGCTTGAGCGACGGCGCGCGCGCCAGCGCCTCGCGCATTTGCCCGAACGTGCTGCCTTCCGCGAAGCGCACCGTGTCGAGGACCTGGTCACCGCGCACCATCTTGTCGAGCAACTGGCGCGGCGTGATGCCCGCTTCGATCTCGTAGCTTCCGGCGCGGATCTGCCGCGAGCGCCCCGACCAGCGGAACCATTCATACAGCAGCCGCGGCGGCGCTTGCACACCCGCCTCGACCCACAATTCGGCCACCCGCCGAGGTGACTGGCCGGCCTCGATCGACACCTCGACCGCCGGCGTCGCCAGTGGCAAGGGCTGGTTCAGCCACCACCAACCCGCCGCCGCGGCAGCGCCCGCGGCCAGCAGTGCCAACAGCGCCAAACGAAGCAGCCAGCGCATCACCCAAGGAGCGTGTGGTTCATCTGCGGCCGATGATAATCGCGCCATGAACGAGCCCGATCGGCAAACATTGCAAGGCGCTGTGCAGCTCACGGACTGGGGCGTGATACGCGCCCAGGGTGCCGACGCGGCCAGCTTCCTGCACGGCCAGTTGACGCAGGACGTGCAGCAGCTCGATGCGCACAGTGCCCGCCTGGCCGGCTTCTGCAACGCCAAGGGGCGCCTGCTGGCGAGCCTGGTGTTGTGGCGCAGCGGCAGCGACGAGTTGCTGCTGGCGTGCAGCGCCGACGTGGTGCCGGCCACTCTGAAGCGCCTGTCGATGTTCGTGTTGCGCGCGAAATGCAAGTTGAGCGACGCCAGCGCGACGCTGGCGCTGTACGGGCTCACAGGACCGGCCGCCACAGCGTGGCTCGGGGCAGGCGCACCCGGGCAGCCATGGCAGCGCGGTGACACCGCAGGCGGTCAGGTGCTGCGCCTGCCCGATGCCCAGCGCGTTGCCCGCTACCTGCTCGCCATTCCGGCCGGGACTGCGGCCCCCGCCCTGCCCGCGCTGGCGCCCGACGCGTGGCAATGGCTGGAGGTGAGCAGCGGCGTGGCGCGCATCGTCGGCGCAACGGTCGAGCAGTTCGTGCCGCAAATGGTGAACTTCGAGGTCGTCGGCGGCGTGAACTTCCAGAAGGGTTGCTACCCGGGCCAGGAAATCGTCGCGCGCAGCCAGTACCGCGGCACGGTCAAGCGCCGCGCCTTTGTCTTCGATTGCGACGCCGCGGCGCAGCCGGGACTGGAGGTGTTTCACAGCACCGACGCCCTGCAGCCCGCCGGCATGGTCGTCAATGCGGCGTCGCACTCCGGCTCGCACCGCGCGTTGGTCGAAGTCAAACTGGCCCTGCTCGAGGCAGGCACGCTGCACCTGGGCGCGGTCGGGGGCCCGCCATTGCACCGCGTGGCCCAGCCCTACGCGCTGCCGCTCGAAGCCGCTGCGTGAGCCCGGGCGCCGCGAACCAGTACGTGTACTACCGCGTGCGGCCGGCCGACGCGCCGGCATTGATCGCCGCCGTGCGCGCACTCCATGCGACTTGGCAGGCGGCGCTGCCCGGCCTGGCCTGCACGCTGAGCCAGCGCGCCGAGATCGGTGCTGAGCTGCTGACGCTGATGGAAACCTACAGCCATGCCGAGGGCCTCGGCCAAGCGTGGCAGCGAGACATCGAGCGTGCCGCGCGAGACCGACTTGCCGCCTGGATCGTCGGCGAGCGCCATGTCGAGAGCTTCGTGCCATGTGCCTGATCGCCCTCGCGCTCGAGCAGCACGCGCGCTACCCGCTGGTGATCGCGGCCAACCGCGACGAGTTCCTGCACCGCCCCGCCGCCGCGCCGCCGCGCTCGCCGCGCTGGCCGACCGCTCGCCGGTGCCCGACGCCGCCTTGCCCGACACCGGCGTCGGCCTGGACCGCGAGCGCTGGCTGGCGCCCGCGTTCATACGCACGCCCGACGCAAGCTACGGCACGCGCTGCTCGACCCTGCTGATCGCCGAGCGCCACGGCGAGGGCAACCGCGCGGGCGTGGGCGCATGGCTGATCGAGCGCCAGTTCGACGCCGCCGGCCTGGCGGTCAGTCAGCGCCGCGTGCACTGGCCGCGCTGGCCGATGTCGCACGGCGAGACGCCGCCGGTCGAGGCCGACGCGCTCAGCCCAGCCTGAACGTCATCTCCTGGTGCGCGATGCCGGCTTCTTCGAACGCCGGGCCGCGCGGCGCGAAACCTGCGCGCAGATAAAAGCCCACGGCGCTGGCCTGCGCGTGCAGCACGACTTCGCGCTCGCCGCGATCGCGCGCCGCGGCGACCAACGCGTCGAGCATCGGCCGGCCGACGCCCGCACCCCGCACGCTGGCCAGCACCGCCATGCGGCCGATCCTGGCCACGCCGGCCTCGAGCCTCAGCAGGCGACCCGTGCCCAGCGCCCGGCCGAGGCGGTTGTACGCCACCACGTGCAAGGCATCGGCATCGGCTGCGTCTTGCTCGAGCGCCGCCGCAATGCCCTGCTCCCGGATGAACACCGCGTTGCGGATCGCGCCGGCGTCGGCGCCGAGCGTGGCCCAGTCGCCGGTGCACGGCGTGACCATCGCCTCGCCGCGCTCGAAGCCGGTCAGCACCTCGCGCAGCGCGTCGGGCACCGGCAGGGCGGTCTGGGTGATGGGGTCGGCGAAGACGTAGATCAGCTCGCCGTGCACCAGCCGCTGTTCACCACGGAACACGGCAGCCTGCAGCAGCATCGACGAGTTGCCGATGCGCGCGCAGCGGACGCCGACTTCGAGCTGGTCGTCGTAGCGCGCCGAGCCTTCGTATTCGAGCGTGGCCTTGCGAACGTACAGGTCACCGCCGAGCGCCACCATCGTGGCCTGGTACGGCAGCGCCAGTGCGCGCCAATACCCGGCCACGGCGGTGTCGAAGTACATCAGGTAGTGGCCGTTGAACACGATCTGCTGCATGTCCACCTCGACCCAACGTACGCGCACGCGCTCGAGGTGGCGAAAGCGGCTGCGTTGCGGATCGGCGGATTCGGTCATGTTGTCCTCCAAGCCGGCCGGTTCATCGGCTGCGAAGCATACTGAGGGCTGTGTCGACCCCTGCCTCGCAAGCGCCATGGCCCACATCCAGTACCTGACCCAGATCCACCTCGACCCCGGTGTGGTGCAGCGCCTGCGCGAGGAGTGCCAGCGCACGGGCATCACCCGGCCGCTGGTGATCAGCGATGCCGGCGTTCGCGCCGCGGGGGTGCTCGACCGCGCCCTGGCCGCGCTCGGCGACCTGCCGCAGGCCGTGTTCGACGCCACGCCGTCCAACCCTACCGAAGCCGCGGTGCGGGCCGCCGCTGCGCTGTACCGCGCGCAACAGTGCGACGGCCTGATCGCGGTCGGCGGTGGTTCCAGCATCGACCTGGCCAAGGGCGTAGCCATCGCGGCGACGCACGAGGGGCCGTTGGTCACCTACGCCACCATCGAAGGCGGCAGCCCGAAGATCAGCGAGCACGTGGCACCGCTGATTGCGCTGCCGACCACCGCCGGCACCGGCAGCGAGGTGGCGCGCGGCGCGATCCTGATCGTCGACGACGGCCGCAAGCTCGGCTTTCACAGTTGGCACCTGGTGCCCAAGGCCGCCCTGCTCGACCCCGAGCTCACCGTCGGCCTGCCGCCGGGGCTCACCGCGGCCACAGGCATGGATGCAATCGCGCATTGCCTGGAGACCTTCATGGCGCCCGCAGTCAACCCGCCCGCCGACGGCATCGCACTCGACGGCCTGCAGCGCGGCTGGGCGCACATCGAGCGCGCCACGCGCAACGGCCATGACATCGAGGCACGCTGGCAGATGCTGAGCGCTTCGATGCAAGGCGCCATGGCGTTCCAGAAGGGCCTGGGCTGCGTGCATTCGCTGTCGCACAGCCTGGGCGGCGTGAACCCGAAGCTGCACCACGGCACCCTGAACGCGATGTTCCTGCCCGCGGTGCTGCGCTTCAACGCGAGCGCCGACTCGATCCAGCGCGAGCAGCGCCTGCAACGCATGGCGCTGGCGATGGGGCTGGCCGGATGCGATGCGCAGGGCAACACCGTCGCCGAGGCGATCCGGGCAATGAACGCACGCCTGGGCCTGCCCGCCGGGCTGGCCGCGATGGGCGTCATGCCCGACCTGTTCGAGCGCGTGATCGACGGCGCAATGGCCGACCATTGCCACAAGACCAACCCGCGCCTGGCCACGCGCGACGACTACCGCGCCATGCTCGACGCGGCGATGTAGCGTCGTGCGCCCGCCGCTGCGCGACCCTCACTGGAGACCCCCAAAGTGCTTCGATCCGTTCTCGGTCGCGCCGGGGCGCCGCTGGCCTGCGCCGCGCTGCTCGCCGCCTGCGCTGCTTCAATACCCCTACCCGGCCCCGCGGCCGACGAGGTGCTGCCGCCCAACGCCAACCTGCTGGCGCAAGGCATCCCGCCGATCCCGAAATCGCTGGTCGACCGCGTGGCGCGCTACACCGATTTCCGCGGCCACAGCTTTGTCGACTGGCACCCGATGCGTACCGAGATGCTGGTCGCGCACCGCAAGGCCGGTGACAACGTGGCCCAGATCTACCGCCTCGACAAGCCGATGGGCGAGTTGCAACAACTGACCGAAGGCACCGATCCGGTCACCAGCGCGAGCTACGAGCCGCGTGACGGCCGCTACCTCGTGTTCGAGCGTGCCAAGGGCGGCGACGAGGCCGACCAGATCTACCGCCTGGACCTGCCTTCGCGACTGGCCACGCAGTTGACCCCATCCGACGAGGCGCATTCGATCGTCGGTTGGCTGCGGCGATCGGCCCTGCTGCTGCACACCTCGGTGCCGCTCGACCGCACGGCCCAGGGCGGCACGCGGCCGAGCATCAACACCACGCTGTGGCTGCTCGACCCGATGAAGCCCGAGGGCCGGCGCAAGCTGTCCGAATTGCCGGGCCCCGGCTGGTTCGGTGGCGCGATCGCCGACGACGAGCGCTCGGTGGCTTTCATCCGCTACCTGTCGGCCAACGAGTCGCAGGTCTGGCTCATCGATGTGGCCACCGGTGCGCGCAAACAGGTGCTGCCGGCGCCGGGCGAGAACCTGAAAGCAGCGCACTTCGCCGGCGGATTCTCGATCGACGGCAAGCGCCTGTTCGTCGTCAGCGACCGCGCCGGTGAGTTCCGCGAACTGATGTCGCTCGACTTGGCCAGCGGCGCGCTCACGCGCATGAGCCGCCATATCGCGTGGGACGTCACCTCCAGCGCCGCGTCGGACGACGGACGCTGGATGGCGGCTCAAATCAACAACGACGGTCGCGATGAATTGCGCCTGTTCGACGCTAACAGCTTGCGGGAACTGGCCGCGCCCGTGCTGCCGGCCGGCGGCATCGCCAACAACATGGCATTCCACCGCCAGCAGCATCTGCTGGCCTATGCGCTGAACAGTCCGAAAGGGCCGAACCAGCTCTTCGTGCTCGACCCCGCGACCGGCCGCAACGTGCAGTGGACGCGAGCGCAGGCACCGGCCGGCGTCGACACCGCTGCCTTTGCCGACCAACGCGTGGTGCGCTGGAAGAGCTTCGATGGCCTCACGATCTCGGGCCTGCTGACCCAGCCGCCGGCGCGAGTCACCGGCAAGCGTCCGGTGATCGTCAACATCCACGGCGGCCCCGAGGCGCAGGCGACGATGGGTTTCCTCGGCCGCAGTAACTACTTCGTGCAGGAGCTGGGCATCGCCATCATCGAACCGAACGTGCGCGGATCGTCGGGCTACGGCAAGACCTTCCTGACGCTGGACAACGGCGTCAAGCGCGAGGATTCGGTCAAGGACATTGGCGCCCTGCTCGACTGGATCGCCACCCAGCCCGACCTCGACGCCTTGCGCGTACTGGTCACCGGCGGCAGCTACGGCGGCTACATGACCCTGGCCACCAGCGTGCACTACAGCGACCGCATCGTCGGCGGTATCCCTGTCGTCGGGCCGTCGAACTTCGTCAGCTTCCTGACCCACACCGAAAGCTACCGTCGCGACCTGCGCCGCGCCGAATACGGCGATGAACGTGACCCGCAGATGCGCGCGTTTCTGGAAAAGATCGCCCCTTTGAACAATGCGGACAAGATCAGGAAACCACTGTTCGTGGTCCAGGGCAAGAACGACCCGCGCGTGCCCTACACCGAGAGCGAGCAGATCGTCGCCAAGGTCCGCGCCAATGGCCTGCCGGTGTGGTACCTGCGCGGCGAGAACGAAGGCCACGGCTTCGCGCGCAAGGAGAACGCCGACTTCCAGTTCTACGCTACCGTCAAGTTCATCGAGCAGACGTTGATGAAGTAGCGGCGTCAAAAAGGTACGGCCCCCACGCGCAATCGCCCGCGGGGGCCGCGGCACGTGCCTGTATCCAACGTGCAGTTGGCTGTCGCGTTACGCGCAACGCAAACCGCCAGCGCCTTCACCCGTGCTTCTGATCGAAGAACTGCTCGTCTTCGGTCGAACCCTTCAGCGCCGCCGTCGATGACAGCCGCTCGATCGTCGTCGTCACCGCATCGAAGTACCCGGTGCCGACCTCGCGCTGGTGCTTGACCGCGGTGAAGCCACGCTCGGCCGCCGCGAACTCCTTCTCCTGCAGCTCGACGAAGGCGCTCATGTTTTTGCGCGCGTAGCCGTGGGCCAGCTCGAACATCGCGTAGTTCAGGCTGTGGAAGCCGGCCAGCGTGATGAACTGGAACTTGTAGCCCATCGCGCCGAGCTCGCGCTGGAACTTGGCGATCGTGGTGTCGTCGAGGTTCTTTTTCCAGTTGAAGCTGGGGCTGCAGTTGTAGGCCAGAAGCTTGCCCGGGAACTTGGCGTGGATGGCGTCGGCGAAGGCCTTGGCGAAGGCCAGGTCGGGCTTGCCGGTTTCGCACCAGATCAGGTCGGCGTATTCGCCATAGGCCAGGCCGCGGCTGATCGATTGTTCGAGGCCGTTGTTGGTGCGGTAGAAACCTTCGATGGTGCGCTCGCCGGTGAGGAACGGCTTGTCGTTGTCGTCAACGTCGCTGGTCACCAGATCCGCCGCTTCGGCATCGGTGCGCGCCAGCAGGATCGTCGGCGTGCCCATCACGTCGGCGGCCAGGCGCGCCGCCACCAGCTTGGCCACCGCTTCGCGCGTCGGCACCAGCACCTTGCCGCCCATGTGGCCGCACTTCTTCACCGAAGCGAGCTGGTCCTCGAAGTGCACGCCCGCGGCGCCGGCTTCGATCATCGCCTTCATCAGCTCGAAGGCATTGAGCACGCCGCCGAAGCCGGCTTCGGCATCGGCCACGATCGGCGCGAAGTAGTCGACATCGTTCTTGCCCTCGCTCCACTGGATCTGGTCGGCGCGGGCGAAGGTGTTGTTGATGCGCTTGACGGCCTTGGGCACCGAGTCGACCGAGTACAGCGACTGGTCGGGGTACATCTCGCCGTTGTCGTTGGCGTCGGCCGCAACCTGCCAGCCCGACAGGTAGATGGCCTTCAGGCCGGCCTTGACCTGCTGCATGGCTTGGTTGCCCGTCAGCGCGCCGAGCGTGGCGACGAAGGGCTCGGTGTTGATCAGGTTCCACAGCTTCTCGGCCCCGCGCTGGGCCAGGGTGTGCTCGATCGGCCGCGAGCCGCGCAGGCGCACCACGTCGGCGGCGCTATAGCCGCGCTTGATGCCTTTCCAGCGCGGGTTCTCGGCCCAGTCTCTTTTAAGGGCGGCGGCTTGTTGGTCACGGGTCGGCTGGCTCATGGTGGGCTCCTTGAAGGCGATGCAAAGGGGGAAACCGTTGGCCACAGCCTAACCCGATCGACCTCCAGTGTGATGACTTATGTCTTATAGAAGATTAATATCTTATCCGTTTAAAATCAACGACTTGGCGGTGTGTTGCCGTAATGTGGGATGCTGTTGCTTTGCACAAAACGGCATCCAGGCATCAACGCGTGCAGCGTTTCAGCACATGAAACGTGCATCCGCAGTTGCGAAAATCAACCCAAGCCGGCGCGCTGCGTATTATCGCCGCGCCTGTGCAAGGCTCTACCCCCCTGTCATGCGCATGGCATGGATCGGCGGTGATCACTCCATCACGCTGCCGCTGCTGCGCGCCTACCGCGCCCACCTCGGTCGGCCCGACCGGCTGGCCGCGCAGGGCTCACCGCCGCTGTATGTCAGCCTGGACATCGACTGCCTGGATCCGGCGTTTGCACCCGGCACCGGCACGCCCGAGCCCGGTGGCATGAGCACGAACCAGGTGCTCAGCGTGCTCGAAGGCCTGCAAGGGTTCGACTGCGTCGGCATGGACTGCGTCGAAGTCGCACCGCCCTATGACCATGCCGAACTGACGAGCTACGCCGCCGCTGCCTTCGTCTGGACTTACCTGTGCGGGCGCATTGCGTTCGAGCGCATCCAGGGCCACGTATTGCGCGATCACGCCGGCCTCTTCAAGGTGTTTGACGCGGCGCAGGCAGGCCGACGGCGACAGGTGCACGCGCTGTGCATGACATTGCGGCTCAACGGGTAAGCTCGCGTCGGTTGCGCAAGCACATTGCGCCGTGGGCTGCCTACACTGCTGACGCAGCGGGGGCCACACTGCGTGGCTTGTCGCGCCTCGGAGAACTATCATGGCAAAGAACATGGACGCTTACTGGATGCCCTTCACTGCCAACCGGCAGTTCAAGAAGGCGCCGCGGCTGCTCGCCAAGAGCAAGGGCATGTATTTCTGGACCACGGAAGGCCGCGAAATCCTCGACGGCGTGGCGGGCCTGTGGTGCGTCAACGCCGGCCACGCGCGGCCGAAGATCGTGCAGGCCATCGCCGAGCAGGCGGCCGAACTCGACTTCGCGCCGCCGTTCCAGATGGCCCACCCGAAGGCCTTCGAGCTGGCCGAGGCACTGGTCAAGATCACACCGCAGGGGCTGAACAAGGTCTTCTACACGAACTCGGGTTCGGAGGCGGTCGAGACCGCGCTGAAGATGGCGATTGCCTACCACCGCGTGCGCGGCGAAGGCGCACGCACCCGGCTGATCGGCCGCGAGCGCGGCTACCACGGCGTCAACTTCGGCGGCATTTCGGTCGGCGGCATCGTCGCCAACCGCAAGCTGTTCGGCACCCTGCTGGCCGGCGTCGACCACATCCGGCACACGCATGACCTGGCGCGCAACGCCTACGCGGTCGGCCAGCCGCAGCACGGCGCCGAGCTGGCCGACGACCTCGAGCACCTGGTCGCGCTGCACGACGCCTCGACCATCGCCGCGGTGATCGTCGAGCCCGTGGCCGGCTCGACCGGCGTGCTGCTGCCGCCCAAGGGCTACCTCGAGCGGCTGCGCGCCATCTGCGACAAGCACGGCATCGTGCTGATCTTCGACGAGGTCATCACCGGCTTCGGCCGCACCGGCCAGCCGTTCGCTGCGCAGACCTTCGGCGTCACGCCCGACTTGATGACGGTGGCCAAGGGCATCACCAACGGCTGCGTGCCGATGGGCGCAGTGTTTGCCACAGACAAAATCCACGATGCCTTCATGAACGGGCCCGAGCACCTGATCGAGTTTTTTCACGGCTACACCTACTCGGCCCACCCCCTTGCCTGCGCCGCCGCACTGGCCACGCTCGAAACCTACGCCGACGAGGGCCTGCTGACGCGCGCGGCGCAGCTCGAAGGCTATTTCGCCGACGCGCTGCATTCGTTGAAGGGGCTGCCCAAGGTGATTGACATCCGCAACATCGGCCTGGTCGGCGGGGTCGAGTTGAGCGCCCTGCCCGGCGAGCCGGCCAAGCGCGGATTCAATGTCTTCCTCGAATGCTGGGAACAAGGTTTGCTCGTGCGCACCACGGGCGACATCGTCGCGTTGTCGCCGCCGCTGATCATCGACAAGCCGCAGATCGACCGCATCGTCGACGTGCTCGGCGCGGCGATCAAGC
>JANMSR010000387.1:0-5099 GCA_031389565.1 Burkholderiales bacterium
AACAGCATTCCCCGATTTATAAGTGGACTGCGGGCGGGTTGCGGACAGTGCAGACTTGTCCACGGCGGCGGTCGGCGCGTGCGGCGAGTCTGGCGCTGCGGCTCGTGCAGGAGCACACTGCGGATGGGCTCATCGCGCGACTTGCGCGCTGCGCGCGCCGGTGTCGCCCTTGGGGCGGCCCGGCGGGCTCAGCGGCGTCGCAGCCAAACCCGAGCCGCGTCGGTTTTAACCACGAAAGGCCGTCATGTCCATCCCCTCGCGCCTATCCAGCTACCTTGAAGAGCGCGGCACACGCTACGACATCTGCGCACATCAACACAGCCGCTGCAGCGCGGAAACCGCGCGCAGCGCCCACGTCCCGCCGCACCAGCTTGCCAAGTCGGTGATCGTCGAAGACGACGCCGGCTGCGTGATGGCCGTCGTGCCGGCCGACAGGAGCGTCAAGCTCGGGCTGTTGTCGCGCCTGCTCGATCGCAGCCCGTTGCGGCTGGCCGACGAGGCCCGCATCGCGACCCTGTTCGCCGACTGCGACCGCGGCGCCGTGCCCGCACTCGGCATGGCCTGGGACATCGAGACCGTCGTCGACGACGAGCTCGAAGCCAGCGCGGTGGTTTACATCGAAGGCGGCGATCACGAGCACCTGCTGTGCCTGTCGCACGATCAGTTTCACGCTCTGATGCTCGCGGCGCGTCACGGCCATTTCTGCGGCGAATCGATCCATTGACGCGGTTGGCGGGACTGCGCCGCCACGGCATGAAGGAAGCACATATGGACCAGGAAACCTTCAACCTCAGCATTCGCAAGTTTCTCAAGACGGTCGGCGTCAGTTCGCAGCGCGAGCTCGAACAGGCGGTGGCGAATGCCATCGCTGCGGGCACGATCGCCGGCGGCGAGACGTTCGCTGCGACGATGACGCTGCAGATTGCCGCGCTGCGGCTCGAGGTCAAATTCGACGGCGAGATCAAGCTTCAATAGCGACAGCGCCCGGGTTGCGGCGGCTGCGCGCTGGGCCGCTGTGCCATGGGATGGAAGTGCTCGCCGGCGCACTGCAAAGCTGAACGACCGGCCACTGTTGCAATCGGCAACGCGGCTCACTGTTACGCGCAGGCCCGCGACCCGCCGTTACGACCTCGCGCGTGCATCGTTCACGCCGCTCGCCCCGCCCCTTGTTGCACCTGCGCGCAAGCCGCTCGTTGTGTCGAAGATCGGTGTGCGACCTGCCCGTCGCAAACCCGTCACGACCAGGAGTGCGCCATGTTCGACGAACCCACCTCCCTGCCGATGCGTGCCGCGATCGCCAGCCTGCTCGGCAGTTGCTTCGGCATTGCACTGATCCTGACCACCCACAGCGTGCATGCGCAGGAGACGAACGCCGAAGCGGCGCGCGCTGCCGACATCGCACGCGCAGGCGGCACCACGCTGGGCAGCCTGCGTGCATCCAACTTGACGTCGGTGGCCTACGGCAGGCCGGTCGCACGCGGTCTGCGTGTGCCCGATGCCAGCAGCGACAGCGGCGCCTCGCTGCGCTGGCAGCTCGCCCCGACGCGCTCGCTGCGTGGCGAAAACGAGGCCCCGGGTGCCACCCGCAGCGACCTGTTAACGCTCGGCATGCAGGTGCGTTTCTGAACGCGCGCGCTCAGTTCGCGTGGGCTTCGGCCGCCAGCGGCTCGGGCCCCACGCGCAGCGCCCACACAACGCCGGCCACCAGCAGGGCCACGCCGGCCAAAGTCACCGGCCCCGGTGCCTGGCCACGCAGCATGAAAGCGTAGGCCAGCGCGGCCAGGGTCTCAAAGACGATCAACTGCCCGGCCAGTGAAGTCGGCAGGCGCTGGCTGGCTTCGTTCCAGCACAGCGTGCCCAGCCATGACGCGAGCAGGCCGATCGAGAACATCAGGCCGATGAACAGCGCCGGGGTCGGCCCGAGTGGCATCGTGAATGCCGCAGCGCTGGCCGCGTTCCAGACCCAGAACAGCCCAAAGCCGAGCGCCGCCAGAGGCAGTGTGGCCAGGCCCTGCGCAGTGGCCCACGCGCGGGGGCTGCGATCGGCATGCGCGCGCAGCCAGTCGGCATTGCGGATCGGGTACCAGGTCCAGCAGGCGACCGCGGCGATGGCCAGCAGCGCGCCGACCGCGTAGCGCCCGAGGTCGGCCTGCGGGTCGGCACGCAGGGCCGCGATCTCGACCTGGTTGACGCAGCCGATGCCGGCGGCGATCAGCAGCAGCGACGGCAGCAGGCGCAGCCACGGCAGGCGGCCGTCGCGCTTTACGTCGCGCAGGTTCGAGGTGATGGCAATCACCACGGGCAGGGTACCGATGATCATCGTCGGCAGCGGCCCGCCGGCACGCTGGATCGCGGCGGCCAGGCACAGGTAGTACAGCAGGTTGCCGATGGTGCCGAGCTTGAAGGCTTCGCGCCAGTCCTCGCGCGTCAGTGCGGCCAGCCGGCTGCGGTCGAGCCAGGCGATTGGCAGCGCGATCAGGCCAAAGGCCAGGTAGCGCGCGCACGACAACAGCAGCGCCGGGTAGTCGGGCAACAAGGTCGGGGCGACGAATACCAAACCCCACGTCAGGCCGGCGGCGAGGGCGAACAGGGTACCGATCCACATCCGAAGAGCCTACCCTGCCTTCATCGCCCAAAGGCGCAGGCCCGCGGCGGCGACACAATGCGGCCCATGAGAACTTTCGTTGCGTGCGCCGTGCTGGCTTGCCTTTGTGTCGTGGCGCCACAGGCCGCCGCACAGAACGCGCCCGATCCGGCCGTGGCGCAGCGCCTGCATGCGCTGTTCGATCGCCATTGGGAAGAAAGCGCCCGGCGCTCGCCCGAGCGCGCAACCTTTCGCGGCGACCATCGATTCGGTGACCGCTTCACCGACGCGTCGCCTGCGGCCCGTGCCGCACACGACGCCTGGACGCGGGACACTTTGCTCGAGGCCGAGACGCTACCGCCGCAGGCCTTGTCGGCCACAGACCGCGTATCGCGCGAGCTCTTTCTCCACGACCTGGCCCAGCAGATTCGCCTCCAGGCCTACCCGGGCTGGCGCAGCCGCTCCCTTGTTTCGCAATTTGGCTTCCAATCCCGGCTGGCCGGCCTGCTGCAGGCCAGCCCGGTGTCCAACGCGGCCGAGGTGCGGCAGATGCTGGCGCGCCTGGCCGCGTACCCGGCGCGGGTCGACCAGGAGATCGTGCACCTGCGCGAAGGGCTGGCGGCGGGTTGGGCGTCACCGCGGCCGGTGCTCGAACGCGCGCTGCAGCAGATCGATGGCCAATTGCCGGTCGACGTCACCGATTCGCCGTTCTACGCCCCGTACAAGAACCTGGGCGTCGGCATCCCAGCGGCGGAGCAGGAAGCGCTGCGCAGCCAGGCGCGGCAGGCCATCGCCGAGCAGGTCTACCCGGCGATGCGCAAGCTGCGCAGCTTCGCGCAGAACGAGAGCCTGCCCCTGGCGCCGCCCGACGGCGCGCTGTCGCGCTACCCGGGGGGCAGCGCGGTCTACGCCGAGCTGGTGCGCCAGCACACCACCACCGAGCAGACGCCGCAGCAGATCCACGACATCGGCCGCAGCCAGCTCGCGCGCCTGCGCGGCGAGATGGAAGCGACGATGCGCGAAAGCGGTTTCAAGGGGGACTTCGCGGCGTTCGTCGGCTATCTGAACAGCGACCCCAAGTTCTTCCACAGCAGCCCCGAGGCGCTTCTGGCTGGCTATCGTGACATCGGCAAGCGCATCGAGCCCGAGCTGCCCAAACTGTTTATCGAGCTGCCGCGCATGCCTTACGGCGTGCGGGCAATGCCAGCCCACCTGGGCATGGGAGCAGCCGAGTACTACAACGGCCCGTCGCTCGATGGCAAGCGGCCTGGCTGGTTCTACGCCAACGTGCTGGCGTACCGCACGCGGCCGATCTGGGGCATGGAGACCCTGGTCGCGCACGAGGCTGTACCGGGCCACCACCTGCAGGTGGCGCGGGCCACCGAGCTGGGCAGCTTGCCGCCGTTCCGCCGCAACGCCGGCTACACGGTCTATAGCGAGGGCTGGGCTCTGTACGCCGAGACCCTGGGCAGCCAGCTCGGCCTGTACACCGACCCGCACAGCCGTTTTGGCCACCTGCAGTGGCAGGCCTTTCGTGCTGCTCGGCTGATCGTCGACACCGGCCTGCACGCGCTGGGCTGGACGCGCGAGCAGGCGATCAACTTCATGATCGAGCGCACCGGCGTCGGCGCCGTGCAGGTTGCCACCGAGGTCGACCGCTACTACTCGAACCCGGGCCAGGCGCTGGCCTACATGATCGGCCAGTTGAAGATCGTCGAGTTGCGGGGCCCACCGCAGGCCCGCCTGGGCTCGCGTTGGGACATCCGCAGCTTCCACAATGCAGTGCTCGACCAGGGCGCCGTCCCGCTGCCGGTGCTCGAACGCATCGTCGACGACTGGATCGCGGCGCAACTTGCTGCGGCGCCCGCCGCGGCCCAATGAAAACGGCCGCGCGCGGCGTGTAGTCGCGCGCGGCCGCTGCGGGCCACAGTTGCCGCTGCCCGCTTCAGCGAACCTTGCCCGCCTTCCACGCACTGAGCAGGGTGTCGTAGGCGATGGTTTCGCCCTTGGGCTTTTCGTTGGCCAGCTTCTTCCAAGGCGCACCCTTGTCGCTCAGGTACTTGTTCGGGTCGCCCTTGGGGTTGAGCTTGGGCGGACAGTTGGTCATGCCGGCGCGCTCGAGCCGGCTCATCACGTCGTCCATCTCATTGGCCAGGGTGTCCATCGCCGCCTGCGGGGTCTTCTCGCCCGTCACGGCCACGGCCACGTTCTTCCACCACAGTTGCGCCAGCTTCGGGTAGTCGGGCACGTTGCCTCCCGTCGGCGTCCAGGCCACCCGCGCCGGGCTGCGATAGAACTCGACCAGGCCACCGAGCTTGGGCGCCATGTCGGTCATCGCCTGCGACTGGATGTCGGACTCGCGAATCGGCGTCAGGCCGACGATGGTCTTCTTCAGGCTGGTGGTCTTGGCGGTGATGAATTGCGCGTAGAGCCAGGCCGCGGCCGTTTTGTTGGCGTCGTGGTCCTTGAAGAAGGTCCATGAGCCGACATCCTGGTAGCCGTTCTGCATGCCCTG
>JANMSR010000450.1:0-7950 GCA_031389565.1 Burkholderiales bacterium
CAAGCCGGCAGACGTTCGACCTCGTTCCGCAAGGGACCGAGGTCGTCATGTACCGTGTGTTTGCGCCGTTTGCCGTCACCTTCTGCGTCGGACTTTTCTTGCGGTTGCGCGCGTCGGGTCTGATAAGGCTTGTCTCTGCAGGGCCAGGCGGCATCGCTGGCGAACTGCAGCGTCTTCTGGTCTTCGGTCTGTTGCAAGGGCGTGTCGCACACCGACCACGCGGTTGGCCACATGTGGGCATCTTCTACGGCTTTCTGACGCTCTTGATCGGGACTGCGGTGGTCGCACTGGATTGGGACGTGTTGCGGCCGCTGGGCATGCGAATCCTGTCCGGCTCGCCCTATCTGTACTTCGAGGCGTTGCTGGATGCTCTGGGCTTCGTTTTTGTCATCAGTCTGATTGCCGCACTTGCCTGGCGGCTGATCACGCTACGCAGTACCGGCCTTGACCAGCGGCGCATGCAGTGGCAGTTCGTGCTGCTGATCGTGGGCCTGCTCTACATGGGCATGACAGGGTTCATTCTGGAGGGCCTGAGGTTGGCGCTCAGGCCGGTTCCCTGGGCCGATTGGTCCTTCATTGGGAACAAGCTGGCCGCCCCGCTGCACGCCTTGGGTGTGGAGCAGCGGGGGGAGATGATTTACCTTGCCTTGTGGTGGAGCCACGCCGTCGTTGCGTTCACGCTCATCGCCGCATTGCCCTACTCCGCATTCCTCCATTCCGTGACCGCACCGTTGAATCTGCTGGTTCATCCGGGTCGCCCGAAACTGGCGCTGGACGCGCCTTTCGATCTTCGGGAGATCGAGGCCAGCGGCAATTTCGACGTTAAGGCGGGTGCCTCAACGCTGGCTGACCTAAACGAAGCGCAACGCTTCGCACTGATTGCCTGCACGAACTGCGGACGCTGCGACAGCGTTTGTCCGGCGTTCGCCAGTGGCACCGCCTTGTCGCCGCGCCAGTTGGTTCAAGGCTTGCGCGGCAAGCAGATGGCGGGCGATTCGCGGACCGATCTCCTCGATTCGGGCGATGTGTCCGCCCCAGGACTGTGGGCCTGTACGACCTGCGGTGCGTGCGTGCAGGCCTGCCCGGTGTTGATTCGGCCGGTCGACTACATCGTCCCGTTCCGCCGCGAGCTGGTGACGCGTCAACAGATCGACAAGCGTCAGATCGAGTTTCTTGGCAACCTCGGGCGTAGCTTCAATCCTTACGGCTTGCCGCCGGCCAACCGCTCCCGGCTCGCCGCAGAACTGAAAGCGGCAGATACCGCACCGTGAACAGAACACAGCGTATGCACGCCAGCCACTCACAGTCTCTGCCGACCAACATGCACCCCATCGCGAAGAGTTACCTCTACTGGACCGGATGCGCGGCCAACTATGACGCGCGCATCGCAGCCATCGTCAGGGCAACCACGAAGGTCATCAGGGCCGCCGGCATTGAAGTGAACTTTCTGGGCGAAGAAGAAGCGTGTACGGGGGACGCTGCGCGGCGCCTGGGCGAAGAGGGACTGTTCCAGCAACTCGCCTTGCAGAACATTGCCACGCTCCAACGCCACGGGGTGGAGCGCATAGTGACTCATTGCGCCCACTGCTTCCATGTGCTGAAGAACGAGTACCCGCGCTTCGGCGCCAACTTTGAGGTCTATCACCACTCAGAGCTCATTGCACAACTCCTGCGTGAAGTCCGAATTCGGCTCAAACCCGATACCCATTCGCTGGCCACACTCCATGACTCGTGCTACGTCGGACGATACAACGGGATCTTCGATGCGCCGCGCGAGATCCTACGGGCAGTTCACGGGGCCGATACCGTCGAGATGCCGCGCCACCGAGAGCACAGCTTCTGCTGCGGCGCGGGTGGCGCCAATAATTGGTATGACGCGCCCAAGAAAGAAGCGGCAGGAGTGATCCGCATCCGGGAGGCGGTACAGGCGGGCGCGCAGATTGTGGTGGCCGAGTGTCCGTTCTGCATCAAGATGCTCGAGCAAGGTGCGCAGTCGGCAGTCGCAGGCAGTGAAGTCAGCATAAAAGACATCGCAGAGATCGTCGCCGAGGCGCTTGACGAGGAGGATGTCGCCGCGCGGCATGCGAGCGGCAACGATCAGCACAACGATCAATTGAAGGAGCGCTCATGACAGCGGCGAACATTACATTGGCACGGAGCATCCTTGTCTGCGTCAAGTTCGTTCCGGATCCCGCTCAGTTGCAGGCCGAGCCTTCAACGGGCCGGCCGGATCTGAAACGCTCACCGTTTCGAATCAGCACCTTCGACGAGAATGCAATCGAGGCGGCGCTTCAGCTTGCCGCGGAGCACGGGGGTCGCGTTGTCGCGATGAGTCTTTGCGCCCAGTTGCCGCCCAAGGACGTCGTGCTCAAGGCCCTCGCCATGGGCGTAGCCGCGGTCTATCTGGTCAAGGACGAAGAGCGGCTGGCCCGCGACCCCTTGTGCGTTGCAACGGTACTAGCCGCAACGGCGCGCACGATCGCGGCACGCGAAAGTCTCTCCCAATGGGACCTTGTGATCTGTGGCGAAGCATCTGCAGACGAATACAACCAACAGGTCGGTCCGCGTCTGGCCGCCGCCTTGAACTTGCCGGCGATTACCTATGCCACCGGCCTGACCCTGCAGAACGGCGTGTTGCGTGCCGAGCGCTCGATCGAGGATCGATCAGAGACGCTAGAGCTGAGTGTTCCAGCGCTTGTCACTGTTGGCACGGAGATCAATACCGCCAGAATGCCTACGGTATTGCAGATCATGGGAGCTGGGCGCAAACCGATGGTCGAACTGAGTCTGGCGGAACTCACCGGCCTTGACATTGAGCAGCTGCGGGCCTTTCCCGCGGTAGAAGTGTTGGACGTGTTTTCACCACCGAGCGCGCGCAAACAGGTCACGATCAAAGGCGAGTCTGCCGAAGAGATCGTAGCGGAGTTGCTGCGCCGTTTGGGCGCCGACGGGGAGGTAACGCTCTGATGGCCACACAACGAGACAGCGAAAGTGGCGGGGTTCTTGTTTTCTCGGAGAACCCAGAGACGGTTGGCGAACTGCTGACGTTGGGACGCGACCTCGCCTCGCGCTTGCAACGCCCACTGATCGTCGCGGCCATTGGCCGAAACGCCGAGGCCTTGCTTGACGAAGGCTTGGCGCGCGGGGCCGACGAAGTGCTGGCCGTGCGTGAGTCACAAGGCGATGGAATCGTCGCGGATGAGTTGATAGCGACCGCGCTGTGCGAGGCGATTCGCGCATCGGCCCCCGCGGTCGTGCTGGTAGGCGCCACGCGCACCGGCGCCGAATTGGCCGCGGGCGCGGCGCAGATGCTGCAGATCCCTTGCGCGAGCAGCTGCGTTTCGTTGGAAATGGACGACGCGGGAAATCTGCGCATCGATCGGCGGGTGTACGGCGGGCGATTCGTGTCGCGGCAATTGCTCAACACCGTGCCGCGCATGGCCACCGTGCCACCCAAGCGCTTCCCCAGAGCGGAGAAGGTCTCCGTGTCGCATGGCAGCGTCCGAGAACTGCAGGTCGAGCTTCCTGCGCCGCGAATCAAGACGGTGAGCGTAAATCCGCGCTCGCACAGTCAAGTGGACATCTCCAAGGCGGAAGTCATCGTTTCCGCCGGCCGTGGCGTGAAGGCCATGGAAGACCTCAAACAGCTCGAACAGCTTGCGCTGTTGCTGGGTGGCGTGCTGGGTGGGTCGCGACCTTTGACCGGCGATGTGGACTGGCTGCCGGTGGACAGGCGCATCGGGTTGTCGGGGCAGACCGTCAAGCCCAATCTGTACATCGCCTGCGGTATCTCGGGACAGATCGAACACATTGTGGGCATGAAGGGCGCACGCACGGTCGTGGCCATCAACAACGATCCCAAGGCGCCGATTCATGGCGAGGCTGACTACAGCGTCATCGGAGACTTGTACGAAGTCGTACCGGCACTCATTCACGCCTGTGAAAACGTCAAGCGCAATCCCCGGTGATCACCAGGCCCATCGTCCCGGAGGCAGCAAATTGAGAGACGCACCGCATTCGACTGTCGCCGGCTCGTAAGCGTCCGGCGATCACATCTTGACGCCGCGCAGTGCGCCGTGGTCGGCGGCGGCGATCAGTTGACCGCGATGTCCAGCCGCCAGCGATGTGGCAGCAACTCGCCGATATGGCTGGCCGGGTGCGTGGGCAGCTTTTCGAGCACATCCCTGATATGAGATGGCCGGGCCGGCACGCTACACGGCGTTGCTCGACGCCTGCGTGCTCTACCCGCCGGTGGTGGCCGATTCGCTGATGAGCCTGCACGTGGCGGGCCTGTTCACCGCGCGCTGGACAGGCCGCATCGATGCCGAGTGGATCGATGCCGCCTCGCGCGACAAGCCCGAGTTGCGCCAGGCTCTCGAGCGCCGATGCGCCGCGATGCATGAAGCGGTGCCCGATTGGGAGGTGCCCGCAGACGCCTACGAAGGCTTGATGCCGGGCCTGGCGCTACCCGACGTGCACGACGCACGTATTGGCGGCCGCGATTGCCTGCCATGCCGACTGCATCGTGACAGCCAACCTCAAGGACTTTCCCATCGACGTGCTGCAACGCCATGGCCTGGAAAGCATTCACCCGGACGATTTCCTGATCTACCAGCTCGACCTCGAGCCCTACATCGCCCTGGCAGCGTTCAAGGAAATGCGCGCGCGACGAAAAGCGCCACCCTTGGATCCGGACGAGTTTGTCGAGCGCGTCGAACGCGCCGGGCTCTTCAACACCGCGCAGCGGCTGCGTGAGGCGCTGGCGTTGATATGACGGGCGGCCGAAACGGCGCGTCGGGACGCTTGTCCTGACGTCCACCGAAACGAACCTTCATGCCCGCCAGCGATCACCTTCACGCCGCGCGCGGCCGAGCGCTTCCAGCGTCTGCAGGATTTGCGGCAGGCGCTTCTTCCACGCACCGCGGCCGGTGAAGCGCTCGGCCAGGGCGGCTTCGTCTTGCGCGTGGGCGGCGGCGGACAGCACATCGGCCACGGCGCGCATCTGCTCGGGCAGTGCGGCGGGCCAGGGCAGGCGTGCGGCGGCGGGCTTGGCGCTGGTGGCTTCGGCCTGTTCGGCCTCATCAGGCAGATCGATCGAACTTTGCTCGGGCGTGGCCTCGGCCGCTGCCGCCGCATGCGCCGGGTTCTGGAACTCGGGGCGCAGCCAGCGGATCGTGCCTGACGCTTCTTCGGCCGCGCGCCTGGCGTTCAGCGCGACGAGGCGTTCGAGCAGGCACTCGGTCCAGGCGCTGCGCGCCGCGTCGTCGGTCCCGGGCACCGGGCCCAGGTCGCTCCAGCCGTAGGCCTGCAACACGGCGGCGTCGAGTTCGTCGTGCAGGGTGCGCAGCACGCTCACCAGGCCCTGCTCGTGCAATGCCTTGTCCCCGGCGCTCAGTGACTCGCCGCGGCGCAGCTTGTCGAGCACGTTGTAGAGGCCCGTCAATGTCACTGACTCGTGCGCTGCCTGACGCGCTTTGCGGTGCGCGTCGAGGTGTTCTGCGAGGCTGCGGATGCGGTCGGCGAGGTCGGGGGTCAGGCCGGTGTCGTCGCTTGGGAAAGGAAAGGACTCGAAGCACGTCGACTTGCTGTAAACCGGATCATTGCCAACACCAAGGCGACCTCCGCTGGCAAGCGCCCATTGGACGTGTACAGCCGCCGACAACACGCCAAGATGCAAGGCATCCTTTGTTGCGATCGCGATCAGCTTGTCGTCTGGCAGCACGCTTGCGCTGAGGAACTGGAAAACCCGGTGCTTGGCGACCTGGCCGGTCGCGATGAATCGAGGAATCGAGTCAAGCGCCGGGCGGAACGTGTTCCTGGACCATGCATGCAACCACCAGTTGTCGCGAATCGACTTGCGGCGAACGAGGTCACGCTCGGGCTTCACGCGCTCAATCAACCACTGAAAGACCGCTGGAAACTGGCGCCGAAGGTCATTGGCAGTGAGGCCGATCGTGTCGATGACGAGGACATCGCGAGGCCTATCAGTCAAGTCCCTGCCATTTCGATATTCGCGGATGTGCCGCTCGAGGCCCGGCACGGTGCCGAGGCCTAGCGCCGCGGCCTCACCCCGTGTGACGATGAACCCCGCACCGTGCGGGATGACGCCACGGTTAGACACGCCATCATTGGAGCGCAGTCGTACGGCACCGGCCACATTGGCGCCGACCATCAGGTCTGCGTGGATCAGTCCCGGGCGGCTCTCGAAGCGAACCGCGACTTCTCCGTGACCCGCCTCGCGCTCTTCGACCGAGCGCAGCAACAGCCCCAGCGTGTTCTCCGTTGTCCCGACTGTCATCGCGATGCGCACGGCCGCGCCGTCTGCCGAATCGACCCACGGATGATCCGGAATCGCGAACGCCATCCTCAGCGGCACGGCTGCTCGCAGGTGCGCCTCAACCACACGGCGGTTGAAGATCATCGTTACGCTGTTTGTCGTGATCAGGCCGAAGCGGCGCGTGAGGCCAGCACGCACAGTTTCTGCCGCCTGATGCCACCAGTACATGACGAAGTCAGCGCTCTCTGGTACTTCAGGCCATGCCGCGCGAAGCGCCTGCGCGTAACCGTCACCCAGCGCCTCGCGCATTCGCTTGTTCCCAATGAACGGCGGATTCCCCACGATGAAATCGGCCTTCGGCCACTCGGCCCGCCGGGGGTTCATAGCTCCACTGCGGCAACAGCGCTACCTCGTCGGGCACCAGCTCACCAGTGACCGCGTGCCTCTTGAGAGTCTTGCCGTCCCAGCGCGTGATCGGCCGGCCGTTCGCATCCAGCGCGATCTCGGCGCGGTCGTAGGCCAGCACCGCATCGCGGCATTCGATGTTGCCGTAGTCGTGGATCACCGGCTCGGCCACGCTGGAAGGGCCGCGGGTGCGCAAGTGCCATTGCAGCCAGCCGATCCACAGCACCAGCTCGGCCAGCGCGGCGGCGCGCTCGTTGATTTCGATGCCGCGCAGTTGTTGCAGCGTGACCGTTTCGCCTTCGAGGGCCAGCCTGTCCTGCGTTTCGCCGAGGGCCTCCAACTGGTTGAGCACCTCGCCTTCCAGGCGCTTCAGGTGTTCGAGCGTCACGTACAAAAAGTTGCCGCTGCCGCAGGCCGGGTCGAGCACGCGGGTGGTGCAAAGTTGGTGGTGAAAGCGGCGAATCTCGGCGCGGGCCTCGGCCAGTTTCGCGTCGCGCTTGCGGCCGTCGAGGGCTTCGGCCTCATGCACCAGCAACACTGCCGCGGCCTGGGCGTTGAGCCAATCGGCGCGCAATGGCTCCACCACGGTGGGCAGCACAAGGCGCTCCACATAGGCCCGCGGCGTGTAGTGCGCACCGAGGGCGTGGCGCTCGGCCGGGTCGAGCGCGCGTTCGAGCAGGGTGCCGAAGATGGCAGGCTCGACGTCCTGCCATTTCGCGCTCGCGGCGCGCAGCAGGCCGTCGACCTGTTCGGTACTGAGCGGCAACACGTAGCCGCCGGCGTTGGCGCCCTTGAACAGCTTGCCGTTGAAGCGCAGCACGTCCTGTGCTATTGCCGCGTTGAAGCCGCCGCTGTCCATGCCGGCCCAGAACACGCGCAGCATGTTGACCAGCGTGCCGGGCTCGCCGCGATGGCTCTTCAGCAGAGCCAGGAAGCTGCCGCTGCCATCGACACCCTTGGGCAGCAAGCCCACGTCTTCGGCAAACATACTGAACAGGCAGCGGGTCAGGAAGCCGGCCACTTGCTCGGCGGGGTGGCCCGCGGCTTCGAGCGAGCGCGCCAGCTCGGCCAGCTCGACAGCCACCTTGCGCGTGACGCGGGCGCTGACACGTGCGGGGTCGAGCGAAAGCGGGTCGGCCCACAGCGCGCGCAGGCGCTGGCGCACCGCGCCGTCGGCCAGATCGGCCAGGCGGATGCGGTGCGAGCGCGGGTCGGGAAACGGGGTGTAGGTGGCGCCGGAACGGGTGAACTCGGCGTACAGCTCGATC
>JANMSR010000474.1:0-2230 GCA_031389565.1 Burkholderiales bacterium
GGCTTCGGCATCGTGCACCAGGTCAACCTCGAGTACCTGGCGCGCGGCGTGCACCAGGGCAAGGACGGCACCTACTACCCGGATTCGCTGGTCGGCACCGACAGCCACACCACGATGATCAACGGCATCGGCGTCGTCGGCTGGGGCGTCGGCGGCATCGAAGCCGAGGCCGGCATGCTCGGACAGCCGGTGTACTTCCTGACGCCCGACGTGGTCGGCATGGAGCTGACCGGCAAGCTGCGCGAAGGCGTCACCGCCACCGACCTGGTGCTGACGGTCACCGAGATCTTGCGCAAGGCCAAGGTGGTCGGCAAGTTCGTCGAGTTCTTCGGCGAAGGCACGCGCACGCTGGCCCTGCCCGACCGCGCCACGATCGGCAACATGGCGCCCGAGTACGGCGCGACGATGGGCTTCTTCCCGGTCGACGAGCGCACGATCGAATACTTCAAGGGCACCGGCCGCACCAAGGACGAGATCAAGGCCTTCGAGGCCTACTTCCGTGCGCAGAACATGTTTGGCATACCCAAAGCCGGCGAGATCGATTACTCGCAGGTGGTCAAGCTCGATCTCGGCAGCGTGGTGCCCAGCCTCGCCGGCCCCAAGCGGCCGCAGGACCGTATCGAGATCACCCACCTGGCCAAGAAATTCGCCGAACTGTTCAGCGCGCCGATCGCCGACGACGGCTTCAACCAGCCGGCGGCCAAGCTCGCGAAAAGCTTCCCTGTGGAGGATGGCTTGAGCGTGAAGAACGGCGACGTGCTGATCGCCGCCATTACCAGTTGCACCAACACCAGCAACCCGAGCGTACTGCTGGCCGCTGGCCTGCTGGCCAAGAAGGCAGTCGAGGCCGGCCTGAAGGTGGCGCCACACATCAAGACCTCGCTGGCGCCGGGCTCGCGCATCGTTACCGAGTACCTGCAAAAGGCCGGCCTGCTGCCCTACCTGGAAAAGCTCGGCTTCAACGTGGCGGCCTATGGCTGCACCACCTGCATCGGCAACGCCGGCGACTTGACGCCCGAGCTGAACAAGGCCATCACCGACAACGACCTGATCTGCGCCGCGGTGCTGTCGGGCAACCGCAATTTCGAAGCCCGCATCCACCCCAACCTGAAGGCCAACTTTCTGGCTAGCCCGCCGCTGGTGGTGGCCTATGCGATCGCCGGCAACGTGACGCGCGACCTGATGACCGAGCCCGTCGGCAAGGGCAAAGGCGGCAAGGACATCTTCCTCGGCGACATCTGGCCCTCGAGCGACGAGGTCTACAAGCTGCTCAAGTACGCGATGAACCCGAAGGCCTTCAAGGACAACTACGGCAATGTGACCAAGAAGCCGGGCAAGCTGTGGAACGACGTCAAGGGCACCCAGGGCCAAGTCTACGACTGGCCCAAGAGCACCTACATCGCCCAGCCGCCGTTCTTCGACGGCTTCACGATGGAGCCCAAGGCGCTGACCTCCGGCGTACAGAGTGCCCGCGTGATGGCCCTGTTCGGCGACTCGATCACCACCGACCACATCTCGCCCGCGGGCTCGATCAAGGAAACCTCGCCGACCGGCAGCTACCTGAAAGAAAACGGCGTCCTCAAAGCCGACTTCAACAGCTATGGCGCGCGCCGCGGCAATCACGAAGTCATGATGCGCGGCACCTTCGCCAACGTGCGCGTGAAGAACCTGATGATCCCGGCCGGCGCCGACGGCTCGCGCGAGGAAGGCGGCGTGACGCTATTCCAGCCGAGTGGCGACAAGATGTTCATTTACGACGCCGCGATGAAGTACTCGGCCACCGGCACGCCGACCGTGATCTTCGCCGGCGAGGAATACGGCACCGGCTCCTCCCGCGACTGGGCCGCCAAGGGCACCCAACTGCTCGGTATCAAGGCCGTGGTCGCGCGCAGCTTCGAGCGCATCCACCGCAGCAACCTGATCGGCATGGGCGTGTTGCCACTGCAGTTCAAGGGCAGCGACTCCTGGCAGTCGCTCGGCATCCGTGGTGACGATGCGCAGGGTCACGGTGATCTCGCGCTTCTTGCCGTCCTTGCCGGTGATGACCAGCTTGGCGTCGGTTTGCGGCTGGATGTTCGTGCCCAGCACGACGTCGATGACTTCGTCACCACGGATGCCGAGCGACTGCCAGGAGTCGCTGCCCTTGAACTGCAGTGGCAACACGCCCATGCCGATCAGGTTGCTGCGGTGGATGCGCTCGAAGCTGCGCGCGACCACGGCCTTGATACCG
>JANMSR010000509.1:0-2247 GCA_031389565.1 Burkholderiales bacterium
GGCCTGTACTCGCGGCGCTTCAAGGCCGCCGTGGCCGAGGTGGCGCCGCTGATCGAAGACCGCGGCATCGACGAGATCTACATCGAGCTGACCGAGCTGCCCGGCGCGCAGGACAGCGTCGGCCACGACCCCTTCGGCGGCGTGCGCGCGATCGCGCAGGAGTTGCGCAACACCGTGCGCCGGGCCACCGGACTGAGCTGCTCGATCGGTGTGACGCCGAACAAGCTGCTGGCCAAGATCGCCAGTGATCTCGACAAGCCCGACGGCCTGACCGTCCTGACCCATGCCGACCTGCCCACGCGCATCTGGCCGCTGCCGGTGCGGCGCATCAACGGTATCGGGCCCAAGGCCGGCGCCCGGCTCGAGGCGCTGGGCGTGCGCACGATCGGCGAACTCGCCGCACTCGAACAACCCTGGCTGGTCGAACACTTCGGCGCCAGCTACGGCCGCTGGCTGCACGACGCCGCGCACGGCCGCGACGACCGCGCCTTGTCCACCAGCAGTGAGCCGGTGTCGATGAGCCGCGAGACCACCTTCGATCGTGACCTGCATGCCGTGCGTGACCGCGCCGAGCTCGGCGGCGTGCTCGACGAACTGGTGCAGCAACTCGCCCGCGATCTGCAGCGCAAGGGTTACGCGGGCAAGACGATCGGCATCAAGCTGCGCTTCGAAGATTTCAAGACCGTCACGCGCGATCTGACTCTGGCCGAGCCGACCGCGGAGGCTGAAGTGATCCGCCAAGCGGTCGGCCTGTGCCTGAAGCGCGTCGATTTTTCACGCCGCCTGCGCTTGTTGGGGGTGCGCATGGCTTCACTTCGCCACGCCGGGCGGTGACACTGTGCGCCCCATGATCGATAAAGACCGTCAACGCCAACGCCTGTCGCCCGCGCCGCAGGGCCGGATGCCGAACTGGCTGCTGGTGGTCGTGGTCGGCGCCGTCACCGCCGCTGTGCTGCTCGCCCGTGCGCTGACCTGAGCCAGGCCCTGCCGCCTCGGCGGCAGCTACGATCCGGGCTGAGGAGACTCCAGCCCATGCCCGTCATCACCTGCATCGAAGACCTGCGCGCGCTCGCCGAGAAGCGCGTGCCGCGGATGTTCTACGACTACACCGACTCCGGCTCGTGGACCGAGAGCACCTACCGCGCCAACGAAAGCGACTTCGGCAAGCTCCTGCTGCGCCAGCGCGTGGCGGTGAACATGGCCAACCGCAGCACCGCCACCCGGATGGTCGGCGTGGACGTGAAGATGCCCGTCGCCCTGGCCCCGGTGGGGCTGACCGGCATGCAGCACGCCGACGGCGAAATCCTCGCCGCCAAAGCGGCCGAGGAGTTCGGTGTGCCGTTCACGCTGTCGACGATGAGCATCTGCTCGATCGAAGACGTGCGCGCCAACACCACGGCACCGTTCTGGTTCCAGCTCTACTGGATGCGCGACCGCGACTTCATGCAGCGGCTGATGGACCGCGCCAAGACCGCCGGCTGCTCGGCCCTGGTGCTGACGCTCGACTTGCAGGTCATCGGCCAGCGCCACAAGGACTTGAAGAACGGCATGACCGCGCCGCCCAAGCCGACGATCGCCAACATCATCAACCTGCTGACCAAGCCGCGCTGGTGCCTGGGCATGGCCGGCACGCGGCGCCACGGCTTCGGCAACCTGGTCGGCCATGCCAAGGGCGTGAGCGACATGTCCTCGCTCGGCGCCTGGACGCGCGAGCAGTTCGACCCCCAGCTCAACTGGGGTGACGTCGAATGGATCAAGAAACGCTGGGGCGGCAAGTTCATCCTCAAGGGCATCATGGATGTCGAAGACGCGCGCCTGGCCGCCGACAGCGGCGCCGACGCGCTGGTGGTGTCCAACCACGGTGGCCGCCAGCTCGACGGCGCGCCGAGTTCGATCGCCGCGCTGCCCGCGATCGCCGACGCGGTCGGCTCGCGCATCGAGGTCTGGATGGACGGCGGCATCCGCTCCGGCCAGGACGTGCTCAAGGCCTGGGCGCTGGGTGCGCGCGGCACGATGATCGGCCGCGCCTTCGCCTACGGCCTGGGCGCGATGGGCGAGGCTGGCGTCGCCAAGGCTCTGGACATCATCCACAAGGAACTCGACGTGACGATGGCCTTTTGCGGCCACACGAAAATTACCGATGTGGACCGGCGCATTCTGCTGCCCACCGCAACCTGACGGCATGCCGTCCGCGTGGCCTGAAGCTCAGCGCGCAGGTGAACCCTTGAGCTCGACCGTGTTGCCCTC
>JANMSR010000522.1:0-1835 GCA_031389565.1 Burkholderiales bacterium
GGTGTTGAACGAGCTCGACCTGCCGCTGGGCATCGTGACCTCGATCAACGGCAGCGTGCGCTACCTCGGCGAGATCGTCGGCATGGCCAGCCATGCCGGCACCACGCCGATGGGCCGGCGCCGCGACGCTGCGACGGCCGCGGCCGAGTTGGCGCTTTACCTCGAGCGGCGGGCCGGCGAGGCGCCGCACCTGGTGGCCACCGTCGGCATGCTCGAAGTGCCCAATGGCTCGATCAACGTCGTGCCCGGGCGCTGCAAGTTCAGCCTCGACATCCGCGCCACGACCGACGCCGTGCGCGATGCCTGCGCCGCCGATGTGCGCGCCGAGCTGCAGCGCCTGTGCGAGCGGCGCGGGCTGCACTTCAAGCTCGAAGAAACGATGCGCGCCGCCGCGGCGCCGAGCGACGCGGCCTGGCAGCAGCGCTGGGAGCGCGCCGTTCAAGCCCTCGGCCTGCCGCTGTTTCGCCTGCCCAGCGGCGCCGGCCACGACGCGATGAAACTGCACGAGGCGATGCCCCAGGCGATGCTGTTCCTGCGCGGCCTGAACGCCGGCATCAGCCACAACCCGCTCGAAGCCATCACCAACGACGACGCCGAGCTGGCCGTGCGCGCGTTGCAGAACCTGCTCGAACGACTGGCCACGGAACGCTCATGACCGCCGCCTGCGATGATGCCCACTGCGCCGCCCTCGATGCCTGGGTCGATGCCCACTTCGACGAGGAGGTCAGCTTCCTGCAGCAACTGGTGCGCGTGCCGACCGACACCCCGCCCGGCAACAACGCCCCGCATGCTGAACGCACCGCGGAGCTGCTGCAAGCCTTCGGCTTTGCCGCAGAAAAGCACGCGGTGCCTGCCGCCGAGGTGCAGGCCTGCGGCCTCGAATCGATCACCAACCTGATCGTTCGGCGGCGCTACGGGCAAGGCAAGACGATTGCGCTCAATGCCCATGGCGACGTGGTGCCGCCCGGCGAAGGCTGGACCCACGAGCCCTATGGCGGCGAAGTCGCAGACGGCAGGCTTTATGGCCGCGCGTCAGCCGTGAGCAAGTGCGACTTCGCCACCTACACCTTCGCCACCCGTGCGATCGAGTCGCTGAACGCGCCGCTCACGGGCAGCGTGGAGCTGCACTTCACCTATGACGAAGAGTTCGGCGGCGAGCTCGGCCCTGGCTGGCTGCTGAAACACGGCCTGACGAAGCCCGACTGGCTGATCGCCGCCGGCTTCAGCTACCAGGTGGTGACCGCGCACAACGGCTGCCTGCAACTCGAGGTCACGGTGCACGGCAAGATGGGCCATGCGGCGGTGCCTGAAACGGCGGTCGATGCATTGCAGGCCACCACCCTGATCCTGAACGCGCTGTACCAGCAGAACCGCTTCTACAAACAGGTGACGAGCCAGGTCAAAGGCATCACCCACCCGTACCTGAACGTCGGCCTGATCCAGGGCGGCACCAACACCAATGTGGTCCCCGGCAAGGTCGTGCTCAAGCTGGACCGCCGCATGATTCCCGAGGAGAACCCCGACGAGGTGGAGGCCACGCTGCAGCGCGTCATCGCCGACGCGGTGGCCGCCTCCGACGGCATCACGGTGGACATCAAGCGCATCCTGCTGGCCCGCGCGCTGGAGCCGCTGGCCGGCAACCGGCCGCTGGTCGATGCGCTATGCCGCCACGCCAGCACGGTTTTCGGCGAACCGATCCGGGCCTCGGGCACACCGCTGTACACCGACGCGCGGCTGTACGGCGAGCGCGGCATTCCCGCCGTGCTCTACGGTGCCGGGCCGCGCACGGTACTCGAATCGAACGCCAAGCGCGCCGACGAGCACAT
The DNA here is from genome assembly GCA_031389565.1 of Burkholderiales bacterium. Taxonomy (GTDB): domain Bacteria; phylum Pseudomonadota; class Gammaproteobacteria; order Burkholderiales; family Burkholderiaceae_C; genus CADEEN01. The sequence continues at coordinate 1,827 of JANMSR010000522.1, forward strand.
CGTGCTCGA
>JANMSR010000524.1:0-2104 GCA_031389565.1 Burkholderiales bacterium
CACCGCCACCGCCGGCCCCGGCCTCGCGCTGATGACCGAGGCGCTCGGGCTGGCCGTCACCGCCGAAGTACCGATCGTCGTGGTCGACGTGATGCGCGGCGGCCCGTCCACCGGCATTCCGGCCAAGAGCGAGCAGAGCGACCTGTCCTTTGCGGTCAGCGGCCTGCACGGCGACGCGCCGCGCCTGGTGCTGGCCCCGAACTCGATTGCCGACTGCCTGGCGACAACCCAGTGGGCGGTCCACCTGGCCGAGGCGCTGCAGGCGCCGGTGATCGTGCTGTCGGACCAGTTCATGGGCCAGTCGCAGGCGATTATCGACCGGCCGGCCGACGCCGGCTTCATCGCGGCACGCCTGACGGCCGCGGCGAACACGCCCGACTACAAGCGCTATCGCGACTCCGCGTCGGGCGTCTCGCCGATGGCCATTCCCGGCACACCGGGTGTGGCCTACACCGCCGACGGGCTGGAACACACCGAAGCCGGCATTCCAAGCAGCCAGGCGCGTGATCACCGCGTGCAACTCGACAAGCGCGAGCGCAAACTGGCACAACACGACTACGGCCGCTGGTGGGCGGACATCGAACCGGGCCGCGCCGAAGCTGCCGACGCCGCCGTTATCACCTTCGGCTCAGTCACCGGGGCGGTGCGCGAGGCCATCACGCGCGCCGCTGACCAGGGCATCCACGTCAAACTGATCTCGCTGCGCCTGCTCGCTCCGGCGCAGCCCGAGCGGCTGGCCCAGGCGCTGGCCGGGGTCAAGCGCGTCCTGGTGGTCGAACAGAATCACAGTGCGCAGCTGTACCGCTACCTGCGCGCGATGTACGACCTGCCGGGCCGCCCGGCCAGCTTTCACCGTCCCGGACCGCTACCGTTGCGCCCGGCCGAACTCACGCACGCGATCGTCGAATGGCAGCGCGCCTGCACCAGCGAAAAGGAAACCGCATGAATGACCTTGCCACGCCTTCGGCCAAGCTGGCCGCAGCCGACTACAAATCGGGCTACAAGCCAATCTGGTGTCCCGGCTGCGGTGACTTCACCGTGTTGAGCGCGATCACCAAGGCGCTGGCGGCGTTGCAGTTGCCGCCGCACCAGGTTGCCGTGGTATCGGGCATCGGTTGCTCGTCGCGCATGCCGGCCTACACCACCTGCTACGGCTTTCATGGCGTGCACGGCCGCGCGCTCGCCGCCGGCACCGGTCTGAAGGTGGCACGCCCCGAGCTGACGGTGCTGGTTACCGGTGGCGATGGCGACGGTTACTCGATCGGCGGCAACCACTTCATGCATGCCTGCCGGCGCAACGTCGATCTGACCTACATCGTGATGGACAACCACGTATACGGAATGACCAAGGGCCAGGCGTCGCCGACGACCGAACCCGACTGGGACAACAAGCTGTCGCCCGGCGGCACCGGCATCCGCTCGTTCCACCCGCTGGTGATCGCGCTTGCGTCGGGGGCCAGCTTCGTTGCCCGCGCGTTCTCCGGCGATCCCAACGGCACCGCGGACATCATCGCGCAGGGTATGCGCCACCCCGGCTTCGCATTCATTGAAATCCTGAGCCCATGTGTGACCTTCCGGCCCGAGCAGCGCGGGTGGAAGAGCCTGGTGCACCCAGCGTCGGTGGGGCCGACCGACGACGCCGCCCGCGCCGCGCGCCGCATCATGACCGACGACGGCTTCAACATCGGCGTGCTCTACGCCGGCGACCGCACCCCCTACCCGGCCAACCCAGGCAAGGCGACGCGGGCGGTGGCCGACTTCGAAGCGGAGTTCGAACTGTGAGCGCCGCCGAGCGCACTTTGGCCGAGTTCATGGCGCAGGCGCTGGCGATGGAGCGCGAGGCGGTGGAGCGCTACACCGAATTCGCCGACGCGATGGAAGTGCACAACAACCGCGAAGTGGCCGCGCTGTTTCGCACCATGGCGGGGTACGAAAGCAAGCACGCGAGCCAGATCATGGCCGAGATGGGCTGGAAAGAAGCCCCCGAGCCACCTGCTGACGGGTTTGGCTGGCCGGACCTGGAGGCGCCCGAGACCGTTGCCATCGACGCGGTGCACTACCTGATGCAGCCTTGGCACGCGCTGAAGCTGGCGCTGGCAGCAGA
>JANMSR010000019.1:0-4219 GCA_031389565.1 Burkholderiales bacterium
CCGCACCGGCCGACGCGTCGAGCCACCGCGACCCCGCGGGCGCCCTGCGCGATGCCGACTTCGGCGGCTGGCTGGCGCCGTTCGTGATGGGCCCGATCAACACGCGCGTGGTGCGCCGCAGTGTGGCCTTGCTGGCCGCGAACGGCCTGTACGCGCCCGATTTCCGCTACCAGGAATACGCCCGCATGGGCCGCGGCGCGGGTGGCGCGCTGACGGCCACCGCTGTTGCCGTCGGCATAGCCGCCGGCCGCGCTGCACTCGCGTTCACACCACTGCGCCGCGTGGTCGCGCGCTTCGTGCCCGCGCCCGGCCAGGGCCCTTCGGAGCGCGCGATGGACAAGGGCTCGTTCCGCTGCGAACTGGTCGGCGTGGGCGAACGCGGCACGGTGCAGCGCGGCCGCATCGCCGGCCGCGGCGACCCGGGCAACCGCGCGACGACGATCTTCGTCTGCGAAGCGGCGCTGGCCCTGGTGCTCGACGCCAAGCGCTTGCCCGGCGGCGAGCGTTTCGGCGGCGTGCTGACACCGGCCACGGCGCTCGGCGCGGTGCTCGCCGAACGGCTGCGTGCTGCGGGGATGACGATCGAGCCCCTCGCGGGATAGTGCGCGAGTCCGACGCTGCGGCATGATGCGCCGCTCGCCGTTGCGAGCACCGCCATTCAGGGAGTCCGCATGTCAGCGTTCGAGCATCCTCGCCACCGCGTCGCCCTCGGGGCCACGCTGATGGCGCTGACCCTCGCCCCCGGCGTCGCCTTCGCGCAGCGCGCCGAAGGGGCCCCCGCGGCGCGCATCGATACCGTCGTCGACCAGCACCACGGCGTGGCCGTGCCCGACCCCTACCGCTACCTCGAAGACGTGAAGCGCCCCGAGGTGCAGGCCTGGATGCAGGCGCAGAGCGACGCCACCGCCAAGCTGCTGGCCCGCATCGACGGGCGCGATGCGCTGGCCACGCGCATTGCCGAAGTCACCGCCGCCGCGGGCGACCGCATCGGCAGCGTGATGCGCCTGCCCGGCGAGCGCTACTACTACTTGAAGCGCGCCCGCGGCGAGCGCCAGTTCCGGCTGGTGATGCGGCGCGGCCTGGCCGGCGCCGAACGCACCCTGGTCGATCCCGAGGTCGAAAGCCGGGCCACCGGCGAGCCGCACGCGATCAACTACTACCAGCCGTCGTGGGACGGCCGCCATGTGGCCTTCGGCATGTCGGCCGGGGGCTCCGAGAACGCTACCCTGCATGTGCTCGAGGTGCGCAGCGGCAAGCGCGTGGGCCAGCCGCTGCCGCGGGTGCACGACACGGCGATCCACTGGCTGGCCGACAGCCGCTCGTTCACCTACACCCAGTTGCAGGCGCTGCGCCCGGGCCAGACCGAGACCGACACCTACAAGGACGCGCGCGTAATGTGGCAACGCGTGGGCGCCCACGCCGCCGCCGCCAAGCCGGTGTTCGGCCCCACGGTCACGCGCACGCTCGGCCTGGACAGCCTGGATGTCGGCGAAGTCCTCACCGTGCCGGGCAGCCCCTGGCTGGTGGCGCGCACCACCGACACCACGGTGCCCGAAGGCAACTTGTTCGTGGCCCCGCTGGCGCAACTCGGGCGGCCCGGCCTGCGCTGGCAGCGCATCGCCACGGCGGCCGACAAGATCACTGACCTGCGGCTGCGCCGCAACGAGCTTTTCCTGCTCAGCTACAAGGGCGCGCCGCGGCGCAAGTTGCTGGCGCTGGATTTGCGCCGGCCCGATCTCGCGCGTGCGACAGAGGTGGTGGCCGAGCCGGCGAGCGGCGTGCTCGAAGGCTTTCGGCTCGAGCGCAACGGCGTGATCACGCAAGTGCGCCAAGGCACGTCGCTCACGTTGCGCGAGCACGCGGCCGGTGACCGCATCGGACGCGCGCTGCCGCTGCCCTACGCCGGCGCGGCGTGGCTGGTTGCCGAGCCCACGCCGGTGGATGACGCGGTGATGTTCTGGGTGTCGGGCTGGACACGCTGGCAACAGCTCTTTCTGTCGCGCCACGGGGCCGCCACGCCGGTGGCGTTGGGCACCGAGCCCGCACTGCCGGCGCTGGACCTGCAGGTCACCGAGGTCGAGGTGCCCAGCCACGACGGCGTGAAGGTGCCGATGACCGTGCTGCACAAGAAGGGACTGGCCCTGGATGGCCGCAACCCGGTGCTGGTGCACGGCTACGCGAGTTATGGTTTTTCGCAGACGGCCCATTACTCGGCCGCGAACCTGGTCTGGCTCGAACGCGGCGGTGTGCTGGCCTACACCAACCCGCGCGGCAGCGGCGTGCATGGCGACGATTGGCACCGCGCCGGCTTCAAGACCACCAAGTCCAACACCTGGAAAGACGGCATCGCCTGCGTGCGCTGGCTGATCGAGCAGGGCTACGGCTCAGCCGCCACGATGGGCATCATGGGGGGCAGCGCCGGCGGCATCTTCGTCGGCCGCGCGGTGACCGCCGCACCCGAGTTGTTTGCCGCAGCGATCTTCGACGTCGGCATGCTCGACACCGTGCGCAGCGAGACCACCGCCAACGGCATCACCAACATCTCGGAGTTCGGCACGGTGGCCAACCCGGCCGAGTTCCGCGCCCTGCTCGAGATGAGCACCTACCACGCCGTGCGCGACGGCACCGCCTACCCGGCCGTGATGCTGGTGCACGGCGTCAACGACCCGCGCGTGTCGGTGTGGGAAAGCAGCAAGACCGCCGCGCGACTGCAGGCCGGCAGCGCGAGCGGCAAGCCGGTGCTGCTGCGGCTGGACATGCAGGCCGGCCACGGCATCGGCAGCACGCTGACGCAGCGCGTGGCGCAAACCGCCGACCAGTACGCCTTTTTGCTCTGGCAGATGGGCAAACTGGGGCGGCGCGACTGAGCGGTGTGGCCGCGCGACGCGCGCGTCGGCGCGGCAAAGGCGCGCCCGGGTGGGCGGCAGCGCTTCGTCGAGGCGGTCTTCGCTTCGCTGCGACTGCCCTGCGATGCTCGGTCTCATGGCCACGTCGCATAACTCACTTCGTTCGCTGCGCTCACTGCGCTCGGACAGATGCGACGAGTCAGATCACGAGCGCGCTGCGCGCGCGGCCATGAGCCCTGTGCTTCTCGGCGCCTCGAAGGCGCGCCGCCGCCCACCCGGGCGCGCCTTTGCGGACACAATCGTGGCGTGCGTTGCGAACACCGGCGAAGGTCGCAGCAGGGCCAGTTTGCCTATACGTGTTGATCGACCAGGATCGTGTTTCCATCTGGATCGACGATCATGAAGCTGGCCGGCCCCGTAGAGCTTTCGTCCGCTTCTGAAATCATGTTCACGCCACGATCTTTGAGTTGGCTCTGCAACGCTCGAATGTCCGTGAATTCTCCGAGTGGCTGAGCATCGCTACTCCAGCCCGGGTTGAAGGTGAGGATGTTCTTGTCGAACATGCCCTGAAACAAGCCGATGGCGTGGTCGCCACTCTTCATGATCAGCCAATTCTGCGACTGATCTCCTGCGAAGACTGTGAAACCCAGCTTTTCGTAAAAGAGCTTCGATGCGTCGATGTCTTTTACGGCCAAGCTGACAGAGAAAGCTCCGAGTTCCATGATTGCCTTCATTGGCGCAGTGGCAGCTTGGCGGTGTTGGCCTTCGTTGCGAGATAGTTGACAAACGCAGAACAGGCGACAACCATGTACTTCGCTTCATCAAAGTCGACGTTTGGCTCGTCCAGGATCGCGTGACGTATTCCGTCCGCGTCACTCGTATAGCCATACAGCTTGACAAACGCAGACTTGAGCGCGCCATGGATAGGTACTCGCTTTGCGAGTTCGTCAAGCGCTCCGGCCAGACCCTGCGAATCATTTTGACTAAGTTGTTTGGCCACTGACTCGACCGCGCTGATCGATTCTTTGACAGCGTTTCGATAGTCCGGGGTTGGCCGCTTTCCAAGGAGATGGAGGGCAGCCTTCAAATGAGTCTGTGCCCCTGCCAACCCAGACGCAGCAGTCAGCGAGACAGCCGCGTCGATTGCTTCAACTTCTGCGGCGCTGGAAATTGGCGAAAGCTCGCCGCCCAGAAACCGATACCCCGATTGCTCTGCCTCGAAGATCTTGTTGAAGACACGTTGCATCGCCTCCGTACTGAAGCGGGTGTACTTCCTACGCCCTTGGTAGGTAACGATGAACTCGATGAAGTCGTATGCCTGGTGCCACTCAAGCGCGTAGAACTTACCTTTGATCCAATCGCGCCTACGGAAG
>JANMSR010000023.1:0-20232 GCA_031389565.1 Burkholderiales bacterium
AGTGGCCACAGCACCCGCCACCAGACCGCGCTGCGGCGGTAGCCCAGGGTGGCACCGCTGGCCAGCCAGCCCTTGAGCGAGGCGGCGGTGTCGGGGCGGCTCAACAACGCCACCGCGTTCCAGAGCAGGAACGGCAGTTCCTTGCAGAACAACACGGCGGTCAGGCCGATGGCCTGCGGGTCGTTGACGGTGGGCCAGTCGGGCGGCGCCTGCCAGCCGGCCAGTGGCGCGATCAGTCGCGCGATCAAGCCGGCGGGCATCACCAGCAGGGCCAGCCCGATCGCGAACGCCGCATGCGGCAGGGCCAGCATCGGGCCCAGCGCGCGTGTCAGGCGCAGCCACAGCGGCGAGCCGTGCAGGTGCGTGACGAGCAGCAGGCACGCCGCCAGGGCGAGCAGGGTGCTGGCCACGGCGCTGGCGATCGACAGCATCAGCGCGCGTGGCAGTTGCGCATCGGCGAGCAGGGCGCGCCACGCCGTGGCATCGACGCCTTGCAGCAGCGCCACCACCAGGCCCAGCGCCAGCGGCAGCGCGAACAGCAGCAGCGGCGCCGCGAGCGCAGCGCGCGCTGCGGCTTTCATCGCGCCGCGGGCTTCGATGACTTCCAGCGTCTTGGGGCGGTCATGTCACCCGTAGCGGCGCGCCCATTCGCGCTCGATCGGCTCGACCCACGTGGCATGCGGTTCGGGCAGGGCGGGCGCGGGCCTGCTGACCTGTCCTGGTGCGCTGCCGGCGGCGAACAGCGCGCGCTCAGTGACGCTCAGTTTGCCCAGCGCCAACACCGTCGGGTCGCCCCAATGGCGGATGTCGGCCTTGCGCGCCTGCGCGGTGGGCGAGAGCAGGAAGTTGGCGGCGACCTGGGCGCCTTCCTTGCCGCGCGCATTGAACGGGATGGCCAGGAAATGCGTGTTGCCGATGGTGCCGGCCGCGTGCTGGTAGCTGACCACGCCAGCGGGCAGCGTCTTGGCGGCGATCTCGTTCGCGACCTCGTTGGGATTGAAGGTCAGGGAGATGGCCAGCTCGCCGTCGGCCAGCATCTGCCGCATCACGGTGTTGTTGGCCGGGAACTGGCGACCCTGTTTCCACAAGTGCGGGTGCAGCGTGTCGAGCGCGGCCCACAGGGGCGCGGTGGTGCGCGCGAAGCCCGCGGCGGCGTAGGCGGTGTACACCGCTTCGCGGTCGGCGCCGGCTTCGAGCAACACCTGCTTGAGGAAGGTGCTGCCGTGGAACTGCGGCGGCTTCGGATAGGTGAAACGGCCGGGGTTCTTCTTCGCCCACGCGGTCAGCTCGGCCAGGCTGGCCGGCGGCGCGGGCACGCGTGCGCTGTCGGCATAGAAGGTCAACTGGGCCATGCCCCAGGGCGCCTCCATGCCATCGACGGGCTCCGAAAAATCGATCCGGGTGGTCGGTTTACCGAGCGTGTCGACCATAGCGTAGCTCGGCAGCTTTTCGCTCCAGGGGCCGAACAGCAGGCCCTCGCGCTTCATGGCCAGGAAGTTCTCGCCATTGATCCACACCAGGTCGGCCGAGCCGTCGCCCACGCGGCCGGCGGCTTTCTCGGCGCGCACGCGCTTGACCACCTCGGCCGTGTCGCTGACCTTCACATGCTCTAGCTTGACGCCCCAGCGTGACGCCAGCTCGCCCGCCGCCCATTGCAGGTAGGCATTGATGCGTTCGCTGCCGGCCCAGGCGTTGAAGTACACCGTCTGGCTGCGCGCTGCCGCTTCGATGCGCGGCCAGTTGGCGGCGGTCTGGCCGCGCGACAGGAGCGGCAGCGCCAGCGCACTGGCAGCGGCGAGCAGTTGGCGGCGGCTCAGGGTGATGGGCATAGCAGGCGGCAGGGCGTCCTTCAGGCCGCGCGAGTGGTGCCAGCACGTGGCGCGCGCTGCAGCCACGGCAGCACGAAGCGGTCGAGCGACCAGCGGCCCGGCCCCCACAACAGCAGGCCGATCAGCAGGCTGCCCCAGAACACATGCTGCTGCAGCGCGGGTGCGGCGATCTCCGCCAGTCTGAGCACGGCCACGGCGTTGACCACCGACAGCCCGAGCGCAGCAAAGCGGCCGGCCAGACCCAGCGCCAACAGCACCGGCAGCAGCAGTTCGCCGGCCGTGCCCGCGACCGCCGCCACATCGGGCGGCAGTAGCGGCACCTGGTACTCGTCGGCGAACAGTGCCAGCGTGATGTCCCAGTCGCGCAGCTTGGTCAGGCCCGACAGGAAAAAGACTTGTGCGACGTACAGGCGCGCGGCCAACTGGGCCAGCGGTTGGACCGATTCGAGCGCGGCGATGGCGCGCTGTGCCAGGGCGATGAGGGCTGACGGGTTCATGGTCTTGCCGCGAGGGGGATGGGTTGGACCTCGACCAGCCAGCGCTGTTGCAGGGCCTGCGCCAGCCACTGGTCGAAGGCGAAGGCGTGGCCGGCGGCGTCGAGCGCGGCGGCCAGCGATCTGCCGCCCAGCACCGCGCAGTTGAAAGCGGCGGCGGCAGCGGCGAGCATGTCGACGCGCACTTCGAAGCCCTCGCGGCGCACGAGGGCGTTGTCGCCGCGGCCGGCGGCGAACGCAGCGCGCACGGCGGCGAAGCGACCGTCACCCTGCTGCTGGTGCGCCTGCCAGATGGCCGCCACCGGCCAGGCGCTGGCCAGCACGGCGCAGCCCGGGCGCAGGGTCAAGCGCAGCGCTTCGGGCGGGTGTTGGCCGAGAGCCTCGAGCTCGGGCGCTGCGTCGGGGCCGTCGGCGGCGCGCGAGGCCACATTCACCAGCCAGTCGAGCCGCGCGCTGTCGGCCAGGTACAGCTCGGGGGCCAACGCGGCGCTGGCGGCAATGAAGTCGGGCAGCGCGTCGCCCCACTCGCCGAGATCGCCGCGGGCGGGGGGATGGTGCTGCCAGAAGTCGCGCGCCAGGGCCGCGAACGAATCGTTGCCGACCAGCGCGGCCAGCGTCGGGAACGCGCTGGCCAGCGCCCGCTCGGCGATCGCCCCGGCATTGGCGCGGTAGGCCGCGAGGCCCTGTGCTGCGCCGCCCTCGCGTGGCTGGCGCAGCCAGCCTTGCAGCGCATCGGCCGGGGCGTCGCGCCACAGCGTGCGCAGCAGCAGTTGCTGGCGCTGCGCTTCGCGTTCAAAGGCACTCATGTGTGCACCCCGCTCGCCGAGTACGGAGATCGACCCTCCGGGAGGGTCGGGCCTTGCTTGGGGCGGCCCGGCGCGGCGGCCGCCTCGAGCGCTGCGGCGGCCACGCGGTCGGCCTCGGCGGCTTCGCCCAGCAGGACATCGAACGCGGGCAGGGCGGTGTCCCATTCGACCAGGGTCGGCTTGGCGCCCAGGCGGCGGATGGCTTGCGCGTAGACCTGCCACACGGGGGCGTGGACACGGCTGCCGTGGTCGTCGATGACCAGCGCGCCGCTGGCATCGAAGCCGGCAAGGTGGATTTCGCCGACATGCTGTTGATCGAGGGCATCGACAAAGCGGCAGGCAGCGGCCACCGGGTCGGCCTCGCCGTCGTTGAGCGCATTGACCACCAGGTTGTTCAGGTCCAGCAGCAACCAGCAGCCGGTGCGCGCAGCCAGTTCGTTGAAGAACTCGGCAGGGGCCAAGCTGTCGTCGGCCCAGGTCAGGTAGGCGGACAGGTTCTCGACCCCGATCGCCCGGCCCAGGCGCTCCTGCACCTGCTGCACGTTGGCGGCCATCAGGTCGAGGCTGGCGCGGGTGTAGGCGATCGGCAGCAGGTCGCTGCCGTGGATCGGGGCCGCACCACTTGTGCGCGGTGCGCGGGCGAAACACGCGTGGTCGGACACCCGCAGCGGCTCGATGCGCTGCACCAGCGCGGCCAGCCGGTCCAGATGCCAGGCATCCAGACCGACCGCCGAGCCCAGCGCCAGACCCACGCCATGCAGGCTGACGGGGTAGTGCTCGCGCGCCTGCGCCAGCAGCGCCAGCGGGGCGCCGCCGTCGGCAAAGAAGTTCTCCGAGTGGACCTCGATGAACGGCAGCGGCGGCCGTTCACCCAGCAGGGCGCGCTCGTGGGCGTGGCGCCAGCCGATGCCTGCCAGCCGCGTCGGGGCGTGAGGCGTCGGCATGGCAGGCCCAGGCATCGGACGGTCTTGCGCCGCGCTTACTTCTTCATTGCCAGCTTGGCCTTGGCCTCGTCGGCCGACAGGCCCTTCATCTCCTTGCAGGTGCCCTTGGCGACGTACTTCCATTCGCCGGCGTCGTTGTCGGCCTTGTTCTGGCCGGCGCACGAGTGCGAGCCCGAAAGATTGGCGCAGTCGTTCTGGCCGGCCTTGGCGATACCGAAGCATTTGTCTTTGCCCTTGGCCGCCTTGTCCTGGGCGGCGACGTTGCCGGCCAGGCCGAGGGCCAGAACCGAGGCGAGGGCGGACGAAACGACGAGACGGTGGTTCATGTCAAGAACTCCTGGATCGGATGGGCTGGATGGAACTGCCGGATGATGCCAGCCAACCTGGGTCGAGGCACAGGGGCAATGCTTACACTGCGCCGCAACCCAGCGGGATCCGCCGATGAACGACTTCGCCCAGGCCGTGCAGACCCTGCGCCCGCAGTTGCTGCGTTTCGCCCATGCCCAGTTGCGCAACGAGGCCTGGGCCGAGGACGCGGTATCGGACACAGTGCTGGCGGCGCTGGCCAAGCCGCAGGCCTTTGCCGGCCAGTCGCAGTTGAAGACCTGGCTGGTCGGCATCCTCAAGCACAAGCTGATCGATCAGATCCGACGCCACAGCCGCGAGGTCTCGGCCACCACGCCCGACGACGATGAAGACCTCGACGACCTGCTGTTCGACGCCTCGGGCCACTGGCGCGCGGCGCCGGTGGAATGGGGCGACCCCGAGGCCGCCTGCGGCCGGCGCGAGTTCTTCGAGGTGCTCGAGGTCTGCGTCGAAAAGCTGCCCGGCGTGCAGGGCCGGGTGTTCATGATGCGCGAGTGGCTCGAGCTCGACTCGGCCGAGATCTGCAAGGAATTGAGCATCACCCCGACCAACCTGTGGGTGCTGCTGCACCGTGCCCGCCTGCGCCTGCAGATCTGCCTGCAGGAGCGCTGGTTCGGCAACGCCACCGTCAGGGCCGCCGCATGAAATTCCTGTTTCGCAACTGCCGTGAAGTCACCGCGCTGGTCCTGGCCGGGGAAGACCGTCGCCTCGGCACGATCGAGCGCGGGGCGGTGTGGCTGCACCTGCAGATCTGCGAGGCCTGCCCCAAGTTCACCCGCCAGGTGGCTCTGATGCGCCAGGCGCTGCCACGCTGGCGGGCATATCGCGACGGCGGGGACTGAGGTCGACCCCGCACGCTAGGCCGGCGCCTCGCCCCAGCCACCGCCGCCTGGTGTCTCGATCACGAACTGATCGCCAGCTTGTAACTCGGCAGAGCCGATGTGGTCGAGGACCTCGATGCGCCCTTCGGCGCGCTCGATGCGGTTGATGCCGAGCGCGCCGGGCTGGCCGCCGTCGCCGCCGAAGGCCGGCACATGGCGGCCGTTGGACAGGATCGACGCGGTCATCGGTTCGAGGAAGCGCACCCGGCGCACACCGCCGTCGCCGCCACGCCATCGGCCGGCGCCGCCGGAACCTTGGCGGATGGCATAGCTTTCCAGGCGCACCGGGAAGCGGAATTCGAGCACCTCGGGGTCGGTCAGGCGCGAGTTGGTCATGTGCGTCTGCACGACGCTGGTGCCGTTGAATCCCGGGCCGGCGCCCGAGCCGCCGGAGATGGTTTCGTAGTACTGGTGGGTGGCGTTGCCGAAGGTGAAGTTGTTCATCGTGCACGGGCCGGCGGCCATCACGCCCAGCGCGCCGTAAAGCGCATTGGTGACGCAGGTGCTGGTCTCGACATTGCCGGCGACCACCGCGGCCGGCGGGTGCGGGTTGAGCATGCAGCCCTCGGGCACGATCACTTGCAGTGGCTTCAGGCAGCCTGCGTTGAGCGGGATGTCGTCGTCGACCAGGGTGCGAAAGACGTAGAGCACCGCGGCCATCGTGACCGCCTTGGGGGCGTTGAAGTTGTTCGGCAACTGGGCGCTGGTGCCGGTGAAGTCGATCGTCGCCTCGCGTGCAGCGGCATGCACGGTGACCTTGACGGCGATCTGCGCGCCGTTGTCCAGCGCCAGCGTGAACGCGCCGTCGTTCAGCGCGCCGATGACGCGGCGCACCGATTCTTCGGCGTTGTCCTGCACATGCGTCATGTAGGCCGCGACCGACGTGCGGCCGAACTGCGCCACCATCGCGTGCAACTCCTGCACGCCCTTCTCGTTGGCGGCGATCTGCGCGCGCAGGTCGGCAATGGTCTGGTCGGGGTTGCGCGCGGGAAAGCGACCGCTGCCGAGTTGCGCGCGCAGTTCCGCTTCACGCAGCGTGCCGTCGCGCAGCAACAGGAAGTTGTCGAACAGCACGCCTTCCTCGTCGATGGTCTTGGAGAACGGGGGCATCGAGCCCGGCGTGCTGCCACCGATGTCGGCATGGTGGCCCCGGCTGGCCACGTAAAAACTGGGTTTCACGGCATCCAGATAGACCGGCGTGACCACCGTCACATCCGGCAAATGTGTGCCGCCGTGGTACGGGTCGTTGAGCAGGTACACATCGCCCTGGCGCATGGCGGGGTTGCGCTCGATCACGGTCTTGATCGACTCGCTCATCGAGCCCAGGTGCACCGGCATGTGCGGCGCGTTGGCGATCAGGTTGCCGTCGGCGTCGAACAGCGCGCAGGAGAAATCCAGCCGCTCCTTGATGTTGACCGAATAGGCGGTGTTCTGCAGCCGCAGGCCCATCTGCTCGGCGATGTTCATGAACAGGTTGTTGAAGACCTCGAGCATCACAGGGTCGGCGTCGGTGCCGATGGCATGCTGCACCGCGCGCGGCTGCACGCGATGCAGTTCGATGGCCCCGTTGCGCACCCGCCGCGCCTGCCAGCCGGGCTCGATCACGGTAGTGGCATTCGTTTCGGCCACGATCGCCGGGCCGTCGATGGTGGCGCCGGCGCGCAGCGACTCGCGCACGTACAGGCCCGCATCGAGCCAGCGTTCGCTGTGCATGCGCACGCGGGCGTCGGGCGCGGGTGCGTAGGGCGCGGGCTCATCGCCCGGGGTCGCAACGTCGAATCGCTCGCCCGCGCCGATGGCCTCGACAGCCACCGCTTCGATCACCAACCCGCGGCCGGGCATCAGGAAGGCGAAGCGCTGGCGGTAGCCGACCTCGAACGCCTCGCGGAGGGCGGCCAGGCTGCCGAAGGGCAACAGCAGGGCGGTGTCGGTGCCCTGGTAGCGGACATGCACGTGGCATCGCAGTTCGATGGCCGCGGCGGGCACGCCCTGGCTCGCGACCTCGTCGCGCGCGGCGTCGCCCAACTGCGCCAGCCGCGCCGTGGCGGCCGCCAGGCCGGCGTCGTCGAGCGGCATCTCGAGCGAGGCCTCGCGCATCGCGATCTGGTCGGCCAGGCCCATACCGTAGGCCGACAAGACCCCCGCCAATGGGTGCACGAAGATGCGCGACATCCCCAGCGCGTCGGCCACGCCGCAGGCGTGCTGGCCGCCGGCGCCGCCGAAGCATTGCAGCGTGTACCGGGTCACGTCGTAGCCGCGCGCGACCGAGATGCGCTTGATTGCGTTAGCCATGTTCTGCACCGCGATCTGCAGAAAGCCGGCGGCGAGGGATTCGGGCGTCGCGGGGCGGCCGGTGGCCGTACGCACGCGCTCGGCCAATTGCTCGAACTTGGCGACAACGCCGTCGCGGTCGAGGGCTTCGTCGGCCTTGGGCCCGAACACCTTCGGGAAATACGCCGGGGCGATCTTGCCCAGCAGCACATTGGCGTCGGTGGTGGCCAGCGGCCCGCCGCGGCGGTAGCTGGCCGGGCCCGGGTTGGCGCCGGCGCTCTCGGGGCCGACGCGCAGCCGCGCGCCGTCGAACGAGAGGATCGAGCCGCCGCCGGCGGCCACGGTGTGGATGTTCATCATCGGCGCGCGCATGCGCACGCCGGCCACCTGGGTCTCGAACGCGCGTTCGAACTCACCGGCGTAGTGGCTGACATCGGTGGATGTGCCGCCCATGTCGAAGCCGATGACCTTCGGGTGGCCGCCGGCCACCGCCGTGCGCACCATGCCGACGATGCCGCCCGCCGGGCCCGACAGGATCGCGTCCTTGCCCTGGAAGTGGTGGGCCTCGGCGAGGCCGCCGCTGCTCTGCATGAAGAACAGCCGCACGCCGGGCATCTGGCCCGCCACCTGGTCGACGTAGCGGCGCAGGATCGGCGAAAGATAGGCGTCGACCACCGTGGTGTCGCCGCGCGGCACCAGCTTCATCAGCGGGCTGACTTCGTGCGACGCGCTGACTTGCGTGAAGCCGGCCGCGCGCGCCAGCCGGGCCGCGGCCTGCTCGTGCGCGGTGTAGCGGTAGCCGTGCATGAAGACGATGGCCACGGCGCGGATGCCGGCGTCGAACGCCGCCATCAGATCGGCGCGCAATCGGGACCCGTCCAGCGGCTGCAGCACCTCGCCGCGCGCACCGACGCGCTCGTCGGCCTCGACCACGCGCTCGTACAACAACTCGGGCAGCACGATCTGGCGCTCGAACAGTTTCGGCCGCGCCTGATAGGCAATGCGCAGCGCGTCGCCAAAGCCCTTCGTGGTGACCAACAGCGTACGGTCGCCCTTGCGTTCCAGCAGCGCGTTGGTGGCCACGGTGGTGCCCATCTTCACGCACTCGACCTGCTCGGGCGTGATCGGTGCGCCGGGCGCAAGGCCCAGCAGCCGGCGGATGCCCTCGACCGCGGCGTCGGCGTACTGCTCGGGGTTCTCCGACAGGAGTTTCAGCGTGCGCAGCAACCCATTCGGCGCGCGGCCGACGATGTCGGTGAAGGTGCCGCCACGGTCGATCCAGAACTGCCAGCGGGGAGGGTTCAAATCAGGCTCCTGGCCACACAGGTTCGGGGAAGCCCCGGGCGAGACCTCGCCCGAGGCAGCCTATGCTAGCCGCCACCGTTGTGACCACCCTGAGGAGACCCGATGCGACCGATCAATGCACTGCTGTGGGCCTGCGCGGCGATGGCCGCCGCCGGTAGCGCCTTCGCCCAGACCAAGTGGGACCTCGCTGCCGCCTATCCGGCGACGAACTTCCACAGCGAAAACCTGAGCGCCTTTGCCGCCGATGTCGACAAGGCCACGGCCGGCAAGCTGAAGATCACCGTGCACGCCAACGCCTCGCTGTTCAAGGCGCCCGAAATCAAGCGCGCGGTGCAGGGCGGACAGGCGCAGGCCGGCGAGATCCTGCTCGTGAACTACCAGAACGAGTGGCAGCTCTTTGGCGCCGATGGGCTGCCGTTCCTGGCCGACAGCTACGACCAGGCGATGAAGCTGTACAAGGCGCAGCGCCCGCTGCTGGAGAAGAAGTTCGGCGAGCAAGGCATGCTGCTGCTGTACGCCGTGGCCTGGCCGCCGCAGGGCATCTATTCGAAGAAGCCGATCGCCTCGGCGGCCGACCTGAAGGGCTCGAAATGGCGCGCCTACAGCCCGGCCACCGCACGCATCGCCGAATTGGTCGGCGCGCAGCCGGTCACGGTGCAGGCGGCGGAGTTGTCGCAGGCGCTGGCCACCGGCGTCGTCGAGAGCTACATGAGCAGCGGCTCGACCGGCGTTGACAGCAAGACCTATGAGAGCCTGAAATACTGGTACGACACCCAGGCTTGGTTGCCGAAGAACGCAGTCATCGTCAACAAGGCAGCCTACGACGCGCTCGACGGCCCGACCAAGAGCGCACTGCACAAGGCCGCGGCCGATGCCGAGGCCCGCGGCTGGGCCGCCAGCAAGAAGGTCAACACCGAGTCGATCGAGAAGTTGAAGGCCAACGGCATGAACATCGTCGCGCCGCCGCCGCAATTGAAGTCCGACATGAAGAAGGTCGGCGAGACGATGCTCAAGGAATGGCTGGACAAAGCCGGCCCCGAGGGCAAACAGGTGGTCGACGCGTTCATGAAGTGATGGCGCAGGTCGCAGCGACGCCGCAGCGATGAAGCCCGCCGCGCCGTCCGGCCGGCTGCGTCGCACGCTCGATGCGGTGTATGCCACCGGGGGCGCGCTCGCCGCTCTGTGCGTGCTGGCGATCCTGGTGCTGATGATCGGCGGCTCGGTCGGTCGCAGCCTGAACTGGCGTGTCGGCTGGATCAACGACGTCGTCTCGTGGCTGTGCGCCGCGGCGGCCTTCCTCGGCATGGCCTACAGCTTTCGCAATGGCGACTTCGTTCGCGTGACCCTGCTGCTCGAGGCGCTGGGCCCGGCGATGCGGCGGCGTTTCGAGGTCGGCTCGCTGCTGGTGGCTGCGGCCGCGGTCGGCTACCTCGGCTTCTGGGCTGCGCGCTTCACCTGGGAGAGCTGGCAGTTCAACGACATCGCCGGCAACATGGTGGCGATCCCGATCTGGATTCCGCAGCTGAGCTTCGTGGTCGGCGCCGCCCTGTTCGTGCTGGCGGTTGTCGACGAATGCGTCTGCGTGCTGCGCGGCGGTCGGCCGAGCTACGTGACCCGGGTCGAAGACCGCCACGCCCGCGGCGACTTCTCCGAGGACCTTTGAATGGGCCTGCTCGAGATCGGCGGCCTGCTGCTCTTCATCCTGCTGCTGCTGCTCACAGGCGGGGTCTGGATTGCGATGGCGCTGGCCATCGTCGGCTGGGTCGGGCAGGCGTTCTTCGTCACCACGCAGCCGGGCAAGAACCTGTTCTCGGCGTTCTGGGAAACCACCGCGAGCTGGGAGCTGGCGGCGCTGCCGCTGTTCATCTGGATGGGCGAGATCCTGTTCAGGACCCGCCTCTCGGAACAGATGTTCGACGGCCTGGCGCCCTGGCTGTCGAGGGTGCCCGGCCGCTTAATGCACACGACGATCCTGGGCTGCGGCATCTTCGGCTCGGTGTCGGGATCCTCGGCGGCGACTTGCGCGACGATCGCCAAGGTCGCGCTGCCCGAACTCGCCAGGCGAGGCTATGACCGGCAGATCGCGCTCGGCTCGCTGGCGGCGGCCGGCGGCCTGGGCATCCTGATCCCGCCGTCGATCACGATGGTGGTCTACGCGGTGGCAGCAGATGCGAGCGTGATCCGCCTGTTCCTGGCCGGCTTCCTGCCGGGCTTCATGCTGATGGCACTGTTCTCGGGCTACATCGCCTGGTGGAGCCTGCGCCACCCGGACCGGGTGCCACCCCCCGAGCCGCCGACCACCCTGCGCGAAAAGCTGCGCCGATCGGCCAGCCTGATTCCCTGCACACTGCTGATCGCCTTCATCGTCTGGGTGCTGGTGGCCGGCATCGCAACGGCGACCGAATGCGCGGCCTACGGCGTGCTCGGTTCGCTGATGATCGCGGCGGCCGGGCGCAGCCTGACCTGGAGCAATTTCTGGCAGGGCCTGGTCGGCGCCACGCGGGTCAGCTGCATGATCATGTTCATCCTCGCCGGCGCGGCGTTCCTGACCAAGACCATGGCCTTCACCGGCATCCCGCGCGTGCTGGCCGAAGCGGTCACTGCTGCCCAGGTGTCGCCCTACGGGCTGATCGCCGTGCTGGTGGTGGTCTATCTGGTGCTCGGCACGGCACTCGACGGCATCTCGATGATCGTGTTGACCTCGGCCGTGGTGCTGCCGATGGTGCAGAAGGCCGGCTTCGACCTGATCTGGTTCGGCATCTTCATCATCCTGCTGGTCGAGATCGCCGAAGTCACACCGCCGGTTGGCTTCAATCTGTTCGTACTGCAGAACATGACCGGTATCGACAGCAACCGCATCGCGCGCGCGTCGCTGCCCTTCTTTGGCTGCATGCTGGTGGCGGTGGTGCTGATCACGCTGTTTCCGGCCATCGTGACGGCGCTGCCGCAGGCGCTGATGGGCGTGGCGCGCTGAACCCGCTGCGCCTGCGACGCCCCCGCGGCTCGGCCATCGCGAACGAACGCCGCCCCGTACCTGCGGGGGCTGCCGCGGGTGGCGGTACTAGTTCACGGACGCGCAGCGCGCTCGGCCTTTACCCTCCGTGACAACTGAAGCCGACGTGCCGTCTGGCCGAGGGGCCTGTCCATGAA
The DNA here is from genome assembly GCA_031389565.1 of Burkholderiales bacterium. Taxonomy (GTDB): domain Bacteria; phylum Pseudomonadota; class Gammaproteobacteria; order Burkholderiales; family Burkholderiaceae_C; genus CADEEN01. Next base: position 12,047 of record JANMSR010000023.1, read on the forward strand.
CACCGAGATCCCGGAACTCCTGACACCGTTGCCCACCCTGTCGCTCGACGTCCTCAGCGGCTGGGAATGGCCGCAACCGCCGTTCGCGCGCCAGCGCAGGATGTCGCCGTTGGACGACGACATGATTCCCTGCCGCGTAGAGACGTCCAATGGCGTCGCCGTCAACGGTCAACTGGTGCATTTCGATGCCAATGCCGGCGTACTGCGCTTTCGCATCGACCCCGGCGTCGAGCCTTTGGTGTTGCCGTTCGGCAAGTTCCGGCGTCTGAGCCTGACCAAGCCGTGGCCGGTGGCGCGTGTTTCACCCGATGCGCCGGTCGAGCATGTGCCCGCCGCCGCGCAGGAGCGCGACTACCGCATCGAGCTGGCGGCCGGTGGCTACCTTGCGGGGCGCACGATGGGCCATGTGCGGCAAACCTGCGGCCTGTTCCTGTTCGCACCGATCGACGATGGCGCGGCCGTGCAGCGCGAGTTCGTGCCGCAGGCGGCCTGCGCGGCCGTGCACTTCGGCCTGTCGACGGAGGAGCAGGCAGCCGAGCGCTGGATCGCCACGCCGGAAGAATTGTTCGTCGCGCTGGACGCGCAGAAGCATGCTCACATCAAGCCGCTCGGCGACGCCCTGGTCGACCTGGGCTTCGTCAGCCGTGGGGTGCTCGATCGCGTCGTCAAAGAACAGGATCCCGCGCGCGATCGGCCGCTGGGCGAAGCACTGGTTGTGGCCGGCCTGCTCGCTCGCGCCGACTTGCAGACCGCACTGGCGCACAAGATGGGCTACCCATTGGTCGACCTGGCGCGATTCCCGATCGATGTGCAGGCAGCGCGCAAGCTGTCGCTGCGCTCGATGCTCGAGCACAGCGCCTTGCCGCTGCTGCAAGACGGCGAACGCCTGATCGTCGCCGTCGATGACCTGGCGCGCATTCCGCGCCTGCAGGCGCTACGGGCGTTGGCTGGCGCGAAGGTGGTGCCGGTGCTGGCGTCGCGCGAGCACATCGCGATGGCGTTGGCCGCATTGCCGCAACGCCTGGGCAACGACTGCTGGGCCGACAACGTGCCGACGCAACAGCAGACCCTGCCGCTCGCGACCGTCAGCGCACACCGCGACTGAACTGGACGCGGATTGCGCCGCTGATCGCGGCTTCGCGGTACGCCTGCGCGCCCTGGCATCGGACACGAATCCGTCTTGCCTGGGGCTGCCATGTCCGATCTGTCTTCGCCACCGCCGTCGCTGGCCGTGCTCGGGGTGGCGGAACCGTTGCAGCAACTCGGCGACGAAGCGGCCGGTGTCAGCGCCGATGCCGCTGCCCCAATGGATCAACCGCTCGGGCGTCCACTGCTTGTGCGCACGATGCGCGGCCGGCATGTGTTCGTCCAGCGTGGTGAAGCCGCCGCGCCGCGCGCTGCGGGCATGGCAGGCCACGCGCTGGCCTCGGTGCAGCACCTCCACCAGCGCGTCGGTGATGTGCGCCTCCAGCTCCAACCCGACCAGCGAGTGCGACACGCTGTAGCGGTGGGCCTCGACCTCGACGTGGTAGCCGGCGAAGTGCTGCGCGAGGAGTATTTGCTGCCGCTGGGCTTGAGCGTGAATGCGCTGTCCATGGCGCTGGGCGTGTCCGCGACGCGTATCCACGAGATCTTGAAGGAGCGGCGCGGTGTCAGCGCCGACACGGCGGAGAGGCTTTCGCGTCATTTCGGCGGCGATGTTGCGTCGTGGTTGGCGCTGCAGGCCGATCACGACGCTGGCGACCCGCAAGGACGTCGTGCGCAAGGTTCTGCCGCGGGCGCCTGCGTCTGCGTAGCCGGCACAGGGCGGCTTCGGCGCAGACAGCGACCGTTGGCAAAGACAGGCGCTGCGCGCCTTACAGCAGGTGCTTCACGCCGTCCTGCTCTTCGAGCAACTCGGCCAGCGTCTTGTCGATGCATTCCTGCGAGAAGGCGTCGATCGGCAGCCCTTCGACGAGCTTGTACTCGCCGCCGGCGCAGGTGACGGGGTAGCCGAAGATCACGTCCTTGGGGATGCCGTACTCGCCGTTGCTCGCCACGCCCATCGTCACCCAGCGGCCATTGGTGCCGAGCGCCCAGTCGTGCATGTGGTCGATGGCGGCGTTGGCGGCCGAGGCGGCAGACGAGAGGCCGCGCGCAGCGATGATCGCCGCGCCGCGCTTGCCCACGGTGGGCAGGAACAGGTCGCGGTTCCAGGCGGCGTCGTTGATCATGTCCTTGACCGAGGCGCCGCCGATGGTGGCGAAGCGGTAGTCGGCGTACATCGTCGGCGAGTGATTGCCCCAGACGGCGAGTTTTTCGATGTCGGCCACCGCCTTGCCGGTCTTTGCGGCGAGCTGGCTCAGGGCGCGGTTGTGGTCCAGCCGCAGCATCGCGGTGAAGTTCTTGCGCAACAGGTCAGGCGCGCTCTTCATGGCGATGTAGGCGTTGGTGTTGGCCGGGTTGCCAACCACCAGCACGCGCACGTTGCGCGAGGCCGCGGCGTTGAGCGCCTTGCCTTGCGCGGTGAAGATTTGCGCGTTGGCGGCGAGCAAATCCTTGCGCTCCATGCCCGGGCCGCGCGGGCGCGCGCCGACCAGCAGGGCGTAGTCAGTGTCCTTGAACGCAGTGACCGGGTCGGCGTGGGCCTGCATGCCGGCCAGCAGCGGGAAGGCACAGTCCTCCAACTCCATCATCACGCCCTTGAGCGCGTTCTGTGCCTTCTCGTCGGGGATCTCGAGCATCTGCAGGATCACAGGTTGGTCCCGGCCGAGCATCTCGCCCGAGGCAATGCGAAACAGCAGGGCGTACCCGATCTGGCCGGCGGCGCCGGTGATGGCGACGCGAACGGGCTTCTTGCTCATGGTGAAGGCTCCAGGAAGGGGAGGAAGGGAGGCCCAAAGTGTAGCCAGTCGGCGTGCCGATCGAGGGTCAACCCCGGGTGTGGTGTCTTATATAAGACATCTTTTCTGGACCCCGGCGACGGGCTGTGCTGCAATCGCCCGCATGTCCTCTGCCCTTGCTCCCACCGTCGCGCCGGACGCGCCGTCGTTCAGCCCGCTGTACCGCCAGATCGCGGCGCTGATCACACGCAGCCTGCAAGGCGGCGAGTGGAAGCCGGGCGAAGCGATCCCGAGCGAGCTCGACCTGGCGGCGCGCTACAAGGTCAGCCAGGGCACCGTGCGCAAGGCAATCGACGATCTGGCGGCGAGCAACCTGCTGGTGCGCCGGCAGGGCAAGGGCACCTTTGTCGCCAGCCATTCCGAAGAGACGACGCAGTTCCGCTTCCTGCGCCTGGCGCCCGATGCCGCGCCCGGCACAGCGCCCGGCACGACGCGCGAGCCGCTGACGCGGCGCTTTCTCGACTGCCGGCGCCTGCGCGCCCCCGCCGGCGTGGTGCGCGCGCTGGGGCTGCGCGGTGGCGACGCGGCCTTGCAGGTGCGGCGCCTGTTGTACTTTCGCGGCCAGCCGGTGGTGCTCGACGACATCTGGTTGCCCGCGGCCCTGTTCAAGGGCCTGACCTCGACCCGGCTGTCGGCCTACCAGGGCCCGATGTACGGCCTGTTCGAGGCCGAGTTCGGCGTGCGCATGATCCGCGCCGAAGAGCAGATCCGCGCCGTTGCCGCCGACGCCAACGCTGCCGCGCTACTCGACATGGTGCCCGGCGCGCCGCTGCTCTCGGTCGAGCGCGTCTCATACACCTACGGCGACCGCCCGGTCGAGCTGCGACGCGGCCTGTACGACACCCGCAGCCACCACTACCGCAACCAACTGGGCTGACCGCTCCGCCGATCGGCGGCGAACGCAATTCGTCGCCGCAAAGCCGCGGTTTGTCGCATCATCGTCAACGGCGACATGCCGTGCTCCTACACTGCGCCGGCTTCAAAAGAGCGGGCTGCAAAAGGACGACCAATGCGCAAGCCAGTTTGGTGGATCGGGGGGGCTTTGGTGCTGGCGCTGGCTGGCGTGGCCGCGGCGGTGGTCACCAGATCGGGTAAGGCCGCCTCAGGCGCCGACGCTACGAAGGACAAGGACGGCAAGCCGATCGTGACGCTGGAGTTCACGCCGCGCGAGGTGGTGGCGCCGACGCTGGCCGCGATGCCCACGCTGATCGAATTCTCCGGACCCCTGGTGGCGCCACAGACGGCGATCGTTCGCGCCAAGACCGCCGGCACGCTGCTGACGCTGGCGGTCGCCGAAGGCAGCCGGGTGCGCGCCGGCCAGGTGCTGGGCAGCATCGACAGCGCCGACATCGGCAGCCGGCTGGCCGAGCGCAATGCAATGCTCGAATCGGCGCGCGCCTCGCTGGCACAGGCCGAGCGCACGCATGCGAGCAACCAGCGCCTGGCCGACCAGCAGTTCATCTCGCCGATCGGGCTCGAAACCTCGAAGTCGGCCCTGGACGCCGCCCGCGCCCAGGCCCGCGCCGCGCAGGCCCAGGTCGAAACCGTGCGCGTGGCTTCGCGCGACAACCAGATCGTGGCGCCGATCGCCGGCGTGGTGGCGAAGCGGCATGTGGTGGCCGGCGAGAAGCTCAGCCCCGAACAGCAGGTGTTGACGATCGTCGACCTGGCCCGGCTCGAGCTGGCCGGCAGCGTCGGCACGCACGAGGTGTCGCAACTCGCGCCGGGCATGCCGGTGCAGGTGTCGGTGGAAGGCGTGGCCGAGATGGTGGCCGGCACGCTGGCGCGCATCGCCCCGGCGGCCGAGGCCGGCACGCGCGCCATCGGCGTGACCATCGAGCTGGCCAACCCGAAGGAAACTCTGCGCGCCGGCCAGTACGCGCTGGCCAAGGTGCACTTGGCGGACCCCACGCAGCGCCTGACGGTGCCGCTCACGGCGGTGGGCAACACGGCGGGCCAGGACCATGTCTGGATCATCGAGTCGGGCCTGCTCGCGCGCCGCGCGGTCACGCTCGGCCGCCGCGACGAGCGCGAGGGCCGTATCGAGGTGCTGGGCGGCGTGCGCCCGGGCGGCCAGGTGCTGGCAGCGCGCTTCGACAACCTGCGCGAAGGCGCCAAGGCGGTGGTGGTGGCCAGCAAGTCGGCGGCGGTGGCTTCGGCCGCGGCCTCGACGCCCAAGTCGAAGTAGGAGCGCGCCATGTGGATCACCCGCGTCTCGATCAACAACCCCGTTTTTGCCGCCATGGTGATGGTGGCGCTGTGCGTGCTCGGACTGTTCTCTTACTCCAAGCTCGGCGTCGAGCAGATGCCCGACATCTCGTTTCCCGGCGCGTTCATCGAGGTGGAGTATCCCGGGGCGTCGCCCGAAGCCGTCGAGCGCGAGGTGACCAAGCTGATCGAAGAGGCGCTCAACAGCGTTGCCGGGGTCAAGCGCATCACGTCGCGCAGCTTCGAGGGCCGCAGCCAAAACAGCGTCGAGTTCAACCTCGGCGCCGACATGGGGCGTGCCATGCAGGACGTGCGCGACCGCCTCGCCGCCGTGCAGGCCGCGTTTCCGCGCGATGCCAAGGCAGCGCTGGTCTCGCGCTTCAACAACGACAACGCGCAGCCGGTGGTCAACCTGGCGTTGCTATCCAAGACCCGTAGCGCGCGCGAACTTTCCATCCTCGGCGAACAGAGTGTGGGCAAGCGGCTGCAGCGCATCGAGGGCGTGGCCCGGGTCGACATCAGTGGCCTGACGGTGCGCGAAGTGCGCATCGACCTCGATCCGGCGCGCCTGCGCGCCTACGGCATCACGCCGGCCGAGATTTCGCGCGCGCTGCGCGAGGCCAATACCGACCAGCCGGTGGGCCTGCTGTCCGACCCGGTGCAGGATTCGATCCTGCGCGTGGAGGGCCGCGTGCGCGACCCCAAGCAGTTCGCCGACCTGGTGGTCGCGACCAAGGGCGGTCTGCCGCTGACGCTGGGCGACCTGGGCCAGATCGTCGAGCGCGAACGCGAACCCGACTCCACGGCGCGCATCAACGGCCAGCGTGCGATCAACTTCAACGTCTTCAAGCAGCAGGATGCCAACATCGTGGCCACCGGCGACGCCATCAAGGCGGCCATGGACGAGGTGCGCAAGACGCTGCCGCCCGATGTCGATCTGGTGTTGATCTACGCCTCGAGCGATTTCGTCAAGGGCTCGCTGACCGGCCTGCTGCACACGCTGATCGAGGGCGCACTGCTGACGGTGGCGATCGTCTTCCTGTTCCTGCATTCGTGGCGCAGCACGATCATCACCGGCCTGACGCTGCCGATCGCGGTGATTTCGAGCTTCATCGCCGTGTATGCCTTTGGCTTCACGCTGAACTTCATGACCATGATGGCGCTGTCGCTGTGCATCGGTCTGCTGATCGACGACGCGATCGTGGTGCGCGAGAACATCGTGCGCCACCTGGGCATGGGCAAGGACCACCTCACGGCGGCGCGCGAGGGCACCGACGAGATCGGCCTGGCAGTCATGGCCACGACCTTCGCGCTTTGCGCCGTGTTCGTGCCGGTGGCCTTCATGGGCGGCATCATCGGCAAGTTCTTCTACCCGTTCGGCATCACCGTGGTGGTGGCCGTGCTGGTGAGCCTGTTCGTCAGCTTCACGCTCGACCCGATGCTGTCTTCGGTGTGGAAGGACCCGCCGGCCGAGCGCATGAAGGCGCTGCCGGGCATCGGCGCGCTGATCCGCGCCACCGACCGCGCGATGGACGTCCTGCACTCGGTGTATGAGCGCCTGATCCGCTGGGCCTTCTCGGGCCGACGCTTTCGGATGTTCTTCCCGCCGCTGCCGGCCTACGGTCGCGGCTTTCATGCCGACGCGTCGCGCGACCAGGCCAGCCAGCGCCGCCTGCGCTGGGCCACGATCACACCGCGCGGCGTGGTGATGGCCGTCGGTGTGGCGAGCTTCGCCGCGGCACTGGGACTGACGCCATTGGTGGGCACCGAATTCGTGCCGCAGACCGACCAGAGCTTCACGCAACTGGCGATCCGCATGCCGGTGGCATCGAGCCTGGAGCGCAGCGACGCCAAGGTGCGCCAGGTCGAGGATCTGGTGGCCGCGTTCGCCGAAGTCAAGAACGTGTCCACCAGCGTGGGTGGGCAGGGCACCGGACTGGCCACGGGTCGCAACCAGGCGGTGCTGAACCTCGGCCTGGTCGATCGCAGCGAGCGCCAGCGCACGCAAAAGCAGATCGAAGACGCGATTCGCGAAAAGATCGCCGGCATCCCCGGCATCGAAACCTCGGTAGGCTTCGACCGACCCATCTATGTGGCCATTCTCGGCAGCGATCCGCAGGGCCTGGCGCGCATCGCGACCGAGTTCGCCGAGAAGATCAAGGCAATTCCCGGCATTGCCGACGTCGAGTTGTCGGTGAAACCGGGTCTGCCGGCCTTCGCCGTGCGCCTGAAGCCCGGCGCCGTGCGCGAGCTGGGCCTGACCGTGCCCCAGGTTGCGGCCAGCCTGCGAGCCTATGTCAACGGCGACGTCGCGACCTACTGGACGACGCCCGACGGCGAGCAGGTCGAGGTCTCGTTGCGGCTGCCGAAGGAGCAGCGCGAGCGCGTCGAGCAGATGCGCAACCTGCCGGTGGCGTTTGCGCGCGACGGCACGCCGATCACGCTGAGCGCGGTGGCAACGATCGAGCCGGTGGTCAATCCCGAAGTCATCCGCCGGCAGAATCTGCAACGCCGCGAGGCCATCTTCGCCGGCGTGAAGGATCGCCCGGCCGGCGACGTCGGTGCCGACGTGCAAAAACTGATCAAGGCGACGACGCTGCCGCCGGGATTCAGCTTCGACGTCGGTGGCCAGACACAGATGCAGGCCGAGGCCTTCAGCGGCCTGCTGGCGGCGATGGCGCTGGCGGTGATCTTCATCTACATCGTGCTGGCCAGCCAGTTCGGCAGCTTCCTGCAGCCGATCGCCATCATGGCCAGCCTGCCGTTGGCGCTGGTCGGCGTGATGCTGGCGCTGCTGCTCTGGCGCAGCACGCTCAATGTGTTCTCGATGATCGGCCTGGTGATGCTGATGGGCCTGGTGACCAAGAACGCCATCCTGCTGGTCGACTTCGCCAACCAGGCGCGCAAGGCCGGTGCGACAGTCGCCGACGCGCTACTGCAAGCCGGGATGATCCGCATGCGGCCGATCGTGATGACTACCATGGCGATGGTCTTCGGCATGCTGCCGCTGGCGTTGGCGTTCAATGAAGGAGGCGAGATCCAGGCGCCGATGGGCCGCGCCATCATCGGCGGCGTGATCACCTCGACGATCCTGAC
>JANMSR010000032.1:0-1683 GCA_031389565.1 Burkholderiales bacterium
CAGCCGGTGAACTCGGGTTGCTTGTCGAGGTGGCCGTACAGGCAGATGGTGGGCGAGTCGGCCTCGTTGCCGCCCGATCTTGTGGCCGGCACCTCGAAAAAGATGATCGGCGTGCGGCCTTCGAGGCGGATCACTTCGAGCGTCAAGCCCGCGACTTTTTTGCTCTCGACCCAGCTCGCCGCGTCGCGTATCACCTGCTCGAGGTACCCGTTCTTCTGCCAGTCGGCATCGAACATCGGGCTCTTCGCCGGGATGGCGATGTAGCGGGTGATGGCGGGGACGATCTCTTCGTCCCAGGTGCGGTCCGCGAACGCGGCCAGTGCACTGGCTTCGTCGGGCTGAATCGGCAGGGATGGGTCGCGTGCGTTCATGTCGGGCTCCTTTTTGGGGAAGCCGCGAGTTTAAACTTCAAAGAGAAACGGCCGCACCGCAGCGGTTGCCCCGCGCGGTACGGCCGTGACTGAACGGGTGCGAAGCTTCAGGCCTTGCGGCGGCGCGCGAAGAAGCCGATGGCCCCGAGGCCGAGCGCCATCAGCGCGTAGGTCGAGGGCTCGGGGACGGCCGGGGTGGCGTTGAGCATGAAATCGTCGAGCAGGGCCGGGCCGGGGCTGGTGCCGTAGATGAAGAAGTTGGACAGCGACTTGCCGGCGTCGAGTTCGGCGGTGAGGTTGACGTAGGTCCAGCCGTCGCCCTTGCCGATCGTGTTCACGAGCACGTTTTCCTGCGAGCTGTCGCTGTAGGTGAGGGTCACCAGATCGAACAGGCCACCGCTGCGCTTGCCCCAGAACGACAGCTCGGTGACGCCCGCAGTGGCGACAGGCGCGAAGCCCTGCGACACGTTGTCGGCGGCGAGGCCGGCGAACGAGAAGCTGCCGGTGTGCGCATCACTGCCGGTGACCGAGCCGCCGGTCGACGACCAGCCGGTCAGGTTGCCGGTTTCGAAACCGGCATTGGCGAAGAGGTTGGCGGCTTGCGACGATGCGGATGCGGCAGCCAGTGCGGCGACCAATGCGAGAGGGCGCAACGCGGCGCGGAGGGTTGTGGACATGATGAACTCCGGAAGATGTTGTTCGGTGAAACAGAAGCAGGACCACGCACGCGAACAGCTGCGCACCTGCGGATCATCCGCCCGTCCGAGACCCGGTCAACCCCCGCACTTGCGGGGTGGTGGTGCCGCAAGCCATGGTCAATGACCGCGCGAAGCGAGCCACCCGGCGAGCGTGTCGAACACCTTGGCCTGTTCGGGCTCGTTGAAGATCTCGTGGAACAGCGGCGCGAACTCGCGCGTTGTCAGTGTGGCGGGCGGTGCGGCGGATGCAAACGCTCGGCTGCCTGCCGGGGCCACGCAGCGGTCGCTGCCGGCGAACAGCAGCAGGGTCGGCACCGTCCAGCGTGCGGCGCTTGCCCGCGCGAATTCGCCGCCGTCGACAATGAAACGCGCCAACCTCGGCGTGACGCGGTCGTGCACCAGCAAGTCGGCCTCGTAGGCGGCAACCACCGCCGGGTCGCGTGAAATCCACGCCGGCTTCAGACCGTTGCCGACAGCCAGGTTCGGCGCCAGCGGACCGGTCACCGCGAGCAACAACTTTTGCGCGGCGTTCATGCCGGCGTCGAGCGCGGGCGAGCTGAGCACCAGGGCGTCAACGCTGCGACACCACGCAGCCGGCGACGAACGCAGGCCCT
>JANMSR010000050.1:0-42284 GCA_031389565.1 Burkholderiales bacterium
GCCACTCGTCGCCAGGTTGCCCCGCGTTACCGTTCGACTTGCATGTGTAAGGCATGCCGCCAGCGTTCAATCTGAGCCAGGATCAAACTCTTCAGTTCGATCTTGAATTTGCTCTTAGGAATCGAAGTGAACTTCACTTCAGTTTCCATGAGCGTTTAAGGTCATGAGACCTGAGTCTTTCGACTCTGGCACTCGCCTTCAAACGCCCACGCTTATCGGCTGTATTTTGTTAAAGAACTGCGCCTTTTGGCGCTGCTGACTTTCGTTCAGCGAAGAGATGGGATTATGCGATGTTTTTCTTTCCCATGTCAAGCGCTAGGCTTTGCTCTTCCTTCGCTGGCCTCTACTGGGCGACTATTGCCGCGAAGCAGGTGACGAGTTGCGAAGCCTATGACTATAGCAGCTTTCCCAGCCGCTCTGTCGTCAGCCGTGGAAAACGCTGCCTAGCTGCGATGCAAGGTGAAGGCCGCGTCGGCTGCCTGCTGCGGATCATCGGCAGCGAGCACCTTCGGCAGCGCTGAGCGCAGCTTGAACGTGTCTGCGCGCAGCACAGCGTGTTTGACGGCAGCGATCTGACGCGGGTGCATAGAAAAGCTACGCAAGCCCATGGCCAGCAGCAGTGGGGTGAAGGCTGGATCACCGGCCATTTCGCCACAAACGCTGACGCTTTTGCCCATCGCGCGCGCCTTGCCAATGGTTGCCGCGATGAGTCCGATCACGGCCGGATGCCACGGGTCGTACAGATGCGCAACGTGCTCGTCTGCGCGGTCGATGGCCAACGTGTACTGGATCAAGTCGTTGGTACCGATGGAGACGAAGTCGAAGTAGCGCAGCAAGCTGTCGAGCATCAACGCTGCGGCGGGTACTTCGATCATCGCGCCGATCTCGATGTCGTTGAACGCGCGCCCGGCGTCGCGCAGTTGCTGCTTGGCACGGGCCAACGCCTCTAGCGTCATGCGCGCCTCGCTCAATTGAGCCACCATCGGCAACAGCAACTTCACCTTGCCGTAGGCACTGGCTCGCAGGATGGCGCGCAATTGCTGGCGAAACATCGAAGGCTCGGCCAGGCTCCAGCGGATGGCGCGCAAGCCGAGTGCCGGATTGAGCGTGTGCTCGTGGCGCAGCTCGTGAATGGTGAGCCGGTCCAAGGGCTTGTCGGCACCGATATCGACTGTGCGGATCGTTACCGGCAGACCCTTCATTGACTCCACGGCGGCGCGGTAGGCCTCGAACTGCTCGTCTTCGCCGGGCAGATCGTGGCCACGGTTCATGAACAGAAACTCGCTGCGAAACAAGCCGACGCCCACCGCGCCGGCATCGACGGCCGTGGCGGCATCTTCGGGCAGTTCGATGTTGGCCAGCAGTTCGACGGCCTCGCCGTCGAGCGTGACTGCGGGCGTATGCCGCAGGCGGTTCAGGCGCGCCCGCTCGAGCTCGATTTGTCGCTGACGGAAGCGGTACTCCTCGAGCACGATCGGCGGCGGATTGACGATCACCACGCCGGCGTCGCCGTCGATCACGACCCAATCGTCCTGCCGGATCAGCCGGCTCGCCTCGCGAGCGCCCACCACGGCCGGGATGTCCATGCTGCGCGCGACGATGGCCGTGTGCGAAGTGCGGCCGCCGACGTCGGTGACAAAGCCCGTAAAGACGCTGCGTTTGAAGTGCAACATGTCCGCTGGCGCGATGTCGCCGGCCACCAGCACCAGCGGCTCCTCGCCACCGAAATCCCGCGCCCCGGCAGCGGCGATGCGTTGGCCGCCGCTGGCCGTGCGCATCAGGGCGGCCAGGATGCGCTCGGTCACCTGCTCGAGGTCGGCCTTGCGCTCGCGCAGGTACTCGTCCTCCATTTCGTCGAAGTGGCGTGCCAACACCTCGAGCTGCGCCGACAAGGCCCATTCGGCGTTGTAGTGACGCTCACGCACCCACTGCCCGGCTGCGCCGGTGAGCGACTCGTCGTGCACCAGCATCAGGTGCACATCGATCAGTGCCGAGAGTTCGGGCGGCGCATCAGCCGGCATGTCGCGCTGCAGGGTGCCGAACTCGGCCGCCACCACGTCGCGCGCGTCGCGCAAGCGCGCGATCTCGGCCTCGACCTGCGCCGGGGCGACAAAGTAATGCGCCACGTCGACTCGGCCCGACGCGACCAGCACTGCGCGACCGATCGCAACACCGCGCGAAATCGCCAGCCCGAAGACCTGGATGCTCATGCGATCGAATGTAGCAGCGGTGCGTTGCCGGCCGCGCCGCCGAGCGCTACTGGCCTTCGCCGAACCGGTCGTCGATCAGCGCGACGAGGGCCCCCAGCGCTTGCGCCTCGTCGGCGCCATCGGCCTCGATCTCGACTTGGCTGCCCATGCCGGCTGCCAGCATCATCACGCCCATGATGCTCTTGGCGTTGATGCGTCGGCCATTGCGGCTCATGTGCACATTGCAGGCAAAGCCGCCGGCCAGTTTGGTCAGCTTGGCCGATGCACGGGCATGCAAGCCCAGCTTATTGCTGATCGTGACGGTGGTCTTTTGCATCGGGGTCGGACGGATTGCGCGCCTGGTTCTGCGGCCGCGTCGGGCTGACCTGCATCGCGCCCTGCGCGGCGCCAGCCAGTGCGCGGGCCACCAGGCTGTCGAGCGGCTCGCTGGCATAGCACAGCGAGCGCCAGAGCATCGGCACGTTGACCCCGGTAACGACCTTGACCCGCACGCCGTCAGCCAAGCGCTGCGCCACGTTGCAGGGCGTGGCACCGAACACGTCGGTCAGGATCAGTGCTTCAGTCGTACCCATGCGCGAGAGCAACTCGGCAGCCTGGGCTTCGACCTGCTCGATCGGCATGTCGGGCGGCACATCGAGCGCGGCCAGCGATGCGGCGCAGTCCGGGTAGACGTGTTCGGCGACGGCGCGCAGCGCCGAAGCAAGCGGAGCGTGAGCGATGACGAGCAGGCCGGCCATATCGGATCGAAGTCAGGTGCGCCGGATTATCCGGCCTGCGGCGCCGGGCGATCGCGGCCGCGCCAAAGGAACCAGAGGTAGGACAGGGCACAGCCCAATGCAAACAGCGCGAAAGCCGCCTGAAACGCGCGCACGCGGGGCCAGCCCTGCACCAGCAAGGCGTCGATGGCCAGCCCAATGCCCCACTGCACGCAAAACACGCCCAGGAAGATCACCAGGTTGAAGGCCGACAGGGCCCGCCCTGCCGCGGCAGCCGGGAAGGCCTGGGCCACCGCAGGCTGGCTGAGCGCGACGAACGTGCACGACACGCACCACGCGGCCCACCACGCTGCGCCAGCCTGTGGGCCGAGCGCCACCGCGGCAACCAGCAGCAGCAACGACAGCGGCACGCCCAACGAGATCAACCGATCGACCTGCCAGCCACGGCGCGTCAGGTGCGGCATCACCACACCCCAGCCGAAGAACGCGAACAGCATCGCCAGATTGATCGCAAACAGCCCGCGCGCCGCGCCGGCGGCGTTGTGCCCAGCCACGTCAGTGAGCCACGGCCCGGCCCACAGCGACTGCACCGCGATCAGCCCGCCATAGGCGAAGAAGGCCAACGGCGCCAAGCGCACAAAGTAGCGATGGCGAAAAATTTCGCGGTAACCCAGGACCGATGCCCCCTCCACCGGCGCCACCGGGCAATCCCTCGGCACCGCCCAGGCGATCAAGGCAGTGGCCAGCGCCAGCAGTCCGGCGACCAGCCAGAACAGCCCGCGCCAGCCCACCACCGGCAGCAGCCATTGCACTGGCAGCGTCGACGCCAGCATGCCCAGCGAGCCGGTCATCAGCATCCACGAATTGGCGCGCAGTTGCACCGCCGCATCGAAGCGATGGCGGTACGCCGTCAGCGGCGCCATCAGGCAGGCCGACACGCCCACACCGATCAGCGCGCGCGCCGCCAGCAGGGCTGCGAAGTTGCGGGCCAGCGCAAACGCTGCGCAGGCCGCCACCGCCAGGCTGAGGCACAACACCAGCACGCGGCGCGGGCCGTAGCGGTCGAGCGCCCGGCCCAGCGGCAGTTGCATCAGCGAGAAGCCGAGGAAGTAAGCGCCGGCGAGAAGGCCGAGCTTGCCCGCCGACAGGCCCAGCTCAGCGCTGAACGCCGGCGCCAGAGTGGCCGTGACCGCGCGCAACAGCGCAGAAAAGAAGTACGCAAAGGCGAATGCGGCAAACATCACCACCCCGGCCCGCGCGCTCACGCTCAATGACGGCAATGGCGGCACCACCGCGCTCATCAGGCAAGCTCCGCGCTGCGCGCTGCGGTTTCGCTCTTGGGGCGGCCCGGCGTGCTCATCAGGCAACCTCCTCGCTGCGCGCTTCGGTATTCGCCTTTCGGGCGGCCGGGCAGGCTCATCAGGCAACCTGCGCGCTGCGCGCTCCGGTATTCGCCTTTCGGGCGGCCGTGCAGGCTCATGTCGGCAGGCGCAACGCGCCGAAGAAGGCTTCGACGGCCTCGACGTCCAGCCGCGCCCCCAGCATCGTGGCCTGGAACACCCGCGTACCGCGTGCGAACACCGCCACCTGCTCCACGACCCGTTGGCCATCGCTGAGTTGGCCGGCAAACGCCTGCCGCCCGGCTTGCGGGTGGGGCGTCATGCCTTCGATACGCAGCGGCGACGCGGCGTGCGAACCTTTGGCGCCGATATTGCGTGCCGCCGCCGCGGCCAATTCGTCGAGCACTGGGCCCACGAGCTGCGGCTGGCCGACGTCGGCAAAGCTCACCGCGTAGGTGGCGCCACCCGCCGAGCACGCGAACAGCGACATCTCGACCCTCACGCCCGCCAACGGCAACTGGCGCACATGGCCGGTGGGCTTGCACGGGAACAGCGCCACCAAGCCGGACGACTCGGGCCGCACTTCGCGCCAGTCGAGCGTTGGCGTGCACGCCGCGCCGGCGCACACCAAGACCAGCCCCGCAGTGACAGCGCGCGCCTTCATGGTGCTCGATTATCCGGGCAGCGCGCTTACGATGGCCGCATGAGACATCCGGTGTCAACCTGTTCTTCACGGGCCGCCGCGCCGGGCCGCCCCAAGCAAGGCCCGACCCTCTCGGAGGGTCGCTCGCCGTACTCGGCGAGCGGGGTGCGGTCATGAGCCCCGACCTGCCACCGCCCCCCGCCGCGCTTGCCGGCGTGCGCGTGCTCGATCTGTCACGCGTGCTCGCCGGCCCGTGGTGCACCCAGACCCTGGCCGACCTGGGGGCCGATGTGATCAAGGTCGAACGCCCGGCGAGCGTCGGCCACCCCGGCGGCGACGACACCCGCGGCTGGGGCCCGCCGTTCTTGAAGGACCGCGCGGGCCGCGACACCAGCGAAGCGGCCTACTACCTCGGCTGCAACCGCAACAAGCGCTCGATCACCATCGACCTGGCGCAGGCCGAAGGCCAGACACTGATCCGCCGATTGGCCGCCGGGTGCGACGTGCTGGTCGAAAACTTCAAGGTCGGCGACATGGCGCGCTACGGTCTCGATGCGGCCACGCTGCTGGCGGCCCAACCGCGACTGGTCTACTGCTCCATCACCGGCTTCGGCCAGACCGGGCCCTACCGCGACCGTGCCGGTTACGACTACGCGGTGCAGGGCCTCGGAGGACTGATGAGCGTGACCGGCGAGCGCGACGACCGGCCCGGCGGCGGGCCACAAAAGGTCGGCGTCGCGGTAGCCGATCTGTTCACGGGCTTGTACGCCACGATCGCGATCCAGGCCGCGCTGCGCCACCGCGATGCGACCGGGCAGGGTCAACACATCGACATGGCGCTACTCGACACCCAGGTGGCGATGCTGGCCAACCTCGGCGCCAACTACCTCGTCACCGGCACGTCGCCGCAGCGCGCCGGCAACGCGCACCAGAACATCGTGCCGTACCAAGTGTTCGAGGCCGCCGACGGTCACCTGATCCTGGCGGTCGGCAACGACGGCCAGTTCGCGCGTTTTTGCGTGGTCGCCGACCGGCCCGAACTGGCGCGCGACGAGCGTTTCGTGCGCAATGCCGACCGTGTGCGCCACCGCGAGGCGCTGGTGCCGTTGCTGGCCGAGCTGCTGCTCAGGCGCAGCAAACAGCAGTGGCTCAGCGCGCTCCAAGCCGCCAAGGTGCCCTGCGGCGCGATCAACGACCTGGCCGAAGTGTTTGCCGATCCGCAGGTGCAGGCCCGCGACATGGCCGTGCCGGTGCCGCACCCGTACACCGATACGCTGCGCCTGGTGGCCAGCCCGATGAAGTTGTCGGCCACACCGGTGCAGGTGCGCCACGCGCCGCCATTGCTGGGCCAGCACACCGACGAGGTGCTGGCAGAACTGGGGCTCGATGACGCCGAGCGCGCGCGATTGCGTGAACGCGGCGTGGTCTGATCAGACGCCTAAGGCTTGGCCGCGTGCCTCGGAACCCCGGGCAGCCCGATCCGCACCTGGGGGTTGCCGAGGAAGCCATCGCTGGGGTCGTAAACTGCCTGCGTTGCATTGATTGAGTCTGCCGATGAAGCTGGCCCGCCCACTGGTGGTTGTCGTGACCGTTGCCCTTGCGCTGGCCGCCGCGGCTCTGGCCTGGCCAATGCTGACCCAGAGCGAACCCGTGCCTTCAGTCTCCTACACGCTGCTCGACGGCAGCAAGGCCAGCACCGAGTCACTGCGCGGCAAGGTGGTCCTGGTCAATTTCTGGGCCACCAGTTGCACCGCCTGCGTGGCCGAGATGCCGCAGATCGTGGCCACCTACAACAAGTTCAAGCGCCGTGGCTACGACACTGTGGCGGTGGCGATGAGCTATGACCCGCCAGCCTATGTGGTTCGCTTCGCCCGGTCGCGGCAATTGCCGTTCGGCGTGGCCATCGACAACACCGGCGAGATCGCCAAGCGCTTCGGCGACGTGCAGCTCACGCCCACCAGCTTTCTGATCGACAAGCACGGCAACATCGTCAAGCGCTACGTCGGCGCGCCCGATTTCGCCGCATTGCACGCGTTGGTCGAAAAGCTGCTCGCCGAGGCTTGAGCTTGCACGCGGCGGCGTCAGCCGCCCTGCTTGTCGCGGATGCGAACGCGCGCGGCGCGCCCCCGGGCTTTCCACAGATTGAGTTGCTCGCGGCGCTCGAGCACGGTCATCGTGTCACGCTTGTGCTCGCGCTCGAGCTTGTGGAAGTTGGCCAGGCGGTCGGCCTCGACGCCTTCGCGCACCGCGCAGCCGGGCTCACCCTGGTGTCGGCAGTCGCGAAAGCGGCAACGCTGCGCCAGCGCCAGCACATCGCTGAAGCCGGCGCCGGCCACATCGGTGGCCGGTCGCAGCGTGCGCACACCGGGGGTGTCGATCACGCAGGCGCCACCGGGCAACAGGTGCAGCGAGCGCACCGTGGTGGTGTGGCGCCCGCGTCCGTCGCCCGTGCGCACGCCGCCGGTGTCCTGCACCGGGGCGCCGAGCAGGGTGTTGGTCAGCGTCGATTTGCCGGCACCGCTCGAGCCGAGCAGCACCAGGGTCTGCCCGGCGCCGAGCCACGGCAGCAAGAGCGCTGTGGCGGCCGGATCGAGCGCGTTGATGGCCACGATGTTCAGCCCGGCCGGCAGGCGCGTACGCAGCGTCAGCTGGCGTTGTTCAATCTCGTTCGCGCACAGATCGGCCTTGCTCAACACCACCACAGGCTCCACGCCGCTGCCCTGCACCAGTGCGAGGTAGCGTTCGAGCCGTCGTGGGCTGAAGTCGGCATCCAGACCCATCACCAGCAGGGCGGTGTCGACATTGCTGGCAAAGACCTGCGGCAGGCCCTGCATGTCGCGGCGCGCGAGTTGCGTCTGCGGCGCGATGCGAGTGTGGGCCCACCAGTCGCCGTGGCGGTCGGGCTCGGCCAGCACCCAGTCGCCGACGGCCAGGGCAGCGCCGTCGTCGATCAGGCTGCGCTGCAGCCGCGGCATCGCACGCGTGGTGAATTCGGCAGCGCCGTCGTGAACACGCAGCGTTTCGCGGTGCACCTCGGTCACACGCAAAGGCGCACCCGTCAGTTCTTCTCTCGCGATCGCAATCGCGCGGGCCATCGCCGGCGACAGCCCGATCGGCCGCAGCCGATCGAAATCCAGTATCTGCATTTGAAATCCATCCAACGAATGTCACGCCGACGCGCGCCAGCGCATGCGGCAGCACGCTTCGCGCTCAGCGAAGCGAACGGTTCGAGGGAGGGCATCTTTTCGGCGGCCTGCAGGCCACCGGGACAGGCTCTGCGCCTGGTTCAGCGAGCGGGCGAGCGGGCCGAAACGATCCCCAAAGCGACGACGAGGTCAGTCATGTGGCGTTCCATGTTCATCTCCTTTCGGGGTCGGTTCAAGCAAGGGGCGCGAGTCTGATCGCGGTGGCCGTGATCGTCAAGCGTCGTGCGCAGGCGCCAAGCCGGCCGCATGGGCCTGCTGATCGGCGTGGTAGCTCGAACGCACCATCGCGCCGACGGCGGCGTGGGAGAAACCCATCGCCGCCGCCTCGCGCTCGAACATCCTGAAGGTGTCCGGGTGCGCGTAGCGGCGCACTGGCAGGTGATGGCCGCTGGGCGCCAGGTACTGGCCGATGGTCAGCATACCGATGTGGTGCTCGCGCATGTCGCGCATCACGGCGAGGATCTCGTCGTCGGTTTCGCCCAGGCCGACCATCAGGCCGCTCTTGGTCGGCACGCCGGGGTGCAGGGCCTTGAACTTCTTCAGCAGGTTCAGGCTGAAGGCGTAGTCGCTCCCCGGCCGGGCTACCTTGTACAGGCGCGGCACGGTCTCGAGGTTGTGGTTCATCACGTCCGGCGGCGCGGCTTTCAGGATCTCCAGCGCGCGGTCGTCGCGGCCGCGGAAGTCGGGCACCAGGACTTCGATCTGGGTTGCGGGAGACAGCGCGCGGGTCTGGCGGATGCACTCGACGAAATGCGCCGCGCCGCCATCGCGCAGGTCGTCGCGGTCGACGCTGGTGATGACTACGTACTTCAGCTTCAGCGCGGCGATGGTCTTGGCCATGTTCACCGGCTCATCGGTATCGAGCGGGTCGGGCCGGCCGTGGCCGACATCGCAGAACGGGCAACGCCGCGTGCATTTGTCGCCCATGATCATGAACGTGGCCGTGCCCTTGCCGAAGCACTCGCCGATGTTCGGGCAACTGGCTTGCTCGCACACCGTGTTCAGCTTGTTCTCGCGCAGGATCTGCTTGATCTCGTAGAAGCGTGTGCTGGGAGAACCGGCTTTGACGCGGATCCACTCGGGCTTCTTCAGCACTTCGGCCGGCACCACCTTGATCGGGATGCGCGCGGTCTTGGCCTGCGCCTTCTGCTTGGCGGTCGGGTCGTAGGCGGGCGTCGGGGTGTCGGTGGTCATGAACTGAACTGGGTGGCCAGGCGCGCGGCGAGCCGGTCGGCGGCCTCGTGCCAGGTGGCGGTGACACCGAGTCTAGCCAGATCGACGGTCTGCAGCCCGGCGTAACCGCAGGGGTCGATGCGCGAAAAGGGTTCCAGGTCCATCGCCACGTTCAGCGCCACGCCGTGGTAGGCGCGATGCCGGTTGACCTTGATGCCCAGCGC
Source organism: Burkholderiales bacterium (assembly GCA_031389565.1). Lineage (GTDB taxonomy): Bacteria > Pseudomonadota > Gammaproteobacteria > Burkholderiales > Burkholderiaceae_C > CADEEN01. The sequence continues at coordinate 9,513 of JANMSR010000050.1, forward strand.
GGCGATCTTGCCCAAGCCGCGGAACGGGCGGCGCGGGTCGGCCGGGCCCTGCAATGCGGCGTGCGCGAACGGGTCATCCAGGCGCACGTAGATGCCGGGCGCGCCGGCAATCCGGTGGCCGGTGACGGCGTAGCTTTCCAGCACCTTCAGCACCGCGGCCTCGATGCGGAACACGTACTCCTTGACGTAGATCGACAGCCGCTTCAAGTCGACCAGCGGGTAGGCCACCACCTGCCCCGGCCCGTGGTAGGTGACCTGGCCGCCACGGTTGCTCGACAGCACCGGGATCTCGCGCGCAGCCAACACATGCTCAGCCCGGCCGGCGAGGCCTTGCGTGAAGACCGGGCCGTGTTCGGCCAGCCACAGCTCGTCGGGCGTGGTGTCGCCGCGGGCCTCGGTGAAGGCGCGCATGGCATCGGCGGTGGCGGCCCAATCGCAGCGGCCGAGATGGCGAATCAGCATGGCGGCCGCAGTCTCGCATGTCGACCGCGCTGCAAGGTTTTCGCGCGCCGCGCGACGCAGGGCGTGGCACACGCGTATCGTCGCGTCGTCAACACCCGGAGTCTGCATGCGCGCCCACTTCCTTGCCGCCCTGCTGACGGCCACCACGCTGGTGCAGGCCGCGCAGGCCGCCACCGAGATCGAGACCGCGGTGGCGGCCTACGAGCGCGGCGAACTGGCCCAGGCCCGCGCGGCGTTCACACGCCTGTCGCGCGCCGGCGTGGCCGCGGCGGACTACAACCTGGCCGTGATGCACCTGCGGGGCGAAACGCCGGGCGCCAACGCGAGCGAGGCGCTGCTGCTGATGACGCGCGCCGCCGAGGGCGGTTTCGTCACCGCGATGGTCGGCCTGGCACAACTGTACGAGCAAGGGCGCGCCGCTGCGACCACCGACCTGGCGCAGGCCAACCGCTGGTACCGCCGCGCCGCCGAGGCCGGCAGCGTCGACGCCCAGGTGGCCATAGCCACCGCGCATTACCTGGGCCGCGGCGCCGCCAAGGACGCGGTGCAGGCCGCACGCTGGTTTCGCATCGCCGCGCAGGGCGGCGATGTCGGGGCGCAATACCTGATCGCCTCGATGTTCGAGGCCGGCGACGGTGTCGAGCGCGACCTGAAGGAAGCTCGCTACTGGTACGCCGTGGCCGCGCGCAACGGCGACGACGCCGCGCCGAGCAAGGTCAGGGAACTCGACGCCAAGATCGGCGCGCCCACCCCTCTCGCTACAACACCACCTTGACCATCGGGTGCGTCGACAGCGTGCGGTACAGCTCGTCGAGCTGTTCGCGGCTGGTGGCCTTGACGGTGAGGGTCAGACCGAGGTAGTTGCCGGCCTTGCTCGGCCGCGCCTGGACCGTGGCAGCGTCGAAGCCAGGATCGAAATGCCGGACCACCGCAACGACGGCGGCGGCGAAGCCCTCGATGTTCGCCCCCATCACCTTGATCGGGAACGCGCTCGGGTACTCGATCAGGCTGCGTTCGGGCGGGATCGCCCCGGCGCTCATCAGGTTACTCCGCGCTGCGCGCTGCGGTATTCGCCTTTCGGGCGGCCGGGCAGGCTCATACCGACTGCGTGGCCTTGGCCCGCTGATAGGCCTCATACAGCCGCGCGTAAACCGGCCCGGGCTTGCCGCGCAGCGCGCCGTGGCCAACCTGCTCGCCGTCGATCTTGGTCACCGGCAACACCTCCTTGGTGGCCGAGCTGAGCAGCACTTCGTCGGCCGCGCGAACATCGGCCTCCGACAGCGGGCGCAGGTTGTAGGCGATGCCTTCTTCCTCGCACAGCTCGCGCAGCAGTTCGTAGCGGATGCCTTCGAGCACATGCTCGCTCTTGGGCGGGCCGAGCAGCGCGCCCTCGTGCACGACCCAGACGTTGCAGGCGGCGGCCTCGGTCAGCCACGGGCCGCCATGGGCGCCATCGCGGAACATGATGGTCTCGGCCGCGCCGTGGTCGGCCGACATCTGCCGCGCCAGCACGTTGCCGAGCAGCGAGATGCTCTTGATGTCACCGCGCTCCCAGCGAAAGTCGCGCGCGGTGGTGCAGGCCACGCCGTGGTGTCGCTGCTCGGGCGTCGGCGGCTTCGTCGCATTGACCATCACGAACACCGTCGGGTCGACGTCGGTGGGCATCACATGGTCACGCAGGGCCACACCGCGCGTGAGCTGGATGTAGACCAGTTGGTCCTGCGCACCCTGCCGCTCGGCCAGCGCCGCCACCAGCGGGCGGATGCGCTCCAGCCATTGCTCGCGGTTGTATGGGTTGGCGATACGCAGCTTGGCCAGGTTGCGCGCCAGCCGCGCCATGTGTTCGTCGAACCGGAACAGCTTGCGGCCGTACACCGGCACGACTTCATAGAGGCCATCGCCGAAGATGAAGCCGCGGTCGAGCACGCTGACCTGGGCGTCGCACAGGCGCTGGGTGCGGCCGTTCAGGTAGCACAGGGTCTCGGGCAGGGCGGTGGACATGCGCGCTCCTCAGTCGGGCGACCAGCTTACTACTTGATCCACAGCCGGATCGCGTCCCACGCGCGGCCGAAGATACCGGCCTGCTCGACAGCTTCGAGCACCACCAGCGGCACCTCGGCCACCGGAGCGCCCGCCGCGGTGGTCACCTTCAGCGTGCCGACACGCTGGCCCTTGGCCAGCGGCGCCACCAGCGGCTCGGTGCGCTCGACGCGCGTCTGCAGCTTGTCGGCCTCGCCGCGTGGCACGGCGATGACGACGGCGGCGTCGCTGCCCAGCTTGGCCAGTCGCTCCGTGCCTTTCCAGACCTCGGGCGTCGCGATCGCCTTGCCGGCGTCGAACAGCTTCACCGGGTCGAACGCCTGGTAGCCCCAGTTGAGCAGCTTCTGGCTTTCGCTGGCCCGCGCCTCGCGCGACGCCGAGCCGAGCACGACGCTGAGCAGGCGGCGCTTGGTGCCGGGGCCCAGGTTCGGATAGTCGCGCGCGGCGCTGGCCACCAAGCAGTAGCCGGCGGCTTCGGTATAGCCGGTTTTCATCCCGTCGACCGTCGGGTCGCGGCGCAGCAGCAGGTTGCGGTTGTCCTGGCGGATCTTGTTGTACGTCCACTCCTTGATGCTGTAGTAGGGGTAGTACTGCGGGAAGTCGCGGATCACGCGCGATGCGATAACCGCAATATCGCGCGCGCTGGACTTGTGGCCGGCTTCGCCCATGCCGGTGACGTTCTTGAAGTTGGTGTTCTTCAGGCCCCAAGCCAGGGCTTGGCGGTTCATCATCGAAGCGAAATTCTCGACCGTGCCGCCGACGGCTTCGGCCAGCGCCACCGAGGCGTCGTTGCCCGATTGCACGATCATCCCGTGCAGCAGTTCCTCCACGGTCGGCCGCATGGTGGTGTTGATGAACATCAGCGACGGGTCGCCTTTGCGCTCGTTCCAGGCCCGTGCGCTGACCGCCAGTTGCTGTTCGAGCGTGAGTTTCTTGTCGCGCAGGGCGCCGAACACGATGTAGGCCGTCATCAACTTGGTCAGCGAGGCCGGGTCGGTGGGTGTGTCGGCGTCGCGTTCGGCCAGCGTCTGGCCGGTGGTCAGGTCGAGCAGGATGTACTGCCGCGCGGCAATTTCTGGCGCCTGCAGCGCCTGCGCCGTGACCCACGACGGCGACAACGCGGTGGCCACGGCCAGGGCCGCAGTTGCAACAGTAGCGAACAATCTTTTCATCGAAGTCACAGTCAGGAAAAGCAAAGATTCACGAAGCGAAGGCTCAGCCAGCCGGCGCCGACAGGTGGCGCACCACCAGCGACTTCAGCAAGGGCAATTGCCCGTGAAAGAAATGGCCGCCAGCGGGCACCACGAGCACCGGCAGCGCCTGCGGCCGCGCCCAATCGAGCGTGGCCGACAACGGCACCACATCATCGGCCTCGCCGTGGACCACCAATGTGTCGGCAGGTACAGGCGCCAGCGCGAAGTTGGCTGTCGCCGGCGCAATCAGCACCAGGCGTTCGGGATGCAGTGCCGCGGCAGCGTGCGAAGCCACATAGCCACCGAACGAGAAGCCGGCCAGCGCCAGGGGCTGGCCGGCCTCGCGCGAGGCTGCCGCCACCGCCAGCGCATCGTCGATCTCGCCGCGGCCATCGTCCCACGCGCCGGCCGAGCCGCCGATGCCGCGAAAGTTGAAGCGCACCGCACGCCAGCCGCATTGCACAAAGGCGCGCGCCAGCGTGGCCACGACCTTGTTGTCCAGCGTGCCGCCATGCTGCGGGTGCGGATGGCAGACCACGGCCACGCCCTGCAGCGGCCCTTCGGGCTCGTCGATGGCGCAATCGATGTCGCCGGCGGGGCCGGCCACCATGCGCCGTTGGGTACGCGGGTTCACGAAGGGCGCGGCGTCAGTGACCCACGTCTGGTGCGAGCAGCAGGCGCTCGACGACCTTGCCACCCAACAGGTGCGAGTCGACGATCTCGTCGATGTCGCTCTGGTCGACATAGTGGTACCACACGGCATCCGGGTAGACGACGGCGACCGGCCCGCCGGCGCAGCGGTCCAGGCAACCCGACTTGTTGACGCGCACGCCGCCCGGCCCGTTGATGCCGGCCGCCTTGACGCGCGCCCTGCAGTGATCGAACCCGGCTTGTGCGTCGTGTTGCGCGCAGCAGGCTTCGTTGTTGGCACGCTGGTTGAGACAGAAGAAGATATGGCGCTGGTAGTAGCTCGAACTCATCAGGGTACCTTCGGGCTTCGCCCTCCGGTATTCGCCCTTGGGACGGCCCGGCGGGCTCATGCATCGATTGTAGGTGGGGCTACTCGCTGTCCCGCCGCGCCAACCGCGTCAGCAGCCAGGCCATGGCCGCATACGGCCACAGCCAGCCGATCCACTGCGCCAGACCGTGAAAGCGGATGAAGCGACCCTGCTCCCAGCCTTTCAGACTGGCAGCGTAGTAGGGGTCGGCCGGGGCCTGCGCCACGAGCACCACCAACGCGGTCAACGCCGCCAGGCCCAGCCCGGCGGCCAAACGCGGGCTGACCCAGATGACCAGCAGCGCGAGCGCGACGCCCAGCGCCAGGGCCCGCCAGGTGGTCGGCGACCACCATGCGAGCGCATGTTCGGGCCCGAAATTGAGCGCCGTCGACAGCGTGCTGACCGCCAACGCAAGAAAAGTTGCGCCGGCCAATAGCGCCAAGCGGTGCCCGCCGGCACGTGTGGTCGCGAAGGCCACCAGGCACGGCGCGGCCAGGCCAAGCGCGATGGCCAGCAGTTCGTGGGCGCGCGACAGCGCCGGCAGGGTGCCGACGTTATCGACCTCGCCGAGCCAGGCGGCCATGTCGGCGGCCCAAGGCGTACCGACGAACGCCGCCTCGGCCAGCGCATGCATTTCGCCCCACACCTGGCCCAGGCCCAGCGGCACCGGCGTCGGGAACAACAAGCCCACCGGCCACAACACGAGCAGCACCAGGGCACCGGCGCTGCGCCGCGCGAACCAGCGCTCGCGCAGCGCCTGCCAGCGATCGACCCAGCCCAGTGCCTGCAGCAACGCTGCGAAGACCGCGCCCAACAGCGCGCCGGTGACGTTGAACGCGCAGTCCTTGAGAGACGGCACCCGCGCCGGCAGGAAATTCTGGATCACCTCGACCGCGAACGACAGCCCCGCACTGCCCAGCACCGCGATGGCCACGCCTGCGACTGCGCCGCCGCCGCTGCGCATCACGGCGACGAACAGCAGCGCGCCCAGCGGCACATAGCCCAGCAGGTTCGAGCCTTCGTCGAAGCGGTCGCGCCACGGCGGCCAGGGCAGTTGCAGCAGGTCCAGGCCCGTGAGTGTCGGCGGCCAGCGCCAGCCGCTGAACGGGTACAGGCTGGCATACACGACCAGGGCCGCAAACGCCAGCGCCAGGGGCAATGCCGTGCTGCGGTGGCGCGCTGCGGAGCGGGCCATGCTCAGAACGGTTTGACGACGACCAAGACCACGGCGGCAGTGAACAACAACACCGACAGTTCGTTGAAGACGCGGTACCAGCGATCACTGCGGCGGTTGTTGCCGGCCTCGAAGTCACGCAACAGCGAACCGCACAGGTGGTGGTAACCGGCGGCCGCGAACACCACGCCCAGTTTGGCGTAGAGCCAGCCATTGCCCGGCCCGCGGCCAACGCCGTACACCAGCCACAGGACCACGCCGAGCACGATCGCCGGCCCCATCAGCAGGTTTGCAAATCGATACAGCTTGCGCGCCATCAGCAGCAGGCGTTCGCGTTCGGCGCTGCTGTCGGCGGGCACCATCGCCAGATTGACCAACAGCCGCGGCAGGTAGAACAGGCCCGCGAACCAACTGGCGACGAAGACGATGTGGAAGGCCTTGACCCAGAGGAAGCCGTTGCTCATGTGCGGCGATTATGCGGACCTGGGCCCGCGCTCCAATAAAGAGCCCCGGCCTTGCAGCCGGGGCTGAAAAGCCTTATCGCTGTCATCACGCTAAGGCGCCTGCTCAGGGAGGAAAAGCAGGGAATGACCACCTTGCGGCTATCATTCAATGGCCACTTTAGCAGAGCGCGCGCCGGTTGTAACCGCCTTGTCACACACTGCCGGGCTTGTTTCCGGCCACGGCGCGCGGCCGCGGCAAACCCGCCCACCGTTGCCATGCCCACACCCCCGCTGCCCCCCTTTCCTGCCAGCCGGCCGCGCCGCCTGCGCCGCGATGCCTTCAGCCGCGCGCTGGTGCGCGAAAACCAGTTGACCCCGGCCGACCTGATCTACCCCGTGTTCGTGCTCGACGGACAGGAGCGCGCCGAGGAGGTCGCCTCGATGCCCGGCGTGCAGCGCCTGTCGGTCGACCGCCTGCTGCCGCTGGCCGAGCAGTGCCTGGCGCTGGGCGTGCCGGTGATGGCCTTGTTTCCGGTCATCGAGCGCGCGCTGAAGTCGCCCGACGGCCGCGAAGCCACCAACCCCGAGGGCCTGGTGCCGCGTGCGGTGCGCGAGTTGAAGCGTCGATTCCCCGAACTCGGCTTGTTGACCGACGTGGCGCTGGACCCGTACACCACCCATGGCCAGGACGGCCTGATCGACGACAGCGGCTACCTCCTCAACGACGAGACCGTGGCCGTCCTGGTCGAGCAAGCGCGGGTGCAGGCCGAGGCGGGTGTCGACATCGTTGCGCCGAGCGACATGATGGACGGCAGGATCGGTGCGATCCGGTCGGCGCTCGAATCGAGCGGCCAGATCCACACCAAGATCATGGCCTACAGCGCCAAGTACGCCAGCGCGTTCTACGGCCCTTTCCGCGACGCCGTCGGCTCGGCCGGCAACCTCGGGCGCAGCGACAAGAAGGTCTACCAGATGGACCCGGCCAACAGCGACGAAGCCCTGCGCGAAGTGGCGCTGGACATCGCCGAGGGCGCCGACATGGTGATGGTCAAGCCCGGCCTGCCCTACCTGGACATCGTGCGCCGCGTGAAGGACGCATTCCGCATGCCGACCTTCGCCTACCAGGTCAGCGGCGAGTACGCGATGCTCAAAGCCGCCGCCGCCAACGGCTGGCTCGACCACGACGCAGTGATGATGGAAACCTTGCTCGCCTTCAAGCGCGCCGGCGCCGACGGCGTGCTGAGCTACTTTGCGCTCGACGCGGCACGCCTGCTGCGCGTCTGAGCTGCGCCCGTCGATGCGCGTCTTTCACGTCGCTGCCGATCGCTTCACCGAACTCGACGGCTTGCCTGACGCGCTGCCGGCGACCGGCTTCCTGTGGATCGGCAGCTCCCGCGGCGAATTCGAGCGCCGCATCGCGGACGTGCAAGAGCATCTGCAGCGCTGGGAGACCAGCCAGTTGGTCGACCTGCACATCTCCGACCTGCTCAACCCTCACTTGCCCAGCCACTACGACTACACCTCGTGGTACGACATGCTGGTGTTCAGGCGCCTGGCAGCCGGCAGCCCGGGCGAGCCGTCACCGGCCGACGCCGAGCCGGCGACGGTCGCCTCGGCGCGGCGGACGCTCGAATCCATCGACACCAGCCCGGTCGGCTTCGCGCTGTTCGACCATGTGCTGATCACCGTGCACCCCGCGGACTGCGCAGTGCGCGAGCATTTCGCGATGCGGCTGGCCGGCCTGGGCGGCGCCGGCACCGAAGGCCGCGCCTCCGTGCGCCTGCCCAGCAGCCCGCCCGACCTGATGCTGCGCATGGTCAACCACATGGTCGACGGCTACCTCGACCTGCGCCGCCTGCTGACGCGCCAGCTCGGCGCGCTGCAAAGCGAGCTGCTGAGCCCGAAGAGCCGCTTCCGCGACTGGCCGGTGCTGCTCGAATCGCGCAACACCCTGCACCTGCTCGAAGACACCTGCGAAGACCAACAGGCAGCGGTTCAGGAATGGATCGACGCCCTCGACGAGTGGCCCGCGCCCGCCGATGACGCGGCCAAGCGCGACCGAGAGTTGCTGCGCGTGCGCTCGCGCGACGTGCTCGAACACATCGCGCGCGTGCTGACCCATGTGCGCCGGCTCGAGCAATCGGCCGAGACCGCGGTGCAGATGCACTTCTCCGCCCTCAGCCACCGCACCAACGACATCATGCGCACGCTGACCGTGTTGACAGCGATCTTCATGCCGCTGAACCTCGTGACCGGCTTCTTCGGCATGAACTTCGATGCGCTGCCCTTGATCCACAGCGCCACCGGAGTGTGGGTCACGATCGGCGTGATGATGGTGATCGGCCTCGGTCTGGGTCAGTTCTTCTGGCGCAAGCGTTACCTGAGCACGCGCGGTTGAAGGCTCCGTCGGATCAGCGACGGTAAGGGTCGGCGTAGCCCAGCTCCTGCACCAGTGCGCTCTCGCGTGCCTGCATCGCCCGCGCGGCGGCGGCGTGCTCGTGGTCCCAGCCTTGCGCGTGCAGCGTGCCGTGCACGATCAGGTGCGCGTAGTGGGCGTCGAGCGTCTTGCCCTGCTCGCGCGCCTCGCGGGCCACCACCGGCGCACACAGCACCAGATCGGCCACGACGACCGGCGCGCGCTGGTAGTCGAAGGTCAGCACATTGGTGGCGTGGTCCTTGGCGCGGTAGTTTCGGTCGAGGGCACGCCCCTCGTCCTCGTCGACGATGCGCACGGTGATTTCGGCCGGCGCATCGAGCGCCGCGCGGATCCAGCGCGCGACAGCGTGGCGAGCCAGCACCCGGCGATGCCGGCCATCGGGCTGCTGCAACGACAGCGTGAGCCTCGGCCGCTCAACTCGCATCGCGCGGTTCGTTCTGCTGCGCCCGTTCGTAGGCCTCGACGATGCGCCCCACCAGCGGATGGCGCACGACATCGGCCGCCGTGAAACGGGTGAAGGCGATGCCGTCGACGCGGCGCAGCACGCGCTCGGCCTGGATCAGGCCGCTTTCGACGCCGCGCGGCAGATCGATCTGGCTCACGTCGCCGGTCACCACCGCGCGCGCGCCGAAACCAATGCGCGTCAAGAACATCTTCATCTGCTCGGCGGTCGTGTTCTGGGCCTCGTCGAGGATCACGAAGGCGTGGTTCAGCGTGCGTCCGCGCATGAAGGCCAGCGGAGCGATCTCGATCAGGCCCTTCTCGAACGCCTTGGTCACGCGATCGAAGCCCATCAGGTCGTACAGCGCGTCGTAGAGTGGGCGCAGGTACGGGTCGACCTTCTGCGCCAGGTCGCCGGGCAAGAAGCCGAGCCGCTCGCCGGCCTCGACCGCCGGGCGCGAGAGCACGATGCGCTGGACCTGGCTGCGCTCCAGCGCATCGACCGCGCAGGCGACGGCCAGGAAAGTCTTGCCGGTGCCGGCCGGGCCGATGCCGAAGGTGATGTCGTGGCCGAGCATGTGGCGCAGGTACTGGCGCTGGTTGGGCGTTCGACCGTCGAGGTCGGCACGCCGGGTGTGCAGCACCACCGCGGCGTCGGGGTCGTCGTTGGACGCAGGCACGCCGCGTGGCGCGCCCGGTGCCGCCGCCTCGGCCAGCGCGAACTGGAACTCTTCGCCGCCGATCGGTCGCACCGCACGCTCGTACAGTGACTGCAGCAGGACCACCGCGCGCTCGGCGGCGGCCTTGGCGCCTTCGACGCGAAAGGACTCGTTGCGCCGCGCGATCGCCACCCCAAGTGCCGATTCGATCGCCCGCAGGTGGCCGTCGACCGCGCCGCACAGGTGCGCCAGGCGCGCATTGTCCAGGGGAATGAAAGCGTGGCGAAGGATCAATGCAATGCCTTGCAGGAACGCACGAAGGCGTCGATTGTCGCTGTGCCGATCGCGATGCACCATCCTGCACAATCCGAGCCGACATGGCGCGCAACGCAATCTTCGACGGGCGGCTGGCGCTGGCCCTGGCCGCGCTGCTTTGGCTCGCGCTGGCAGCGCATCCGGTCCGGGCCCAGGGCCAGCCGTTGGCGTTTGCCGATGCGGTGCTCGCCGAGGACACCGGCCTGGGGCGGTTCCCGAGCGAGTCCGCGCAGCGCGTGGTCAGCTTGCCCGACGACTGGGCACGCACACGGCCGCAGTTGAGCACACCGGTGTGGTACCGGCTGCGCTTCGACGCCGCGGCCGCCGGCTCGTCCGGCCCGCTGGCCGTTTACATCGAGCGCGCCTGCGCCAACGTCGAGATCCAGGTCAATGGCCAGCGCCTGCACGCGGTCGGGCGAATGAGCGACCCGATCTCGCTCGACTGCCAGCGGCCGCTGCTGGTGCCGCTGCCGCTGTCGTTGCTGCAAGAGCACGACAACAGCATCGACCTGCGGCTGGCCGGCTACGCCCTGCAGCAGGTGGCGTCGCGCCAGCGCGCCGGCGGTCTGGCCGCGCCGCTGATCGGGCCCTACGCAGCGCTGCACGCGCTGCACGCCCGCGAGACCCTGCTGGCGGTGACGCTGCCGCTGGCGGCATCGGCACTGCTGCTGCTGACCGCGCTGTTGGCCTGGGTAATGGCCCGCTCGCGCCGGCGCGACAGCCACCTGCGCTACTTCGGCGCCGTGGCCCTGGGCTGGGCCCTGGTGACCGCGCGGCTGTGGTGGCACGACCTGCCGCTGGCCAACTTCTACAGCGAAGTGCTGCTGGCCAGCCTGCCGCCGCTGGTGGCGCTGGCGGCGGTGCAGTTCCTGCTGCACTATGCGGGCTGGCGCTCGCGGCCGATCGAGGTGGCGCTGTATGCACAGTGCATCGCGGTGCCGGGCAGCCTGCTGCTGGCCGGGCCGCAGCGCCTGCACATGATCGCCAGCTCCTGGTATGCGCTGCTGGTGCTGCAGGTGCTGGCTGCGATGGCGTTCTACCTGTGGTCGACGCGGCGCTCGCGGCGGCGCGATTTCTGGGCCATGGCGGTGCTGTTGGGCGTGGCCGCGGCGATGACGCTGCTCGAATGGGTGGCCCAGCAGCGTTGGCTGCCGTCGCCCTGGCAACACTTGCCGCACACGCTGATGCCGCTGGCCTTCATCGCCATGGGGCTGCACCTGGTGCAGCAGTACGGCCACGCGCTGCTGAGCGTCGAAGCAAGCCGCCAGGCGCTCGAGAGCCGGGTGCGCGAGGCCAGCGCCGAGATGGAGAAGAACTACACCCAGATGGCCGAGTTGCGCGTCGAGCAGGTCACGCAGCAGGAGCGCAAACGCATCGCCGCCGACCTGCACGACGACCTCGGTGCCAAACTGCTGACCATCGTGCACACCAGCGAGAGCGAGCGCATCTCGACGCTGGCGCGCGAGGCGCTCGAAGAGATGCGCCTGTCGGTGCGCGGCCTGACCGGCAAGCCGGTGAAATTGATCGACGCGCTGGGCGACTGGCGCGCCGAGGTGGTGGGCCGGCTGTCGCAGACCGGCGTCGAAGGCGAGTGGAGCGCGCCCTCGGACGAGCTGCCGCAAACGCTGTCGGCCCGGGCCTATGTGCAGACCACGCGCATCCTGCGCGAGGCGGTCAACAACATCATCAAGCACAGCGGTGCGTCGCGCTGCACGATCCGCTGCCTGATCGACAGTGGGGATTTCCAGCTCGCGATCCAGGACAACGGCAAGGGCATCCCACTCGAGCTCGACGGCCGCCTGGACCGCGGCCATGGCATGGCCAGCATGAAGCACCGGGCCAAACAATTGCACGGTCAATGCCTGGTGGAGTCGGGCCCGGGCTATGGAACCGTGATCCGCCTCACGATCCCGCTGGAGCGGCACACGACCAAGGGTTGAGCCGCTGGTAGCATGCAAGGGCCCATTCTGGGCCTTGCGAAGGCCACGCCATGAAGACCATCCTGCTGCTCGAAGACCTGCCCGAAATCCGCGCCTGGTTGAAGACGCTGGTGATGCAGGTCTTCCCCGACGGCCAGATCTCCGAGGCCGCGCGCGTGCATGACGCGCTCGAGCTGGTCTCGGCGATCAAGTTCGACCTGGCGCTGTGCGACCTCGGTCTGCCCGACGGCTCGGGCGTCGATGTGGTCGAGAAGCTGCGCGAGACCCAGAGCGAGTGCCAGTCGGTGGTGGTCACGATCCACGACGACGACGAGCACCTGTTCCCGGCCCTGCAGGCCGGCGCCTTCGGCTACATCCTGAAGGAGCAGCCGCGCGAGCTGATCATCGAGCAACTGACACGCATGAGCCAGGGCGAACCGCCGCTGTCGCCGTCGATCGCCCGCCGCGTCATCGCCTATTTCGCGGCGCAATCCAAGCCGGCACAGCCCGACCTGATGCCGCATGTGTCGCTGACCGAGCGCGAAAGCGAAGTCCTGTTGCGCGTGGCCAAGGGCTTCACACTGCCCGAGATCGGCGTGCAACTGGGCCTGTCGCGGCACACCATTGCCGACTACGTCAAGCAGATCTACCGCAAGTTGAACGTCAGCTCGCGCGCCGAGGCGGCGCTCGAAGCGCAGCGGCTGGGCCTGTTCCGCCGATGACATGACGGCCCCGAGCTTGCTGCGCTCGCGCCGGCCAAGGCGAGCTCGGGCCGCTTGGGAGCGGCCCGGCGCTGGCCCGGGTCGCCGATGATCGGGCGGCTCACAGGCACGCTGGCGGCCAAGACACCGCCGCAGTTGCTGGTCGATGCCGGTGGTGTGGGTTACGAAGTCGATGTGCCGATGAGCACGTTCTACAACCTGCCCGCGCTCGGCGAGCGCATCACCCTGCTGACGCACTTCGTGGTCCGCGAAGACGCGCAGCAATTGTTCGGCTTTCTCACTGCCGACGAGCGCACGACGTTTCGGCTGTTGATCAAGATCAGCGGTGTCGGCCCACGCACCGCGTTGTCGATCCTGTCGGGCCTGTCGGTGGCCGAGCTGGCGCAGGCCATCGCGGCGCAGCAGCCCGGCCGCCTGGTCAAGGTGCCCGGCATCGGCAAGAAAACCGCCGAGCGCTTGCTGCTCGAGTTGAAAGGCAAGCTCGGCCCTGACCTCGCCGTGGCGGCCAGCGTGATGAGCGATGCGCAGGGCGACATCGTGCAGGCGCTGGTGGCCCTGGGCTACAGCGAGCGCGATGCGGCAGTGGCGCTCAAAGCGCTGCCCGCCGAGGTCGGCGTCAGCGATGGCATCAAGCTGGCGTTGAAGGCGCTGTCGCGTTGATCGGCGCCCGGCAACGCTGATCAGCGTTTGTGGGCGTCGGCGGCCGGCGTCGGCTTGCTTTGGACGTGCAGCACCACGTCGATCTCGCCGGCCTTCTCGAAACGCAGTTTGAGGGGCAGTTTGTCGCCGATTTTCAGCGGCGCCTTCAGGCCGGTCAGCATCAGGTGAAGCCCCCCCGGCTCGAGCTTGACGAGCCGGCCCGTAGGCAGGTCGAGCGACTTCAGCTCGCGCATGCGCATCACATCGCCGTCCATGCGCATCTCATGCACCTCGACGGTCGCCGCGCCGGGCATGCTGCCGCCGAGCAGGCGATCCGCCGTGGTGCCGGTGTTGTGAATACTCAGGTAGCCGCCGCCCACACTCTGGCCGGTCAGCGTGGGTCGGGCCCAGGGGTCAGCGATCACGAGGGGACCGAGGCGGTAGTCGTTCGCCAGGGCCGGCGCCGGCGCCAGAGCGCAGGCCAACGCCAGCGCAAGCAGGAGGCGATTTCTCATCGCCGGCATCATAGCCACCGAGCCCGATAATCCGGCCATGACGATCCAGACCGACGACCTCGGCAGCAGCAGCCCAACGCTGCGGCGCATGGTCAGCAGCGCGCCCGTCTCGCCCAACGAAGAGGCCATCGAGCGTGCGCTGCGGCCCAAGGCGATGGCCGAGTACATCGGCCAGTTGAAGGCCCGTGAGCAGCTCGAAATTTTCATCGGCGCGGCGAAGATGCGCAGCGAGGCGCTCGATCATGTGCTGCTGTTCGGCCCACCGGGCCTGGGCAAGACGACCCTGTCCCACATCATCGCCGCCGAGCTGGGCGTCAACCTGCGCCAGACCTCGGGGCCGGTGCTGGAAAAACCGAAGGACCTGGCCGCGATCCTGACCAACCTCGAACGCAACGATGTGCTCTTCATCGACGAGATCCATCGTCTCTCGCCCGTCGTCGAAGAAATCCTCTACCCGGCGCTCGAGGACTACAAGCTCGACATCCTGATCGGCGAAGGCCCCGCGGCACGCTCGATCAAGCTCGACCTGCAGCCCTTCACCCTGGTCGGCGCGACCACCCGCGCCGGCATGCTGACCAACCCGCTGCGCGACCGCTTCGGCATCGTTGCGCGGCTGGAGTTCTACACCCCCGAAGAACTGGCGCGCATCGTCCACCGCTCGGCCGGCCTGCTGAAGGTGCCGATCGACGCCGCGGGCACGCTCGAGATCGCCCGCCGCGCCCGCGGCACGCCGCGCATCGCCAACCGCCTGCTGCGCCGGGTGCGCGACTACGCCGAGGTCAAGGCCAGCGGCCGCATCGACAAGGCAGTGGCCGACGCCGCGCTGGTGATGCTCGATGTCGATCCGCTGGGCTTCGATGTGATGGACCGCAAGCTGCTCGAAGCCGTGGTGCACCGCTTCGATGGCGGCCCGGTCGGGCTGGAAAACGTCGCCGCCGCCATTGGCGAAGAGGCCGGCACGATCGAAGACGTGATCGAGCCCTACCTCATCCAGCAAGGATTCCTGCAGCGCACGCCGCGCGGACGCATCGCCACGCTCGCGGCCTACCGCCACCTCGGCGTGGCGCCGCCAACGAGCGCCGGCGAGCTTTTCTAGATCAGGTCCTCGATCACCAGCCGGTGGTACTTCTCGGCCATCAGGGCGCCGTGGGCCCTGGCCACGTCGGCGACGCGCTGGTGCTGGCTGTCTTCGGGCGCAAACACGATCAGCCAACTCGCTCCGTCCTTGGCCAGCGCCTGGTACTTGCGCATCAGGGCCACCTCATAGCCGAAGCCGGCGAAATCGCTGGTGTGCGAAAGCATGCGGCCCATCTCGCCGTCTTCTTCGGCGGCGCTGTATTCGAGGATGTCTTCGGTGGCAAAGCCGGCGGCACGCAGATCGCGCACCGCGCCCGCCGCGCGTTCGTCGTCGGGCAGCGCAATGACCACATGGCCGACCGGCTTGAAAACGCCGAAGGATTGCGGGTGATCGGCCTTGGTCATGCGCTTGATTGTCATGGTGCGCCCTGTGGATCAGCATCGCTGAGTGCGCCAGCATAGGCCGCCGCACGGCGGCGTCAACCCCGCGCGCCGTCAGCTCACGGCGCCGCGCGCGTCAATGGTGATCAGCCGCTCCACCGTGCCATCGACCAACCCGCCGCGCACACCGACCAGGGTGTCGTGCAGGTTGACCGTCGGGTCGCAATGGCCGGGGACCAGCCAGACCGTGTCGCCGAGCGCCGGGAGCCTGGCCGCTGCATCCCGCCGGCGCAGGATGCCGTGCTCGTCACCGCCGTTGCCAAACACCAGGTCGTCGTGGCCCCAGACCCGCGGCATGCCGCTGTCGATGGCGTGGCTTTTGTGGCCGGCATCGACGACGGCGCGATCGTCGGCACGGCTGACGACCTGGGCCTTGACGAACAGCGCATGCTCGAAACGCGGCGCGCCCGGCGTCGCGTCGTTGGCGGCGTAGTCGGCGTCCATGAAGACGTAGGAACCGGCCTGCAGCTCGCCCCACAACCCGCTGCCGGCCTCGTTGACAAAGCTGCCGGTGCCCGCGCCGGTGACGAGCGGACAGGCCAGCCCGACCCTCGAGAGTGCGTTTTGTGCCTCGCGCACGCAGGCCGCCGCGTGAGCGATCGCCGCCTCGCGCTCGGCGCTGCCGCGCAGGTGCTGCGCACGGCCGTGATAGGCCTGCAGGCCGGCGAAATGCAGCCCGACATCAGCCACCAGGCGCGCCAGCGCACCGGCCTGCCGCGGCATGGCACCGCAACGGCCCTGGCCGACATCGATCTCGACGAACACGGCGAGCGCGCTGCGCGCGGCGCGCACCGCCGTGGCCAGCCTTTGGATGCCGAGCTCGCTGTCGACCGCGATCGCCAGCGTGCAGCGCCGCGCCAACGCCGCCACGCGCGCCAGCTTGGCCGCATCGATGACTTCGTTGGTGATGAAGACGTTGCTGAGGCCGCCGTCGATCAAGGCCTCGGCCTCGCTGGTTTTCTGCACGCACACGCCGACCGCACCGGCCGCCATCTGCTGCCCTGCGATCCAGGCGCTCTTGTGCGTCTTGGCGTGCGGGCGCAGTCGCAGGCCGTGCCGGCGCGCATAGCCTGCGAGCGTGGCGATGTTGCGTGCCATCGCGTCGAGGTCGACCACCAGGGCCGGGGTGTCGATCGCCGCCACCGGCTGGCCCGGGCTCGCCGCGGTCATAACGCGCAGTCGCTCGCTTCGTCGAGGGCGACGTCCTCGAGGTGGAAGTTGTCCTCGGCAAAGGTCAGGCCTTCGAAGAGGCCGAAGTCGCGCTCGCGCAAACCGGCATCGGTACGCACCTCGAGGCCGGCGCCATGGGCGAGCGCGTGCGCGGTGTCGCGGGCGCGGTGCAGGTCGCTCGAATAGACCGCGGCGAGGGGCTCGTGGGCAAGGGCTTGCGCCAGTCGCTGCGCCTGCCAGCGGCCGGTCTCGTTCAGGCCGATGTCGAGCTGGCCCTGGATGCGCGTGTCGACGTTCCACGCCGTCTGGCCATGGCGGATGGCAACGATGCGCGTGGCCTGGTCGTCGGTGTTCACCCCAGCAGGCGCCGGTTCAGCGTGTAGGTGCCCGAGTGCGTGGCGGCGGCGAGCACGTGGCCGGCGATGGCCTGGCGCACCTGGGTGCCGTTGAACATGCCCTCGAGGGGCAAGCGCGCCAGCGCCACGGCGTACAGCGTGAACACGTAGTGGTGCACCAGCGAATCGTTGAACGGCGGGAACGGGCCGTCGTAGCCGAAGTAGTTGCCGGCCATCTGCGCGTCGCCGGCGAACCAGCCGGTGTAGTCGTTCGTGCCCTGGCGCGCATCGTGAGGCGCGGCCGGGCCAGGCTTGCCGCGCGACGTGAAGCCGCGGCTGAACTCTGCTTCGGCGATGTGCGTCAGCGTGGGCGGCAGGTCGACCAGCACCCAGTGGAAAAAGTCCACCCGCGGCAGGTCGCTCGGGATCTCGCGGTCGGGCTGGTTGACGTCGTCGGGCCTGGACGGCACGTCGAAGTCGTGGCAGATCAGGACCAGCGACCGCGTACCGGTCGGCAACTCGCTCCAGGCCAGGTGCGGGTTCAGGTTGTCGGCGAAGCTGACGCCCTTCGCGTCGTCCCCGCCGTCGAGCCGGCCGGCGGCGTAGCGCGCCGCGATGCGGTCGCCATTGGCCCAACTGTCGCTCCACAGTTTCATCGTCAGGCCTCGCACCGGGCCGCTCCGAGGGTGGCCTGCGCCCACTTGGAGGTCAACCAATGACAGTCAGCTTGGCGGTTCACTTCAAGTGCCCCAGACGACGACTTCGCGCGCACCATGACTGCGGCGCAGCATCTCCACCAGTGGCCAGACCCGTCGCCGCAGCGCCACCGCGTCGCCCGGCCCGGACTGCGCAGCGCCGTCGTCGTCGGCACTGCGCCCGCGGGCCGCGTCGTCGGCGGCCACCGCGGCTTCCAGCGCGGCGATCAGGCCCGGCATCGCGTCGACCTCGAAGATGCCGCGCGGTGCGGGCTCGCGGCCCACCGCGCGCATCACCTGGTCACCGTTGGGGCCGAGCATGATCACGTCGCCGGCCGCTTTGGACTTGAATTTATAGAGCATCACCGGTCGGGGTAGATGTAGTCGCGCGTGAACGGATACACCGATTGTGCCCCGGGCAAGGCCCCGGCCCCGAGGTCGCCCGACGGTTTGGTCGCCAGCACCTGGTGCAGCGCCATCCAGCCGCGCTCGAAGGCCATCGCACTGCCGGCCAGGTACAGCCGGTAGGCGCGCACGACCCGCTCGTCGGTCAAGCCTCGGGCCTCGGGCAAGCGCGCTTCGAGCGCGTCCGACCAGGCCCACAGCGTGCGCGCGTAATGCGGCCGCAGGTTCTCGACATCCACCGCCTCCCATCCGGCCTCGGCCATCGTCGCCAGCACACGCGAAAGGTGCAGCAATTCGCCGCCCGGGAAGATGTAGCGTTCGATGAACTCGCCGATACCGGCGCCGAGCTCGGAGTTGCGCGTGCCGCCGGCCGTGATGCCGTGATTCATCAGCAGGCCGCCGGGCGCGAGCAGGCGCAGCAGCTTGGCAAAGTACGCCGGCAACTGGGCCCCGCCGACATGCTCGAACATGCCGATCGATGCGATCTTGTCGAACGGCTCGTGCTCGGGCAGATCGCGGTAGTCGCGCAACTCGATACGCACCCGGCCGGCCAGGCCGCGCGCGTCGATCAACTGCTGCACAAGCGCGTGCTGGTTCTTCGACAGCGTGACGCCGGTGGCGCGCACGCCATAGTGCTCGGCAGCCCACAGCAGCAGCCCACCCCAGCCGGCGCCGACATCGAGAAAGCGCTCGCCCTCGCGCAACATCAGCTTGCGGCAGATGTGATCGAGCTTGGCCGCCTGGGCATCGGCCAATGTGGCCACACCCTGGCGCCAGTAGGCACAGGAGTAGACGCGCCGCGGGTCGAGCCACAAGGCGTAGAAGTCGTCCGACACGTCGTAGTGGAACTGCACCTGGCGCGCGTCGGCATCCGGCGTATGCCGCGCCAACGCCCGGCTCCGGCGCAGCAAGCCGCGCCACCAGGCCAGCGGGCTGGCGGGTCCGGGGACCGTGCAGGGGGCAGTCGGGTCGCCGTCGACCAGGCCGGCGGCGGCGGCCGCGATGTCGCGCATCGTGCCGTGCAGTTCGATCCGTCCTTCGACCCAGTCCTGCGCCAGACCGCCGACCCGCCCGGTCGCCACGTGCACCAGCGGCGCCCAGTCGGCGAGCCTGACCTGCACGCTGGCATCCGGCGCGCCGAGGCGGTGGCCTCCCGGCAACAACACGGCCAGGCCTGGGGCCTGGGCAGCGAGTTTGGCTTCGACGATGCGCGCGAGCGGCTTCACCCCGTCGACTTTAAGGACTGATGGCCCCCTTCGGCAAGACCCTGCGCAGACCCTGCGCAAGCCCGCGGCGCGCCGCTCAGTGCCGGGCCTCGGGCGGCGTGTCATCGGGACCTGGCGTGCCGTCGGCGACTTCGAAGAACCAGGCGACGCACGGCGACGGCATCAGCACGTCCTGCGCCGCGCGCGACAACTGCGACCCGCAGGCTGCGCCGGATGCCCAGCGCCGGCTCGTTTTCGAGGTCCAGCAGCAGCGCCTCGTTGCGCGCCCCGCTCGGGTCGTGCACCAGCACCCGCGGCTTGAGGGGGCGCACCGAGTTGACGCCGTCCACCAGCGCGAACCGGCCGTCGGTGAGTTGCACCACCGAGCCGGGCGGGTACACGCCCATCATGCGCACGAAGCTCGTCAACAGGGTGGCGTCGTACTGGTTCTTGCCTTGGACGAACAGCCTTGGGCTCAGCGCGCGATGCGTGTAGAAAGCACGATCGCCGAGGTGGTGCGCTCGACGCCTTCGAGCGCACCGATGCGGTCGATCAGCCGGTCGAGGGCGCCGATCGAGTCGGCAGCCAGGATCGCGATCAGGTCGAACGGCCCGCTCACCGAGTGCAGGTTGCGCACTTCGGCAATGCGGCGCAGCGCGGCTTCGATGGCCGCGCTTTGTTTGGGCCGCGCCGTGATCAGCACATGCGCGCGCACCAGCGCGGCCTCGGCCTCGTCGGGCACGACCACGGTGTAGCCGACCACCGTGCGCGTTTGCTCGAGCCGCGCCAGCCGGCTTTGCACCGTGGTGCGCGCCAGGTCGAGCTTGCGCGCCAGTTCGGCCGTGCTGGCACGGGCGTTGTCGCGCAGCAACGCGAGCAGGGCGCGGTCGGTGTCGTCGAGGGTGGGTGCTGCCATTTCGCCGGATCGTTGCGGCATTATGCCGGTTGTCGGCCTGCATTGCGTCGTATTGTGGGCTGCTTTTTGCAGTGCCCGCAGGCACGATGCGCTTTTCCCTGCGGAGTGCGACATGAACCCGAAGAACATCCTTGTCGTCGGCGCCGGCAAGATCGGCCAAGTGGTGGCTGACCTGCTGGCCGGCAGCGGTGACTACGCCGTGACCTTGGCTGACCGAGACGCGGGTGCCCTCGAGTCGCTGGCCGCATCGGCGCTGCCTGGCGCGCAGGTACAGGCCTTGACGCTCGAGGTCGCCGACGACGCTGCGCTGCAGGGTGCCCTCGGCGGCCGGTTTGCCGTGCTCAGCGCGGCGCCGTTCCACCTGACGCAGCGCATCGCCGAGGCCGCCCGTGCGCTCGGTGTGCACTACCTCGACCTGACCGAAGACGTGGCCAGCACGCGGCGCATCCGTGCGCTGGCCGAAGGCGCCCACAGCGCGCTGATCCCGCAGTGCGGCCTGGCCCCGGGGTTCATCTCGATCGTCGCCGCCGACCTGGCCGCACGGTTCGAGCGCCTGGACACCGTGCGGCTGCGCGTGGGCGCGCTGCCGGCCTACCCGAGCAACGCGCTGAACTACAACCTCACCTGGAGCACCGAGGGTGTTATCAACGAGTACATCGAGCCCTGCGAAGCCATCGTCGACGGCCGCCGCACCGAGGTGCAGGCGCTCGAAGAGCGCGAGGAATTCGCGCTCGACGGCGTGCTCTACGAGGCCTTCAACACCTCGGGCGGCCTGGGCACGCTGTGCGAGACGCTGGAAGGCAAGGTGCGCACCCTGAACTACCGCACCATCCGCTACCCCGGCCACGCCGCGATCATGAAGGCGTTGCTCAACGACCTGCGCCTGCGCGACCGCCGTGATGTGCTCAAGGACATCCTCGAAAACGCGGTGCCGTCGACGACCCAGGACGTGGTCATCATCTTCGTCACCGTGGCCGGCTGGCGCGAAGGCCGCCTGGTGCAGGAGACCTACGCCCGCAAGATCTACAGCGCGATGGTCGGCGGCCAGATCCGCAGCGCGATCCAGATCACCACGGCGTCGAGCCTGGCCGCGATGCTCGATCTGTTGGCACAAGGCAAGCTGCCGCAGCGCGGCTTCCTGCGCCAGGAAGATGTGAAGCTGGCCGACTTTCTGAGCAACCGCTTCGGCGCGGTCTACGCCCCCGCGCTGCCTGGCAGCCACTGACGCCACACCCCAGTGGCGTCGAGCCGGCCTTGCGTGCCGGCATTCTTTCGACCAAGATGTTCACTGATCGCATCGTTGTTCTATATGCGAACGACATGAATGGTTCTGGCGCATGATCAGCAAGTTTTTTGACTCACCGCAGTCCGCCCTGGCCGACGTACACGACGGCGCCACCGTGATGATCGGCGGCTTCGGCACCGCCGGGCTGCCGAACGAACTGGTCGACGCGCTGATCGAGCGCGGCAGCCGCGAGCTGACCATCGTCAACAACAATGCCGGCAACGGCGACACGGGCCTGGCCGCATTGCTGGCCGCCAAGCGGGTGCGCAAGATCATCTGTTCCTTCCCGCGCCAGGCCGACAGCCACCACTTCGATGCGCTGTACCGTGCTGGCCAGCTCGAGCTCGAACTGGTGCCGCAGGGCAACCTGGCCGAGCGCATCCGCGCCGCGGGTGCCGGCATCGGCGGCTTCTTCACGCCCACCGGTTACGGCACCGACCTGGCCAAGGGCAAGGAGACGCGCCTGATCGACGGCCGCGGCCATGTGCTCGAGGCCCCGATCCACGCCGACTACGCGCTGATCAAGGCCGAGCGTGGCGACCGCTGGGGCAACCTCACCTACCGCATGACGGCGCGCAACTTCGGCCCGATCATGGCCATGGCGGCCAAGGTGACCGTGGCCACGGTGTATGAGCTCGTCGAGCTCGGCAGCCTCGACCCGGAAGCGGTGGTCACACCCGGGCTGTTCGTGCAGCGCGTGGTCAAGGTTGAACGCCAGGCGACATCGGCCGGTGGCTTCAAACAGGTGGCGTGAACATGAACCCCAAATGGACCCGCGAACAGATGGCGCAGCGCGTGGCGCGTGATATCCACGACGGTGCGATCGTCAACCTCGGCATCGGCCTGCCGACGCTGGTGGCCAACCACATCCCGGCCGACCGCGAAGTCATCCTGCACAGCGAGAACGGCGTCATCGGCATGGGCCCGGCGCCGGCCCAGGGCGCGGAAGATTACGACCTGATCAACGCCGGCAAGCAGCCCGTGACGCTGCTGCCCGGAGGCTCCTTCTTCCACCACGCCGACAGCTTCGCGATGATGCGCGGCGGCCACCTCGACATCTGCGTGCTCGGCGCCTTCCAGGTCTCGGCCAGTGGCGACCTGGCCAACTGGCACACCGGCGCCCCCGATGCGATCCCCGCCGTCGGCGGCGCGATGGATTTGGCCATCGGAGCGAAAAAGACCTTTGTGATGATGGAGCACTCCACCAAGGGCGGCCAGAGCAAGATCGTGCCCGCCTGCAGCTACCCGCTCACCGGCATCGGCTGTGTCAGCCGCATCTACACCGACCTGGCGGTCATCGACATCACTCCCACCGGCCTGAAGCTGATCGACAAGGTCGAAGGCTTGAGCTTCGATGATTTGCAGCGCGTGACCGGCGCGCGCCTGATCGCTTGAACATCATGAACCACGCCTATATCTGCGATGCGGTTCGCACCCCCTTCGGCCGCTATGGAGGCGCGCTGTCGTCGGTGCGCGCCGACGACCTGGGCGCTATCCCGCTGCGCGCGCTGATCGAACGCAATACCCAGGTCGATTGGCAAGCCGTCAGCGACGTGATCTTCGGTTGTGCCAACCAGGCTGGTGAAGACAACCGCAACGTCGCGCGCATGAGCGCCCTGCTGGCGGGGCTGCCGCTCGCGGTGCCCGGCTCGACCGTCAACCGCCTGTGTGGCTCGGGCCTGGACGCGATCGGCAGCGCGGCGCGCGCCATCAAGTGCGGCGAGGCCGAATTGATGATCGCCGGCGGCGTCGAGAGCATGAGCCGCGCACCGTTCGTGATGCCCAAGGCCGAGAGTGCGTTCTCGCGCGCCCACGCGGTCTACGACACCACCATCGGCTGGCGTTTCGTCAACCCGGCGATGAAGGAGCTGTACGGCGTCGACTCGATGCCCGAGACGGCCGAGAACGTGGCCACCGACTGCAAGATCGAGCGCGCGGCGCAAGACCGCATGGCGCTGGCCTCGCAGATGAAGGCCGTGGCCGCACAAAAGCGCGGCTTCTTCGACGCCGAGATCGTGCCGGTCACGATCGCGCAGAAAAAGGGCGACTCCCTCGTCGTCGTCAAGGACGAGCACCCGCGCGAGACCTCGCTCGACGCGCTGGCCAGGTTGAAAGGCATTGTTCGGCCGGATGGCACGGTGACAGCCGGCAACGCCTCGGGCGTCAACGACGGCGCCTGCGCGCTGTTGCTGGCCAGCGAGGCCGCCGCCAGAAAGCATGGCCTGACGCCGCGCGCCCGCGTGGTCGGCATGGCCACGGCCGGCGTGCCACCACGGGTGATGGGCATCGGCCCCGCGCCCGCCACGCGCAAGCTGCTGGCGCTGACCGGGCTGACGCTGGCGCAAATGGACGTGATCGAACTCAACGAAGCCTTCGCCGCGCAGGGGCTGGCGGTGCTGCGCGACCTCGGTCTGGCCGACAACGATGTGCGCGTCAACCCCAACGGCGGCGCGATCGCGCTGGGCCATCCTCTGGGCGCCAGCGGCGCGCGGCTGGCCACCACCGCGGTCAACCAGTTGCATGCCAGCGGCGGCCGCTACGCGCTGTGCACGATGTGCATCGGGGTCGGCCAGGGCATCGCGGTCATCCTCGAACGGGTTTGACTCGTAAAAGGGGCCCGAGATGGGTGACGACTTCGACCTCGGCACAGCGCTGCCTGCCGCGGCCACCACCAAGCTCTGTGCGCCCGGGCCCTTGAAACGTGACCTCGTTGCCGGCCTCGAAAAGGGCATGGCAGTGATCGAAGCCTTCGACCAGGAGCGGCCGCGGCTGACGGTGCGGCCCGCGCTGCTCGAGCTGGCCCACACGCTCAAGGAAGCCTCGGCGGCCAGCGTGCTCGACGACGCCGACGCAATCTGCATCGCCGCCACCAGCGCCGGGCGCAACCTGTCGGCCACCTTGCAGCCCGGCATCCGGGTGCCGGCCTATTGCACCGCCAACGGCCGCGTGCTGGTCGCCGCGCTGCCGCCCGAACAGGCCGAAGCCTGTCTCGCGCGGCAAACACTGCGCGCCATGACGCCGCACACGCTCATCCGGCCCAAGCGGCTGCGGGCCGAGCTACAGCGCGCGCGCGAGCAGGGTTACGCCACGGTCGACCAGGAGGTGGAACTGGGCATGCGCACGGTGTCGGTGCCGCTGACCAACTGGCGCGGCGACACCGTGGCGGCCATCAACCTCACGGTGCACGCGTCGCGCATGTCGATCGACGACCTGGTGGCCACCGGCCTGCCGGCACTGCGCCAGGCGCAGGCGCGGCTGCGGCAATTGCTGTAAATCATCCGGTCCCCGCGATAACCCCGTTGCCGTGAGGCGCAGGGAACAGGCATTCTCTGGTGCATTCGCAACTTGCCCGTGACGGAGCCTCAATCATGTGCCCTCCTGCCCTGCGCCTTGCCCTGACATCGGTGTGTGCCGCCGCCGCACTTGTCGCCACCAGCGGCGCGCACGCCCAAGCCCAGCCGCCGCTCAAGGTTGGCCTGATGTTGCCCGCCACCGGCACCTTCGCCGCGCTCGGCGACATGATCGAACGCGGCTTTCGCCTGTACGTGCAGGAACAGGACGGCAAGCTCGGCGGGCGCGCGATCCAGTACTTCCGCGTCGACGATGAGAGCGAGCCGTCCAAGGCCACCGACAACGTCAACAAGCTGATCAAGCGCGACAACGTCGATGTCATCGTCGGCACCGTGCACTCGGGCGTGGCGCTGGCGATGGCGCGCGCGGCCAAGGAAAGCAACACCATGCTGATCGTGCCCAACGCCGGCGCCGGCGCGATCACCGGCGCGATGTGCGCGCCGTTCATCTTCCGCAGCTCCTTCTCGAACTGGCAGCCGGGCTATGCCACCGGCGTGGTCGCCGCCGGCAAGGGCTACAAGCGGGCAATGACGATCACCTGGAATTACGCCGCCGGCCAGGAAACGGTGAAGGGCTTCACCGAAGCCTTCGAGAAGGGCGGCGGCAAGGTCATGAAAGACCTGAACCTGCCCTTCCCGAACGTCGAGTTCCAGGCCCTCTTGACTGAGATCGCGGCGCAAAAGCCCGACGTGGTGTTCGCCTTCTTCGCCGGTGGCGGCGCGGTGAAGTTCGTCAAGGACTACGACGCCGCCGGCCTGCGCCGCGGCATCCCGCTGCTCGGCTCGGGCTTCCTGACCGACGGCACGCTCGAAGCCCAAGGCGCTTCGGCGCAAGGCCTGCAAACGGCGCTGCACTATGCCGACAACCTCGACACGCCGCGCAACAACGCCTTTCGCAAGAACTTCGCGTTGACCTTCAAGGCCAATGCCGATGTCTATGCCGTGCAGGGCTACGACGCGGCTCAGTTGCTCGGCGCCGGCCTCAGCGCCGTGAAGGGCGACTTCGGCAAACGCGAGGGCATGATCGCCGCGATGCGCAAGACCGTTGTCGACAGCCCGCGCGGCAAGTTCACCTTGTCGGCTTCGCACAACCCGGTGCAGGACATGTACCTGCGCGAAGCGGTCGGCAAGAACAACGAGTCCAAGGGTATCGCCATCAAGGCCCTGGCCGACCCCGGCACCGGCTGCAAGATGTGACCACCCCCGAAGCGGCTTCGCCGGTCCACGCCCTCGCAGAGCTCGGGCGGTTCGTGAGGCGTTCGGGTCTGCGCAGGCAGACCCTCTCGTCCACGCTCACCCCCCTCGAGGGGGCCGAGGCCCGCGGCTCCAAGCCGACCTGCGTCGGCTTGGACGGGCCGAGGAATGGCCGCGTGCCGCGGCCATGCGGCCTGCAAGGCCCGCTGGCGGACCGGCAAAGCCGGATCCGCGGCGGTTGCTTGGCAAGGCATTTCGCTCACAGGAGCTTTCTTTGATCCTCGAAGTTGCCGACATCCGCATTGCACCGGGCCAGCAGGCCGCCTTCGACGAAGCCATCCAGCGCGGCGTGCGCACGGTCATTTCGCAGGCCCAGGGCTACCGCGGCTGGAAGGTCAACAAGAGCGTCGAGAGCCCCGAGCGCTACCTGCTGATGATCTTCTGGGACACGCTCGAAGACCACACCGTGGGCTTTCGCCAGGGCCCGCTGTTCGCGCAGTGGCGCGCGATCGTCGGGCCCTTCTTCGCGCAGCCTCCGGTGGTGGAGCACTTCACCCTGCTGGGCAAGTCAGAGAGCTGAATCAGGCCGGTTGCGCCGCGGCCAAGACGCGGTTGCGGCCTTCGCGCTTGGCGGCGAGCAATTCGTCGTCGGCGCGCTTGAGCAGCGCCTGCGACGAGCTGCCAATGAGCACCGAATCGGCCACGCCGGCCGAGAAGCTGGTGCCGGCGTTGCCCACGGCGCCCAGCATCAACGCTTCGACGCGCCAGCGCTTGAGCAACGCCGCGATCTTGCGGCGCGCGCCTTGGGCGTCGGTCTCGGGCATCAGCACGCAAAACTCTTCGCCGCCGTAGCGGCAGGCGACGTCGCTCTTGCGCAGGTTCGCCGCCAACAGGCGGCCAAAGGCGGCGAGCAAGCGATCGCCAGCGTCGTGGCCGCGTTGATCGTTGACGAGCTTGAAGTGGTCGAGGTCGATGATCACGGCCGCCAGCGGCTTGCGCTCGCGCTGCGCCAGCGCCCACATCGCCGGCAGGGTGTCGTTGAGGTGGCGGCGGTTGAACAGGCCGGTCAATTCGTCGCGCGTGGCCTGCTGGCGCAGCGCCTCCTGCAGGGCCTGGACCTCGTCCATCTTCTGCTGCAAAGCGTGATGGGCGGCTTCGAGCTCGGCGCGGGCGCGTTCGGTGGCGCGGCGCTGGGCATCTTTCTCGTCGAGCTTTTGTTGCAGGCTCAGTACCTCAGTCTGCAAAGCGGTGGCCTGGTAGTGAGCGCGCGAGGCGAGCGTCGCCCGCTCTTGCGACAAGGCTTGCCATTGGCGCAGCGCGGCCAGCGCCGCCGCCGCGTCGCCAAGCGCTTCCAACACTTGCGATCGGGCCAGATGCACGGCGCAGCGCACACGCAGGCTCACGCCCAGATCGCCTGCCTCGGCCTGTTCGCGGGCACGCGCCAGCGCGGCAGCGGCACGCGGCAAGTCGCCCTCGGCGCGCGCCAGCAGGGCTTGCGCGAGCGCAACTTCAAGTTGCTCTTCAACGATCGGTTCGCGTTCGACCAGGCACGCGCGTTGCACCAGATCCCGCCCCAGCGCGAGATCGCCCGCGGCCAAGGCGGCGATGGCCATGGTTTCGAAGTGCGTGGTCAGCGCGCCACGGCCACTCGGGTCGGTCGGCAGCGCGCACACGCGTTCGACATCGGGCAGCGCCTCGGCGGCGCGCCCCAGCTCGGTCAGGATCGTGATGCGGTTGATCCACAGCACGCTGGCCAGGCGCGGGTTCTTCGTCGCATCGAAGCGGGCCAGGCCGGCCTCGACATGTTTCAGCGCCTCGTGGTAATCGCCCAGTTGCAGCAGCTCGTGCGCCAGGTTGCAGTGCAGGACGGCGTCGTAGCCGTGGCCGCGCGCCGGCGGCGCATCGCGCAGCGCCTGGTACATGTAGGCGAAGGCCTGCTCGGACTGGTTGCGCGCCGAATAGCAGCCGGCAATGGTGTTGAGCAGGAAACCGCGTTCGTCGTGCTTGAGCACGGCCAGGCCTTCGTCGCGCAGCGCGAGCACCAGCTCGAGCGACTCGTCGTAGCGCCCCTCGCGCCACAGGCCGCGCGCCAGGCCGGCACGCGCCAGCACCTGGCCGGCGCGTTGCTGGTGTTGCTCGAATAGGCGCTGCGCGGCGCGCAACTCGACGGCCGCGACCTTCGGCCGCGAGAAGTACAAGAGGTGAATGCCACGCGCCAGGCGCGCCCAACCTTCGGCCACCGCATCGCCGCGCCCTCGGGCCTTGGCCAGCGCCTCGTCGGCCAAGGCAACGGCGCGCGCCGAATCGATGTGCAAGAGTCGCCAGGCCTGCTGCGCCAGGCGCAGCGCTTCGCTGGCGCGGGGGGTGGCAGGGGAAACGCAGCTCATGCGCCGATTTTGCGCGCAGCGCATGGCAACATGGCCATAGCGAGGTCCCGAAATGAGCACTGTGTCACTGCTTTCCGACGCCGAACTGTCGCCCTCCGCCGCGACCGTCTTTGCCGACATCAGCGCCACGCGCCAGACCGATTTCATCAACAACTTCTGGCGTGCGCGGGGGGCATTTCAGGAGGTGCCGGGTGACGAATGAGAAAGCCTTCGGCGACCTGAAGGCCGCTGTGGAGACGATGGCTCGCCACATGCCCGGCGAACGAGTCGCGCGGCTGCGCGCCGGCGAAGTAGCTGAACTCGGCGTTCGCGCCACCCGATGTGACTGCGGCAGCGAGCCAGCCCACAGCGCACGTCTATCATCGCGCCATGCTCGTCGTGCTGCGCCACAAGGGATTTCGGTTCTTCTTCTATTCCAACGAAGGAAGCCCACGCGAGTCGGTGCACATCCACGTACGCGGCGAAGGCGGCGAAGCCAAGTTCTGGGTCAGGCCCGACGTTCGGGTGGCCGACAGCGATGGCTTCGATGCCCGCAACTTGCGCGAGCTGGCTCGGGTGGTTGAACAGAACGCCGATCTGATCGAAAGGGCTTGGAATGAACACTTCGCCTAAATCGATGCGGTTTGACGAGAACAGCCTGTGGGTCGAGTTGTCCGACGGCCGCGTGATTGCCGTGCCGCTGGCCTGGTTCCCGCGTTTGCTGCATGCGACGCCGGAGCAGCGCGCGAAGGTTGAGATCAGCCCGATGGGTTTGCATTGGGATGAGTTGGACGAAGATGTGTCGGTCAGCGGGTTGTTGGCTGGCCGAGGTGATTTGACCGCGTCGACTTCCGCAACGGTCTGACGATCCGCGTGTCTGAGCAACTACCCAGGAGCTCGAAAGTCCGCCTTTCCATGGAAGCGCGGCGCGCGATGATCAGTCAGTTCCGCGAGGCCAGGGCAAGCGTCTTTCGCGACGCTGAAGCATTCACGGAGGTTCTCTTTGCACTCGAACGGCTTGGCTTGCTTCTGACCGGTGAAATGGGCCAACTGAAAAACTACCGCAAGGCGCTGATTGGCTTGGCAAGCGAATCACCCCTTGCGGAGACTCTGCCGAAGGCGTGGCGAGCCTTCCACACACCATTTGCTGAGCGCTATGTGTCAGTTCAGTACGCACGGAACGAGGCCCTTCACCAAGGGGCCTTCGCTCGCCATCTCGCTGACGGTTGCACGCTGATCGCGCTGACCCTGGAGGACGCAATGGCAACGCAGCCGCCCGCAATGAGTCAAGTCTCTGACTTCATGGTCCGCGACCCTGTCACGGCATCACTGTGGCAGCCAGTGGCCCACGCGAGGCAGGCGATGCTGGCGACCGCGTTCTCATTCC
This sequence comes from Burkholderiales bacterium, assembly GCA_031389565.1. Lineage (GTDB taxonomy): Bacteria > Pseudomonadota > Gammaproteobacteria > Burkholderiales > Burkholderiaceae_C > CADEEN01. The sequence continues at coordinate 39,296 of JANMSR010000050.1, forward strand.
TTCCGATACTCGACGAGCACGACCGCTGGCATCTCTTGTCGGATGCGGCGATTGCGTCCTACTTGAGGGCTGATCCCGCCGCTCGCGCAAAGCGTATGGCTTGCACCATTGCAGACGCCATGCGGATGGACAGCCACCCGCTACGACTGTCTGAAGCCGCTATCCGATCCGCTGACACCGCGATCTCAGATATCGCGCTGTTGGTAGCAGAGAAGAATCAGCCGGTCCTCGTCATTGAGTTGGCCTCGGGCGTTGATAGGCTGATCGGGATCATCTCGGCGTTCGATTGTTTGTAACCAGCGGGCCGGCGATTTGGGCCCGCCGCAGACCCGCGCCGCGGACGGCATTCGCGAGCCTCAGCTGAATTCACCCTGCTCCACGGCGTGGGGTACGACTTGCTAACGCGGCGGCCTCAAGAGATCCCACACAGGTATCTCAAGCGCCTGCGCAATTTTCTCGACATTGTCCAGAGACGGATTCCGTGCAAGGCGCTCCAAATGAGCTATGAATGTGCGATGCAGCCCCGCCTCTGCCGCAAGTGACTCTTGCGACCATGCCCGGTCTCGACGCAGCCGGATCATGTTCAGCGCCAAGACTTCACGGGCCGAAAGAGGCCGGCGCGTCGATGATTTAACGACTTGTGCCACCGCAAAGAAGCTTCGCGGCACGCTGCTTTTGCGTCAGCCGTGTTTGCGTCACAATCCCGCCGCGCTGATTCGCGCGGCATCGAGGGACGGCACATGCAAACAACCGGATGGGGGTGGGCCCTTCTTGTCAGCTTCTTGTTGACGGCGTGCGGAGGAGGAGGAGGAGGCGACACGCCGGCCGCCAGCCCTTCAGTGACTTCCACAAATGCCCTTGCGGCGTGGAGATCGCTCATTTCGACGATGCGCGTAGTGACGGCATCTGGAGCAGGCAGCGACAACGCGAACTACCAACTGTCCGTGACGATCCAGCCCGTTGGCACTACAACGGTGAACGGCACTCAGGTGCAGCAGGTGACGTTCTCATCCATACTGAATCGAAACTCGGTGGCGAACAACAGCTCAAGTTTCGACCTGTACCTCGTCGACGGGACGGGCGTAGGTTTCGCCTATCGAGAGCCGTCGGGCGACTGCGCCCTCTTCTCAAGTGCCAGCGAACCCCCGTCATCTCCATCGCTGATTGGGCAGAGTGGTGCCCTCTACTCCGGAACCGTGGCAGTTGGTTGCAGCACGTTAAATGGCGTTCCGGTCGTCAGCGGGGGAACCGTTTCGGGGATATGGTCTGTCCAATCTGAGGGGGTAACGACCTTCTTGTGTGTGGAATCGAGGCTGCAGGACTTCTCGACGACGAGCCAGGTGTCATGCTTGGAGTTGACCGATGCGGCAGGCACGCTTGGCACGCGCGTTCGCGTCACCCTGACACAAGGCGGCGCGGCACCTCTCGTGCTTCGTAACTACTGATTAGCGGGATCGTCAGAATCGCGTGCGTCGTCGCAGCTGCCGCTACATGCTGCGCCGGTACTGCCCGCCCACCTCGAACAGCGCATTCGTGATCTCCCCCAGCGAGCACACGCGCACGGCGTCGATCGGCACCTCGAACACGTTGCGGTTGTCGATGACGGCCTGCTGAAGGCGCTTTAGCATCGCCGGCGCCTCCGCGGCGTGGCGGGCTTGGAAGTCGCGCAGGCGTTGAAGCAGCGGAGTCAACGCCAAGCAAGCAGTGGCGATCCGATTGGCGACAACGTACGTCACCAACCAGTGCCAGACGGATCAGTCGAAACCGGCGCGCAGTATCGCAGGGATGTCTTGCCGCTCGCCGAGCAGGCGCACCACGTCAATGTGATCTTCGCGTTCGAAGTAGAGCCAAATGGCTGGAAACCGGCTGACCCGCCATGCACGCAGCGTAGGTGTCGTGCCTGGTTCGTTCCAACGTGGCGAGCCGATGCCGGGTTGCTGTTCGATGACACCCAGCGCCGTGAGCGCAAGGTCCACAAAGTCATTGGCGACCGGGACACTCGCTTCCTGCGCGTAGTACCAAGCCTGATCCGACAGGTCGGACTTGGCCAGCGGACGCAGATGCGCCGGTTTCACCGGCCCGCGCTGGCAACGCGTTGACGGATCGCGGCAATATCGGTGTCGGTCAGTGGGGTGGCCGGGCCAGATGCCAGGCCCTCGCCGATCAATTCGCGCAGCCGCTTGGCGGCTTGCGCCTCCTGGTCGCGTCGAACAAGATCGCGCAGGTACTCGCTAGCGTCAGCGTAGGCGCCATCCTTCACGCGCTGATCCACGTACTGGCGCAGCGGGTCAGGCAACAAATCTCTGATTGCAGCGGTTTCCATGACGCTATGTTGAGTGGGGCGCCAAGCTGTGTCAACTTGACCACCCCGAGAGGTGTCGAGCGTTACATGCTGCGCCGGTACTGCCCCCCCACCTCGAACAGCGCATTCGTGATCTGGCCCAGCGAGCACACGCGCACGGCATCGATCAGCACCTCGAACACGTTCTGGTTGTCGATGACCGCCTGCTGAAGCCGCTTCAGCATCGCCGGCGCGTGCGCGGCGTGGCGGGTTTGGAAATCTAGCAGGCGGCTCAACTGCGACTGCTTCTCTTCCTCGGTCGAGCGCGCCAGCTCGATCTGCTCGGGCACCGCGTCGCCGTGCGGATTGCGGAAGGTGTTGACGCCGACGATGGGGTACTCGCCGGTGTGTTTCTGCATTTCGTAGTGCATCGACTCTTCCTGGATCTTGCCGCGCTGGTAGCCGGTTTCCATCGCGCCCAAGACGCCACCGCGCTCGGCGATCTTCTCGAACTCCTGCAACACGGCTTCTTCGACCAGCTCGGTCAACTCGTCGATGATGAAGGAGCCCTGGTTCGGGTTTTCGTTTTTCGCCAGGCCCCATTCGCGGTTGATGATGAGCTGGATCGCCATCGCGCGGCGCACGCTCTCTTCGGTCGGCGTGGTGATGGCTTCGTCGTAGGCGTTGGTGTGCAGGCTGTTGCAGTTG
>JANMSR010000065.1:0-5934 GCA_031389565.1 Burkholderiales bacterium
AAGAAGAGCGCCGCCTGATGTACGTGGCGATCACGCGCGCGAGGAAGCGCCTGTACCTGAGCTTTTCCCAGACCCGCATGCTGCATGGCCAGACGCGCTATCACGTCAAGAGCCGTTTCCTCGAAGAGCTGCCCGAGGCCACGCTGAAGTGGCTGACGCCGAAGAACGCCGGCTTCGGCTCGGGCTATGCGCGCGAGTACCAGAACGCCTGGGCGCGCGGCAGCGGCATGGGCGGGGTGGTGGGTGCCGGCCGCGTCGCGGCGGCACCGCCGCCGACGGCGTTCACGCCGCGGGCGCCGTCGGCGCACGGCCTTCGTTCAGGCCAGAGCGTGTTCCACACCAAGTTCGGCGAAGGCGTGATCCTGACGCTCGAAGGCAGCGGCGACGATGCGCGCGCGCAGGTCAACTTCGGCCGCCACGGCGCGAAGTGGCTGCAGTTGTCGATCGCCAAGCTGACGCCGGTGACCTGAGGCGCGGCACCCGCGCTACGTCGCCTCGGCGTCGGGGGTGACGGCGTCGACCGTCTTCTCGATCACCATGCCGTTGACCTCGACGCCGGAGCTGACCACTGCGCCGCCGACCGCGATCACCGCAGCCGCGGCGGCGCCGGCCACCGTCACCACCGCGCAGCCCGACAGCGGGCCCGCGATGGGAGGCGCCAGGCCGATCGACGTCAGGGGTCGTTGCAGGCGTGTCACGGCGGGGCGCTATCGCGGACCCGTGTCATGGCGCTGTCACCAATGGTTCACGGGTGCGACACGGACGCTTTCTATGGTGCGTGGGCTGTTTACAGTCAACTCACGCAAGGAAGCCATGAACCACCCCAAAGACCTGCCGCTCAACAGTCCGTGCAACGACGAGGACTCCAACACCAGCCCCAACTTGTGCTTCGATGCGGTGTTGAGCGCACGCCTGAGCCGGCGCAACATCCTGCGCGGCAGTGTCGGCACGGCAGCCTCGGCCGTGTTCGGCAGCGCCGTGCTGGCTGGTTGCGGCGGCAGTGACGACCCGGCGCCCGCACCGGCGGCCCCCAACGAAACCTTGCTCGGCTTCGCTGCGGTTGGCAAGAGCCTGGCGGACGGTGTGGTCGTGCCGGCCGGCTACACCGCGACGGCGATCTACGCGCTCGGCGATCCGCTCGCCGCCGGCGTGGCCGACTACAAGAATGACGGCACCGACACCGGCTTCGAACAGCGTGCCGGCGACCACCACGACGGCATGGAGTGGTTCGGCCTGTCGGCCGCCGGCGCACCGTCGGCGACCGCCGTGGACCGCGGCCTGCTGGCCGTGAACCACGAAGCCACCACCGACGAAAACCGCTCTTCGTTCTTCCTGCATGCCGCCGGCGGCACGAGCACGCTGCCGCGCCCGGCCTCCGAGGTCGACAAGGAACTCGCTATCCACGGTATCTCGATCGTCGAAATGCGCAAGACCGGCGCCACCTGGGCCGCCGTGAGGGACTCGACTTTCAATCGCCGCCTGACCACGCTGACCGACATCGAGGTCGCCGGCCCGGCGCGCGGGAACGCGCTGCTGGTGACGAAGCATTCGACCGCCGGCACCGCCACACGCGGTACGCTGAACAACTGCGGCACCGGCAAGACCCCCTGGGGCAGCTTCGTCACCAGCGAGGAGAACTGGAGCGGCTATTTCACCCGTCCGGCCGGCGACAACGCCGCGCGCGGCAACGACAAGAGCGTCACGGCGCTGAACCGCTACGGCCGCCCCGAAGCCGCCACGACGCGGCACGGCTGGGAAACTGGCGGCGCCGACGACAAGTACGCCCGCTGGATCAACGCGAAGACCGGCGCCTCGACCAACGGCAGCGACGACTACCGCAACGAGCTGAACGGCATGGGCTACGTGGTCGAGCTCGATCCCTACGACAAGACCAAGGCGGCGAAGAAGCGCAGCGCGCTCGGCCGGTTCGCGCACGAAAGTGCCGCCTTCGGCAAGCCTGTTGCCGGCCAGCCGATCGCGGTCTACCAGGGCGACGATGCCCGCAACGAGTACATCTACAAGTTCGTCTCGACGGCGCCGTGGGACGCGGCCGACGCGAACCCGGCGGATCGCCTGGCCGCTGGCGACAAGTACCTCGACAACGGCAAGTTGTATGTCGCGAGGTTCGCTGCCGACGGCAGCGGCGGGTGGCTCGAGCTGTCGATCACGACCCCGGCGATCGCCGCTTATGCCGGTTATGCCTTTGCCGACCAGGCCGACGTCTGCGTACACAGTCGCATCGGCGGCGATGCCGTGGGCGCGACCAAGATGGACCGCCCCGAATGGTGCGGCGTGAACCCGAGCACCGGCGAGATCTACTTCACGCTGACCAACAACAGCAACCGCCGCGTCGAGCCGAACGGTTCGTCGCAGCTCGCACCCGACAGCGCCAACCCACGTGTCTACACCGACATCCGGGGCACCTCGACCGCGCAGCAGGGCAACCCGCACGGACACATTCTGCGCATCCTCCACCGGCATCTGCTGGATCCAGACCGACGACGGAGCCTACACCGACGTGACCAACTGCATGATGCTGGCCGCGCTGCCGGGGCAGGTGGGCGACGGCGCGAAGAAGACCCTCAGCTACACGCGCACCGCGGGGGGCCCGCTGGTGGTCGACACGTACATCGGCAAGGCGCCGAGCGCGTCGACGCTGAAGCGTTTCCTGGTCGGCCCGGTCGGCAGCGAGATCACCGGCCTGACCGAAACGCCCGACGGCAAGGCGATGTTCGTCAACATCCAGCACCCGGGCGAGAACACCGCGCAGGCCAACATCGCCGACCCGAGCAAGTTCACCAGCCACTGGCCGGGCAATGCGGGCTACGGCGCGGGCGGGGCGACAGCCAGGCCACGCTCGGCGACGATCGTAATCATCAAGAACGACGGCGGGCGCATCGGCGCCTGAGGCCGGCCGCGGCCCATCAAACGGGCTGCGGTTCTACGTCGTCGCCAAAACAGCCCTGGTAGCTGAACAGCAGCGAGACGTAGAACGCGGTCGAGAACATCAGCCCGGCGGGCACCGCCGCCAGGCTCACCAGTTGCGGCGCGCCGATCAGGGCGAACAAGCCACCGGCGACGATGGCGAACAGCACGATGGTCAGCGTCCATGCCAGGCCATAGACCAGGAACGCACCGCGGTTGCGCCAGCAGGCCAGGGTGCTCGAAAACAGCGCTTGGGCCACGCCCTGGCCCTGCCACCAGACGAGCGCCGGGGCATGCCAGAACGGCACCGACAGCAGGGCAGTGCCGCCCAGGCGCAGCAGCAGACCCTGCTGCAGGTCAGCGCTGGACAGAAGGGCGTCGATTTCCTTCTGCGCCGGTTCGGTGCGGGCACTTGCGAGCAGCACCTGCAGCCGCGCCAAGGCACCGGCGTCGAGCGCGTCGCTGGCCAGCATCACCAGCACGGTGGCCAGCGCGTACACGCCGCACAGCGCGAGCAGTTGTTTGCGCCGCATCCTGGCGACGTCGTCACCGCCGCGCAGCGGTTCGAGCAACTGCCCGGCATGCACCGGCCCGCCGGCCTGCGCCGAGCGCGAGGCGATCATGAAGCCCAGGCCGAGCAGCGGCAGCGCCATCAGCAGCAGCACCGTGCCCACGTAGGGCAGCACCAGCAAGACCAGGGCCGTGAACAGGAACAGCGCGAAGAGCGCCGAGAAGGCGATCGGCTTGGTCAGAAACAACGTGAAGGCGCGGCTGACCCAGGTGGCGCCGTCGCGTGCGGTGGCGTGAAGAATCCGCAGGCTCATGGCAGTGCGCGCCGGGCCGCCCCAAGCGCACTGGCGCCCCCGCGGGGGGCAGCGAACTTGGTGCGCGTGGGGGCTTGAATCATTCGGGGTGCCAGGGCTCGGCGACGCGCTCACGCAGCACGCGCTCGAAATGCGTCGGGTCGTGGGCGGTGAGCATCGCAGCGTCACGCGGAAGGTGCAAATCCCACAGCCGCGACAGCCAGAAGCGCAACGCCGCGGCGCGCAGCAGCGCGGGCATCAGGCGGCGTTCGTTGGAGCTCAGGGGCCGCACCGCGGCATAGGCGGCGACGAAGGCGTCGGCGCGGTCATCGGCGATCACGCCGCTGGTCAGGTCGATGCACCAGTCGTTCAGGCAGACCGCGATATCGAACAGCAGGCAGTCGACGCCGGCGAAGTAGAAGTCGAAGAAGCCCGACAACTTTTCGTGGCCCCGCACCTGATTCAGGCCGGCATCGAACATCACGTTGTCGCGGAACAGGTCGGCGTGAATGGCGCCGCGCGGCAGGCTGGCATGGGCGGGCGACGCCGCAAGCTGTTGCTGGAAGGCGAGTTCGCCGTCGAGCAGCGCGCGCTGCTCGTCGCTGGCGAAGGGTCGCACCAGGGGCACCGTTTCGACCCACCAGTCCAGGCCGCGCAGATTGGGTTGCACGAGAGCGAAGTCCTGCGCAGCGCCGTGCATGCGCGCGAGCATGCTGCCGACCTGGGCACAATGGTCGACGTCGGGGGCCAACTGGTGACCGCCGCTCAACTTGTTGACCAGCGCGGCCGGCTTGCCCTTGAGCGTGTGCAGGATCTGGCCACTCGCGTCGGACTGCGGCTCGGGCACCGGGATGCCGCGCTGCGCGAGGTGGCGCATCAGTTGCAGGTAAAACGGCAGTTGCTCGAAGGTGAGGCGCTCGAAGATCGTCAGCACCCAGTCGCCGCCGGTCGTGTCGACAAGGAAATTGCTGTTCTCGATGCCGGCCTGGATGCCGCGAAAGGCAGTCAGCGCGCCGACATCCAGGCGCGCCACGAACGCGCGTGCCTCGCTTTCCGAGACCTCGGTGAAAACGGCCATCGAAACGGGGTCAGAACTTGAAGACGTTCCAGACGCGCTGGCCGGCCGCGCCCTGGCTGCCGCCGCGGCCGTGCGACGGATCGCGGCCGCCCGGGGCGGGCACCACCTCGTACTGGGCAGCGTGCTTGGGCTTGACGACCAGGCTGGTGGACAGGCCGCGCACGCGCAACTCTTCGATGCGCACGCTGTCGTCTTCGATCACCGTGCGCTGCACCTTGGGCTCGGTCGTGGTGCGCTCCTGGGCCAGCACGGCGCCGGGCAGCAGCAAGGTCAGGGTCAGCGCGAGCAGCGTTTTCATGGCCTCGATTCTACCGAGGCGGGACGGCCGGGCCGCGCGTCGCAGCGACAATCGCCGCCATGAGCGAGTCCGCCCGAGCTGCTGAACTGCCCGTGGGCTTGCCCACGGGCTCGCCCGTGTTACTGCTCGTCGACGGCTCGAGCTACCTCTACCGCGCCTACCACGCGATGCCGAACCTGACCGCGCCCGACGGATTCCCGACCGGGGCGATCCACGGTTTCATCGCGATGTTGAAGCGCCTGCGCGCCGATGTGAACGCCGAGCACGCGGCGTGCGTTTTCGATGCCAAGGGGCGTACGTTTCGCGACGACTGGTACCCCGCGTACAAGGCCAACCGCTCGCCGATGCCCGAGGCGCTGGTGCAGCAGATCGAGCCGATCCACGAGGCCGTGCGGCTGCTCGGCTGGCCGGTGATCGAACCGCCCGGGATCGAAGCCGACGACGCGATCGGCACGCTCGCGCGGCGTGCCGCAGAGTGCGGCCACCGCGTCGTTATCTCCACCGGCGACAAAGACCTGGCCCAACTGGTCAACGACCGCGTCACCCTGATCAACACCATGAGCAACGAGACGCTCGACGTGCCGGGCGTGGCCGCCAAGTTCGGCGTACCGCCGGAGCGCATCGTCGACTACCTGGCCCTGGTCGGCGACGCGGTCGACAACGTGCCCGGGGTCGACAAGGTCGGGCCCAAGACCGCCGTCAAGTGGTTGGCCGAGCACGGCTCGCTCGACGCCGTGGTGGCCGCGGCCGACCGCATCGGCGGCGCTGTCGGCGAGAATCTCAGGCGCGCGCTCGACTGGCTGCCGATGGCCAGGAAGCTGGTGACCGTG
>JANMSR010000068.1:0-1715 GCA_031389565.1 Burkholderiales bacterium
CTCGTCGCTGGTATAGACCGAAAACGGGATGCGGTGGGTGCCGTCGCTTTCCCAGTTGACGGCCGCGGCGAAAGGGGGAGCGCGTTGAGTCATCGGTTGTCCTTGGTCCCGCCATCATCGGGTTTGCGGATGCTATCGCCAAGACAGGTGGCTGCGGGTCGTGCAGCCAGCGCCCATAGAACGCGCGCAGAATGCCCGTCGCCCGCCACCGACCCGGAGTCCGTGATGCCCAACCTCGATCGCCGCCGCAACCTGTCGCTGCACGACCCGGCGGGCAAGACGCCGGCGCAGGCCTGGCAAACCTGGAAGCTGCCCGCAGGTCAGTCGGGAGAAGCACCGCGCTGCTGCGCGGTCTATGTCGATGACCGTGACATCGTCTGGAGCAGCGACTTCGGCGGCAACGCGGTGTGGCGGTTCGATCCCGCCACCGAGCGCTTCGAGCGATTCGGCTTCCCGCGCGAGGCAGTCGGCATCCGCCAGATCCTCGGCCGGCCGGGGGAGGTCTGGCTGCCCGAGAGCGGCACCGAGCACATCTCGGTGAGTAGCGCGTGAAGAAAACACTCGCCACGCTGCTGGCCGCGGCATTGCTGGCGGGATGCACCAGCCTGGTCGCGCCGGGGCTTCCGGCGGTTGCCGACGCTCAGGTGCAGGCCTGCGCGCGTTGGTTCGAGCAGCTCGATACGGTGACCGACCGGGCCGGTGTGCGCGACGCCGAGGCCGACCGGATCGCCGGCTTCGCCGGGCTTCGAGTCGATCGCCTCGCGGCCTCGTTGCGCGAGCACGCGCAGGCCGACTCGGCGGCGTTCGAGGCCTGGCTGTCGCGATTGCAGCAGCTCGAAGGCGAAGGTCGCGCGGTCGAAATCAGCAACCTGCCGCGCGACGCGTTCCCGATCGACGATGCCGCGGACGCCACAGCCGCCCGTGCACACACGCAACGCTGCATCGACGCCTGGCGCAGCCCGCTGCAGCGCGACGCTGCCCTGCGCGCCGCGCTGCTGGCACGCGCCGCGGTGCCCGACCGCTATGCCACCTGGCAGCGCGCCGCGGGGCTGTACCCGCTGCTGCGCTGGGCGTTCCACGCCGGCGTGCAGGCCTGGGAGCGCGAACACCGCCACCAGGTCGGGCGATGGGCAACCGCGCCGCCGCCGACGCAGCGTTATGTGCCGGCGGTGACAGTGCCGTCGGCTGCCGCCCTGGCGCGCCTGTGGCGCGGCCGGCCGCGCGACGCGCTCGGGCTGCCGCAGTTCACACCCGAAGAAGTCACCGCGCTGCTGGCGGCCTACGCGCCGGCGCTGGAGGTCGAGACCCGCGCCGACCACGACCGCTTCGGTGCGCTCGCCTGGCGCAGCGACGGCGCGGCGCCGACGGTCGACACGGCCACGCCGGTGCTCTACCAACGCGTGGCCATCACGCGCTACCGCGGCCACCGATTGCTGCAACTGGTCTACAGCCTGTGGTTCCCCGAACGCCCTGCGCAGAGCCGCTTCGACGTGCTGGCCGGTGCGCTGGACGCCGTGGTGCTGCGCATCACGCTGGCGCCCGACGACGGCCGGCCGCTGCTGGTAGACACCATTCACGGCTGCGGCTGCTACCACCTGTTCCTGCCGACGCCCGAAGTGCGGCTGCGCGGCGACGCGCCGGCCGGCATCGAGTGGGCCTATGCACCGATCACGCTGCCGCCGCTGGCGGCTGGCGAGCGCATCGTCGTGCGCTTG
>JANMSR010000081.1:0-3742 GCA_031389565.1 Burkholderiales bacterium
CACGCCGAACTCGAATCGCGAGGCCGCATTGTTGGCCCTGATCCGCACCCGTGGGCTATCGCTGCACCGGTTGCATCGCGATGGGGGCGCGCTACGCCTGAGCGGCCCGGACATCCATGTGACTGTCGCGGCCCTGTCAAACCTACAGGCATCCGACCTGGCCGCGCCGACATCGACCGAGTTGCGGTCCCTACAAGAAATTCTGAGACGGAGTTGATCGATGGCTACCGGAAACAATCGTGATGTGCGACTCGGCATTGCAGTCGAGACGCGGGGCGAGGATGGCGTGGCCCGTCTGGGTGCGAATCTGCGCGGGCTTGGCGATGCAGCCGGCGACTCGACGCCCGAACTCGACCGGCTCGGCGCCGAACTCGACCGGCTGGCCGCTGCCACTGAGGCGCGCCGACGTGCCGAGGCCGCGGCACGTACCGAATCGACGGCCGCCCGCGCCGGGTTCGATCAGCAACGCGATGCGCTCGCTCGCCTGCGCGCCGAGTCTGACCGCGCGACGCGAGGCACGACTGAATATCGAGATGCGGAGCGGCAATTGCGGCTTGCCGTCGTTGACGCCCGCATTGCCCTGCGCGACAAGCAAGCCGCAGTCATCGCTGCGGCCACTGGCGCGCGCACTGCGGCTGCCGCCGAGCGTCAGTTGGCCGACACCATCAAGGCCACGGCCGCCGCGGCGCGGGCATCGGCCAGCGCGCAGGTGCAAAGCCTGACGCCGGTATCTCAGGCCGTGCAGACCCTGACGGGGCAGCTATCGACGCTGCGCAACGTGGCCGGCGTGGCGCTCGGCGGCACGCTGGTTGGCAGCCTGGCGCGCGACGTGGCCGCGACCGCCGACGCCTATAACAACCTGGCTGCGCGCATCCGCATCGTGACCGGCGAGGGCGCCGCGTTCGATCAGGCGTTTAGCGGTGTGTTCGATGTGGCGCAGCGGACCGGCGCAGCCGTCGAAGAAGTCGGCGCGCTGTTCACGAAGCTGGCGACCGCCGGCAAGCAATTGAATCTATCGAATGCCGACGCGCTCGCGCTCACGGAATCGATCACGCAGGCGACCGCCCTTTCAGGTGCGAACGCGCAGAGTTCAACGGCTGCAATCACGCAGTTTTCGCAGGCCATCGCATCGGGCGTGCTGCGCGGTGAGGAACTGAACTCGATTCTTGAGCAGTCGCCGCGGCTGGCTCGAGCGCTGGCCGACGGGCTCGGCGTGACGACTGGCGAACTGCGCAAGCTGGGTGAAGCCGGCACGCTGACCGGCGAGCGCGTGATCCTGGCATTGCAAGGGCAGTCGCGAGCACTGCAAGCCGAATTCAATCAATTGCCGCCCACCGTCGGCCGCGCCATCTCGGCGCTGTCGAATGCCTGGACTGTGTACGTCGGCGAGGTGGACAAGGCCACGGGCGCGAGCAGCACGGCCGCCGCCGCCATCACGACACTTGCCGCGAATCTCGATTCCGTCGGGGCTGTGCTGTACAGCGTGGGTAAGGCCGCCGCCGCGTACACGGCCCTGCGCCTGGCGCAGTCGTTCATTGAGGGTGCCACCGCCGCTCGCGCTGCCGCGGCAGCTACTGCCGTCGCCACGACCGCCACCACTGCCCACACTGCCGCGACCGCCGCAAACACGGCCGCGCAGTCAGCCAATGCCGCCGCCATCGGGGCCACCGCGGCAAGCGCGGGCCGGTTTGCCGCGGTGCTTTCGACGGTCAAGACGTTCGCCCTGATCGGGGTACTGACGAACTTGCGCGAGATCGGCACGGCCATCGGCGAGGGCGCCGCGCGTTTCATGGGCTACGGCAAGGCGATCGAGGCAGCCGAGCGGGCGATGGCGGCCGACGAAGCCGCAACGCGTGCCAACGCCGCAGCGAAGGCTGAGCTTGCGCAGAAAACGGAACTCGCTGCCGAAAAGGCGTTCGGCCTGACCGATCAATCGCGCAAGCTGGTCGGCGAGTTTGTCAGCGTCACGTCCAAAGGTGGCGACGCGGCGACCGCGCTCGACAAGGTCAGCAAGGCCCTTGAACTCGGCAGCCTATCCGGGGTGCAGGCCGCTGGCATCGCGCTCGACGATCTTGCACGTAAAGGACTGGTCAGCGGTGCGGCAATCCGCGACGCGCTGGCCGGCGCGCTCAAGAATGAAGACCTGGGTGTGTTCCGCGTCAACGCCCTGGCCGCCTTCGATGCGTCGGAGAACGGCGCCCGGCGATTGAAGGCCGCGCTCGACGCCATCGCGACCGAATCGCTACGCCGCGCCGGCACGTCATTGGGTGAACTCACATCGGGATTCAGTGCGGGCGCGATTGCCGCAGCCAATGATGTGGACGCGCTCGCGCAGACCCTGCAAGAACTCAAGATCACCGGGGATGACGCCGGCCGCGCGCTCGCTGGTGCGCTCGACAAGGCCCTCAGTGCGGCGAGCACTGAACGCGCCGTCAAGGCGGTAGAAGAACGGTTTGAGGCGCTCGGCAAACAGGGTCTGATTACCGGGGATCAACTGGCCGCCGGGCTCGACAAGGCGAAGCAAAAAGCCGACGAACTGCGCCCCGGTGTGAACTCACTCGCCGAGGCGCTGCGCGCGTTCGGCTTGCAGACGCGCGAGGAACTGCAGGCCACCGCCGACAGGCTGGGCACCGCATACCAAGCGATCAGTGGCAGCGTGCAGGTATCGCTAGCCGATCAGCGCAAGGCGTTTGAACTCTACGCCGCCGCGGCCATCGCCGCGAATGGTGGCGTCGAGTCATCGGCCGTCAAGGTCGCACGCGCCATGCTGGAAACACGCGAGGCCGCGCTAGGGGCGGGCAAGGCGGGGGCAGACGCAGGTGCAGCCACAAGCGCCGGGTTTGACGCGGCGGGCGCCAGCATCACGAGGGCCGGCGACGCCCTGGACGTGTTCAGCACGAAGGCCCGCAACGCTGCGATGGCCGCCGACTCGGCAGCTGATGACAAGCGGCGGAACAGCGCGAACTCGGCAGCCGGCGCGGCACTCGGGGGTGATCCGTTCTTTGAGCTGTTGGCGCGCAAGAATCAGGGCCGGCTCGGCGCTGACGACCTCGACATGGCGCAGGCCGTGTTCCAGAACTTCAAGAACAACCTGACGACGGCACAACAGGCACCGCCGGGGGCGTATTCAATCGAGGCCCGGCGCGACGCGCAGGTGCAATTCAATCAGGCCCGGCTGATCCTCGACGAAGTGCGGGCGCTGGCCGCCCCTGGCGGTGCTGGTGCGCCTGCTGTGGCGCCGAGCGGCGCAGGCGGCAGCACTGTGAATATCACGCTTGCCGGCCGCACACGGGCCGTGCGTGTGGCGTCGCAGGGGGACGCAAACACCCTCGCATCGCTGTTGCAGGAACTTCAAGATGACGCCGCGCGCGTCGGGGGCTGACGATGAACGACGAACTCGTGGTCACGATCCGGGCCGAAGATTTTCAGGCGTTGCATGACCTTGTGCAGGTAGCGCACGAACTGCTGCAACCGGCGCGCCTGGTGCCGGCCACGGTGCCTGGGGTTCGCGGCCTGCTGTCGGGGCTCGTGGATCGGCTGGCGACGATGCCCCGGAGCCCTGCGCGGCATGAGCAGGCCGACTGGCCGCTGCCGCCGGCTGCACTCACGTGACCCGCACCCGGTAGAGACAGAGAGGCCCGGCATGGCTACCATTTCACTTGCAACAAGCGGGGGGAATGATGGCGACTCGGGATTACAAGGGCTGGGAACCGCCACCGCCGCCACCACGACCGCCACCGCC
>JANMSR010000088.1:0-11053 GCA_031389565.1 Burkholderiales bacterium
GCGCGCATCCCGCCGGCCAGCGTGTCCAGCGACGACCGCAGCAAGTTGAAGACGCTCGACCGTGACTTGAAGAGCGTGGTCTTCGGCCAGGAGCCGGCGATCGACGCGCTGGCGGCTGCGATCAAGATGGCACGCTCGGGCCTGGGCCGACCGGAGAAGCCGATCGGCTCGTTCCTGTTCAGCGGCCCCACGGGCGTCGGCAAGACCGAGGTCGCCAAACAGCTCGCCTTCATCATGGGCATCGAGCTGATCCGCTTCGACATGAGTGAGTACATGGAGCGTCATGCGGTCAGCCGATTGATCGGCGCGCCACCGGGCTATGTCGGCTTCGATCAGGGCGGCCTGCTGACCGAAGCGATCAGCAAGAAGCCGCATGCGGTGCTGCTGCTCGACGAGATCGAGAAGGCGCACCCGGACGTCTTCAACGTGCTGTTGCAGGTGATGGACCACGGCACGCTGACCGACAACAACGGGCGCAAGGCCGACTTCCGCAACGTGGTGATTGTCATGACCACGAATGCCGGTGCGGAGACCATGAACAAGTCGGTCATTGGCTTCACCACCAAGCGCGAGCAGGGCGACGAAATGGCCGACATCAAGCGCCTGTTCACGCCCGAGTTCCGCAATCGCCTGGACGCGATCATCAACTTCCGCTCGCTCGATGAAGAAATCATCATGCGCGTGGTCGACAAGTTCCTGCTGGAACTCGAAGCCCAACTGTCCGAGAAGAAGGTCGAGGTCACCTTCACCGACAAGCTGCGCGCCCATCTGGCCAAGAAGGGCTTCGATCCGCTGATGGGTGCGCGGCCGATGCAGCGCCTGATTCAGGACACCGTGCGCCGGGCACTGGCCGACGAGTTGCTGTTCGGGCGGCTGGTCGACGGCGGGAGGCTGACGGTCGATGTCGACGACGCGGGCGAAACGCTGCTCGACATCCAGCCGCCGAAGAAGAGCGACAAGCCGAAGGCGGAGCCCGCGACGGCCTCCTGACACCTACAGGCTTGCCGGATCCTGCCGGTAGTAGGAAGCGAGCAGCCGGTACAGCGCCGGCTGTTCTGCTTGCAGCTCGCGCGGCGTGACGAAGAAGGCCTCCGAGGCCACGGCGAAGAACTCGTCGGGCGACTCGGCGGCATAGTCGTCGAGCACGGTCTCGTAGCCGCAGACGACGCGCTCGCAGAAGCGGTCGTATTCGGGTATCAGCACCCCCAGCCAGGCTTCGCGATCCTGGGAGGTCGGCAGCAGCGGCACGCCGTCGGGCTCGCCGTCGCGCATGTCGAGCACGTGCGCGAACTCGTGGATGACCACGTTGTACGCGCTGGCCGGCGCACCGGGATCGCTACCGCTCTGCACATCGGCCCAGCTCAGCATCAGCGGACCGCCTTCCATCGCCTCGCCGGCCAGGACCTCGTCGTAGCGGTGCACGACGCCGCTTTCATCGGTGACTTCGCGCTCGGCCACGACGGCGTCGGCGTGCATCACGATGCCGACAAAGCCGTCGTACTGGTCGATACCGAGCTCGAGCACGGGCAGGCAGGCCTGCACGGCCACGGACAGCGCAACCGCGTCGTCGACGACGAATCCGCCTACGCCGGTGAACTCCTTGCGGTCGAGGAACAGACTGGCCATCCGACGCAGGCGTTCGAGCTCTTGCGGCGCGCGCGCGGCGACAAAGGGCAGGCGCTCGAGGGTCTGCTGCCACATCCCGTCGGCGATCGCGCGACGAACGAGCGCCTGCTGCTCGCGGCGTTCGCGCCAGCGCTGCCAGAGCTTTTCGATCACGGTGCCAGGTCGATGCGCGTGAAGCCGTCGCGCGTCAGGCGCAGCACCTGCGCGCGCTGCGGTTCGCTATCGCAGTCCCAGTCGCTCAGCACATGGCGTGTGTAGCCGGGCGCGAGCACCTCGCTGCCGGGCCGGTGGGTGTGGCCGTGAACCAGGTTGCGGCTGCCGGTGGCGTGCAGCCAGGCCACGGCGGCTGCGGCGTCGACATCGCTCCAGTCGGCCATCGCGTGCTGGCGCTTGTTGGCTTGGCTGGCGTCGCGCATCTGCCGCGCCAGGCGCTCGCGCGCGGCCAGCGGCTGAGCCAGGAAATCACGGCGCCAGGCTTCGCTGCGCACCAGGCGGCGAAAGGTTTGGTAGGGCTCGTCGGCCAGGCACAGGGCGTCGCCATGCGTGAGCAGCACGCGCTGGCCCCAGGCCGACAGCAGCGTCGGATCGGGCAGGGCGGCCACGCCGCAGGTCTTGAGCATCTGGGCGCCGACGAGGAAATCGCGGTTGCCCGCCATGAAGCCCATCGCGCGCCGGCTGGCGGCATCGGCCAGCACCTCGGCGGCGTGCTGCTCGAAGCGGCCAGGCTGGCGCGCGTCATCGCCGATCCAGACCTCGAACAGGTCGCCGAGGATGTAGATCGCGTCGGCCCGGCTGCTGGCGAGGTAGTCAGCCCAGGCGGCGGTGGTGCGAGGTTGCTGGCCGCTCAGATGCAGGTCAGAGATGAACTCGATGACGCGCCAATCGGCGTCGGCCTCGACTTCATAGAACGTCGGCAGCCGTGGCGGAGTGCTCGAGGCCATGCCGCGGGACGGGTGAGTGCGCTACACCAGCACCACGCGCAGAATCAGCACGTCTTCCAGCGGCACGTCGTCGAGCATGGCCTTGCGCCCGGTACGCACGCCCTCGATCGCATCGACGACTTCGGTGCCGCTGACGACGCGGCCGAACACCGCGTAGCCCCAGCCCTGCGGCGATTCGCTCTTGAAATCGAGGAAGCCGTTGTTGGTGGTGTTGATGAAAAACTGCGCGGTGGCCGAATGCGGCGCCGAGGTACGCGCCATGGCCAGTGTGTAGTGCTGGTTCTTCAGGCCATTGCTGGCTTCATTGGCGATCGGCGCGTCGGTGGGCTTTTGCTTCATGCCCGGCTCGAACCCGCCACCTTGCACCATGAAGCCCTTGATGACGCGGTGGAACACCGTGTTGTCATAGTGGCCCTTGGCGGCATAGGCCAGGAAGTTGGCCACGCTGGAGGGGGCCTTCGCGTCGTCGAGTTCGATGCGCAGGGTGCCCGCGCTGGTGGTCATTTCGACAGTCTTGGTCATGTCATTTCTCCAGAGTGACCCGTCTGATCGTCACCGCTGCAGTCGGCACGTTCTGGTGCCCGCCCTTGTCGGCCACGGGCACGGCCTTGATCTTGTCGACCACGTCCATGCCGGCGACGACTTTGCCGAATACCGCGTAGCCATTGCCATCGCGCGAGTTGGGCTGGTCGAGGGCGGCGTTGTCCTTGACATTGATGAAGAACTGCGCGGTGGCTGAGTTCGGGTCCATCGTGCGCGCCATGGCCAGCGTGCCGCGCAGATTGGACAGGCCGCTGCGGCTCTCGAGCGGGATCGGCCCGCGGGTGGGCTTCTCGCTCAAGTCGGGCTTCATGCCGCCGCCCTGGATCATGAAGTTCTCGATCACGCGATGGAACACCGTGCCGTCATAGTGACCCGACTTGACGTACAGCAGGAAGTTCTCGACGGTCTTCGGCGCTTTCTCATTGTCGAGTTCGACCACGATGTCACCCAGGCTGGTGGCCAGACGCACTTTCTGGGCCAGGGCCGGGGCGCACAACATCGCGGCGCACACCGCGATCGCAAGACGGGTTTTCATTGGTTTTCAGCTCCTCATGCACGAGCAACACGGGCGACGTGCCCGCTATACTGGCTTTCGATTCTACCGAGCGGCCTCCTGCACTCATCTGCACCGAGGCCGCTGTCACGTTTCTCGCCGCGATGACCCTGCGCATCCACAACACGCTGAGCCGCTCACTCGAAGAGTTTCATCCCTTGCGCCCCGGCCAGGTCGGCATGTACGTTTGCGGCATGACCATCTATGACCTGTGCCACATGGGTCATCTGCGCATGATGATGGCCTTCGATGTCATCTACCGCTGGCTGCGCACGCTCGGCTACGACGTGACCTATGTGCGCAACATCACCGACATCGAAGACAAGATCATCAAGCGTGCGCTCGAACGCAAGATCACGATCCGTGAACTCACCAACGAGATGATCGCCGCGATGCACGCCGACCTCGGCGCCGTGGGCCTGGTTGCGCCGACCCACGAACCACGAGCCACCGACTACGTGCCGCAGATGCTCGGCCTGATCGGCCAGCTCGAGGTCAAGGGCCTGGCCTACCGCACGCCCAGCGGCGACGTGAACTTCGCGGTGCGCAAGTTTCCCGGCTACGGCAAGCTGTCGGGCAAGAGCCTGGACGAGTTGCGGGCCGGCGAGCGCGTGGCCGTACTCGAAGGCAAGCAGGACCCGCTCGACTTCGTGCTCTGGAAGGCGGCCAAGGCCGACGAACCCGACGACGCCCAGTACGCCAGCGTCTACGGCCTCGGCCGACCGGGCTGGCACATCGAGTGCTCGGCAATGGCCAGTGCCATGCTCGGCGAGCCGTTCGACATCCACGGCGGCGGCATGGACCTGACCTTCCCGCACCACGAGAACGAGCTCGCGCAAAGCGAGGGTGCCAGCGGCGGACCCTTCGTTCGCTACTGGCTGCACAACGGGTTCTTGAATGTCGACAACGAGAAGATGTCCAAGTCGCTGGGCAACTTCTTCACCATCCGCGAGGTGTTGAAGCGCTACGACGGCGAGACGCTGCGCTTCTTCATGCTGCGCACGCACTACCGCAGCCCGTTCAACTTCAGCGACGTGCACCTGGACGATGCGCGTACCGCGCTGCGCCGGCTGTATACCGCCCTTGATGGCGTCGACGGCAGCGCCGTCGAGGTCGACTGGTCGCAGCCGCAAGCTGCGGTTTTCCGCGACGCGATGAACGAAGACTTCAACACACCGCTGGCCTTGGCGGCGCTGTTCGATCTGGCCGGCGAATTGAATCGCACGCGCTCGGCGCAGACTGCGTCGCTGCTGCGCTCGCTCGGCGCGACGCTGGGAATCCTGCAACAAACACCACGCGCGTACATGCAAGGTGGTGTAGACGAGTTTCGGGCAGATGTGATCGACACATTGATCGCCGCCCGCATTGCCGCCAAGCAAGCTCGCAATTTCGCCGAAGCCGACCGCATCCGCGAGCAGCTTGCCGACAAAGGCATCCTGCTGAAGGATTCGGCGCAGGGCACGACCTGGGTCAAGGCCTGAACGTGGTTAGAGCACCCGCCGTGGCCACCGCCGCCATCGTCACCCCCGGCTACTGGGACGATGCCTGCAAGCACCTTGCGCGGCGCGACCGGGTCATGAAGAAGCTGATCCCGCAGTTCGGCGAGGCGCGGCTGCAAAGCCGCGGCGACGCGTTCACGACGCTGGCGCGCTCGATCGTCGGCCAGCAGATTTCGGTCAAGGCCGCGCAGTCGGTGTGGGACCGATTCGCCGCACTGCTGCCGACGCCGCCCACGCGCTTGAACCCGCAAGAGGTGCTCGGCCTCGAAGTCCCGGCGATGCGCGGCGCCGGTCTGTCGGCGCGCAAGTGCGAGTACCTGCGCGACCTGTCCAAGCACTTCGAGAGCGGCCTGGTGCATGTGCGCCAGTGGCAGCAGATGGACGACGAGGACATCATCGACGAATTGATCGCCATCCGCGGCATCGGACGCTGGACTTCCGAGATGTTCCTGATCTTCCACCTGATGCGCCCCAATGTGATGCCGCTCGACGACCTGGGATTGATCAAGGGCATCAGCGTCAACTACTTCAGCGGCGAGCCCGTGACCCGCGCCGAGGCGCGCGAGGTCGGCGATGCCTGGGCGCCTTTCAAGTCGGTCGCAACCTGGTACGTCTGGCGCAGCCTCGATCCCTTGCCGGTCGAATACTGAGGAGAACAAACGCATGAGCAAACGCCACTTCCTCGAATTCGAGCAACCGATCGCCGAGCTCGACGCCAAGATCGAAGAACTGCGCTACGTGCAAAACGAATCGGCGGTCGACATCTCCGAGGAGATCGAGCGCCTGGACAAGAAGAGCCAGCAGCTCACCAAGGACATCTACTCCAGCCTCACGCCCTGGCAGGTGACGCAGATCGCGCGCCATCCGCAGCGGCCCTACACGCTGGATTACATCGCCGATGTGTTCACCGATTTCACCGAACTGCACGGCGACCGCTCGTATGCCGATGACCTGTCGATCGTCGCCGGCCTGGCCCGCTTCAACGGCCAGGCGTGCATGGTTATCGGCCATCAGAAGGGCCGCGACACCAGGGAGCGCGGGCTGCGCAACTTCGGCATGAGCCGGCCCGAGGGCTACCGCAAGGCGCTGCGCCTGATGCGGCTGGCCGAGAAATTCAAGCTGCCGCTGTTCACCTTGGTCGACACGCCCGGCGCCTACCCCGGCATCGGCGCCGAGGAGCGCGGCCAGAGCGAGGCCATCGGCCACAACATCTTCGAGATGGCGCAACTGGAGGTGCCGATCATCGTCACCATCATCGGCGAGGGCGGCTCGGGCGGCGCGCTGGCGCTGTCGGTCGGCGACCAGTTGCTGATGCTGCAGTACTCGGTCTACTCGGTGATCTCGCCCGAAGGCTGCGCGTCGATCCTGTGGAAGTCCGCCGAGCGCGCTGCCGACGCTGCCGACGCGTTGGGCATCACCGCGCACCGCCTGAAGGCGCTCGGCGTCGTCGACAAAATCGTCAGCGAGCCGGTCGGCGGTGCGCACCGCGACCCGAAGGCGATGAGCGCTTCGCTCAAGCGCGCGCTCGGCGACGCGCTGCGCCAGGTGGTGGACTTGAAGCCCAAGGAACTGCTCGACCGCCGCTACCAGCGCCTGCAGTCCTACGGCCGCTTCGGCGACACGAAGGAAAGGTGAACAGGATCGTCGCGGTGGCCGTGAGTGGCGGCCGCGATTCGATGGCGCTGCTGCATTGCACCGCACGCGCTGCCAAGGCACTC
Organism: Burkholderiales bacterium; assembly: GCA_031389565.1. Classification (GTDB taxonomy): domain Bacteria; phylum Pseudomonadota; class Gammaproteobacteria; order Burkholderiales; family Burkholderiaceae_C; genus CADEEN01. The sequence goes on from JANMSR010000088.1 coordinate 6,881, forward strand.
GGTATCGACGTGGTGGCGCTGCATGTGCATCACGGCCTGCAGCGCGATGCCGACGCGTGGGCCGAACTCGTTGAACGGGTCTGCGGCCGCTGGTCGGTTAGCTTCTCGATTCAGCGGCTTGCCGGCAAGCCTGCGAAGGGCGACAGCGTCGAAGCCTGGGCGCGGCGCGGCCGCTACCTCGCGCTGGCCTCGATGGCGCGCGAGGCAGGCGCGGGCCTGGTGCTGCTCGCGCACCACCGCCGCGACCAGGCCGAGACCTTCCTGCTGCAAGCCTTGCGCGGCGCCGGCCCGGCCGGGTTGGCTGCGATGCCGCCGCAGGTCGAACGCCACGCCATCGTCTGGGCACGACCGTGGCTCAACGCGTCGCACGAAGCCATCGAGACCTACGCGCGACGCCACCGCCTGCGTTTTGTCGAAGACCCGAGCAACACCGACCCGCGTTACGCGCGCAGCCGCCTGCGGGCGCAGGTGATGCCTGCCTTGCGGCAGGCTTTCCCCGGCGCTGAATCACTGCTCGCGGAATCGGCCGCGCGCAGCGCCGAGGCCCAGGCCGTGCTGGCCGAGGTGGCCGAGGCCGACCTCCCCACGCTCAGCGACGGGCCGGCGCTGCGTCTCGTGCCCTGGCGCGCGCTCAGCCCTGCGCGGCGGCGCAACGCACTGCGCGCGTGGCTGCGTCAAGCGTTGGGCCGCGGCGCACCGCAAACGCTGCTCGAGCGGCTGATGCAAGAGCTGCCCGGCACGGGGGTGGCGCAATGGCCGTGCGAAGGCACCACGCTGCGCCGCTACCGCGGGCGGCTCGACGCCGCACCTGCTAGCGGTACAGCGTTGCCGCGTGCGGGGCGCGTACAGCCTGCGGTCATCGACGGTGCGGGCCTGCACCCAGTGGCGGGGCAGGGTGGCGCGTTGAGTGTCCTCCCCGTCGCACACGGAGGCGTCGCACAGGCCACACTGCGCCAGGCGCAATGGCACGACCGCCGTGGCGGCGAGCGATTCCAGCGCGCGCCGGGCGCGCCACCGCGCAGCCTGAAGAAGCAATTCCAGGCCGCGGGCGTACCGGCCTGGCAGCGCGACGCGCCGCTGCTGTTTGCCGCCGACGGCCGTTTGCTCTTCGTCCCCGGTCTGGGCATCGACGCGCGTGCGCTGGCCGCGCCGGGCGAGCCGCAGTTCGCCCTGTCATGGGAGCGTCAGCGCTGAGGTGCACGCTGACGCGCTGGCGCCCGCCGATAGAATCGATGGTTTTGCCCGCGACCCACTTTGCGCACAGTCCATGGCCCTGATCGTTCACAAGTACGGTGGCACCTCGATGGGGTCCACCGAGCGCATCCGCAACGTCGCCAAGCGGGTGGCCAAATGGGTGCGTGCCGGCCACCAGATCATCGTCGTGCCCTCGGCGATGAGCGGCGAAACCAACCGCCTCCTGGCCCTGGCCAAGGAGCTGTCGCCCGCACAGACCACGACGGCAATGATGCGTGAGCTCGACACCATCGCGGCCACCGGCGAGCAGGTGTCGGTCGGCCTGCTGGCCATCGCACTGATGGCCGAGGGCCTGGACGCGGTGAGCTACGCGGGCTGGCAGGTGCCCATCGTCACCGACTCGGCCTACACCAAGGCGCGCATCGAAAGCATCGACGACACCCGCGTGCGCGCAGACCTGGTCGCCGGCCGCGTGGTCATCATCACCGGCTTCCAGGGCATCGACGGCGATGGTCGCGTCACGACCCTGGGCCGCGGCGGCAGCGACACCTCGGCCGTGGCCGTCGCCGCGGCGATGAAGGCCGCCGAATGCCTGATCTACACCGACGTCGACGGTGTCTACACCACCGACCCGCGCGTCGTGCCCGAGGCGCGACGCCTGGCCACCATCAGCTTCGAGGAGATGCTCGAGATGGCCAGCCTGGGCTCCAAGGTGCTTCAGATTCGCGCGGTGGAATTCGCCGGCAAGTACCGCGTGCCGCTGCGCGTGCTGTCGAGCTTCACCGACTGGGACATCCCGATCGCCGAAGAAGCCAAGTCGGGCACCCTGATCACTTTCGAGGAAGAAGCCAACATGGAACAAGCCGTCGTTTCGGGCATCGCCTTCAACCGCGACGAAGCCAAGGTCACCGTGCTCGGCGTGCCCGACAAGCCGGGCGTGGCCTACCGCATCCTGGGCGCCGTGGCCGAGGCCAACATCGACGTCGACATGATCATCCAGAACGTGTCGCACGACGGCAAGACCGACTTCTCGTTCACCGTCCACCGCAACGACTACCAGCGCACGCTCGACCTGCTGAAGAACCAGGTGGCCCCGGCCACCGGCGCGGCCGAAGTCAGCGGCGACCCGCGCATCTGCAAAGTGTCGATCGTCGGCATCGGCATGAAGAGCCACGTCGGCGTCGCGGCCAAGATGTTCGGCACGCTCTCCGAGGAGGGCATCAATATCCAGATGATCTCAACCAGCGAGATCAAGACCAGCGTGGTCATCGACGAGAAGTACATGGAGCTGGCGGTGCGGGCGCTGCACCAGGCGTTCGGCCTCGACGGCGGGCCGGCGACGCCCTGATCGGTCGATCTGCGGCCGGACCCCGCTGCTAGAATCCGCCCCACTGGAGTCGTGACCGAGTGGCCGAAGGTGCTCCCCTGCTAAGGGAGTATGTGCCAAAAGCGCATCGAGGGTTCGAATCCCTCCGACTCCGCCAGTAGCCCCTCTCAGGGGCTTTTTTTTCGTCTCAGATGGGGGAACTACTGAGACATTCTCCCTGCTAAGTTCGATTCAAGGCATTGCAACCCGTCTCAACCAAGCGCACACTTCAGTGGTGGCACAGATGGGGGAACTGGCATGCCGAAGCTGGCAAAAGCACTGACAGCGCTGGAGGTCAAGAGACTGACCGCACCCGGCCTGCATGCCGTTGGCACGGTCGCCGGCCTGCGGTTGCTGGTCAAGCCGACCGGCGCCAGGTCTTGGGTGCTGCGCACGACGATCGGCACGCGCCGCGCCGAGCTCGGCCTCGGGGGCTATCCGACCGTGAGCCTTTCGCAGGCGATTGACTACGCCCGCGATGCGCTGCAACAGATTCGCGGCGGCACCGACCCGGCAGCCGAGCGCCGCACCAGGCGCGTGACCGTCGAATGGACGTTCGAGCGCACCGCCACTGCGTACGTCGCTGCCCACAAAGCCGGGTGGAAGAACGCCAAGCATGGCGACCAATGGACGAACACGCTCACGACCTACGCTTTCCCGGTGTTCGGCGCCAAGCATGTGCGCGACGTTACGAAGGCCGACGTGCTCGCCGCCATCGAGCCGATCTGGTCGACGAAGAACGAGACCGCAACCCGAGTGCGCAACCGCATCGAGCTGGTGCTGAACTACGCAGTGCAGCGCGAGCTGCGCCCCGAAGGGCTGAACCCGGCGCGCTGGCGCGGCAACCTCGATGCCGCCTTGCCCAAGCCCGGGAAGGTGTCCAGGGTCGAGCACCACGCGGCGCTGGCCATCGACGACTTGCACGCCTTCATGCAGCGCCTGCGCAAGGCCGATGGCATGGGCGCCAGGGCGCTGGAATTCGCCATCCTGACGGCAGCACGGTCCGGCGAGGTGCGTGGGGCCACGTGGCAGGAAATCGACCCGCAGGCGGCCGTTTGGTCGATCGACGCCGTGCGCATGAAGTCCGACCGGCCGCACCGTGTGCCGTTGTCTGTCCGCGCGCTCGAGCTGCTCGAGGCGCTCCCGCGGTTCGAAGGCGTTGACCTGGTGTTCCCAGGGCAGGGCGGCAAGGCCTTGAGCGACATGACGCTGACTGCGACGCTGCGGCGCATGAAGGTCGATGCCACTGCCCACGGCTTCCGATCGACGTTCCGCGATTGGGCCGCCGAGCGCACCGCCACGCCGGCCGAGGTCGCCGAGATGGCGCTGGCGCATGCGATCGGCGATGCAACCGAGGCCGCCTATCGGCGCGGCGATCTGTTCGACAAGCGGCGCCAGCTGATGGACCTGTGGGCCGCGTTCATTGACACGCCGCCGGCGAGCGGCAACGTGGTGAAGATTTCCAAGAACCGCGCCGCCCGGTAGGCGGCAATAGCGGGGCCGGAAGGTGAATCCACACCGACCGACCCCTGACCACAACGTGCAAACCTGAAAGGACGCACATCATGGCTACCGAAACTGTAAAGGACTACCTCGGCCACCCTTCCGAGCTC
>JANMSR010000120.1:0-6196 GCA_031389565.1 Burkholderiales bacterium
TGCGTGGTGGGCACGTGCCTGCTCGGGTGTGAAGCTCACGTCGTTCAGGCGCGGTGCCGCGTCGCCATGCTCGTCGGTCACCAATTCCATCAGCAGCACGCCCTCGAAAAAGTTGTACGGCTTGGGCACGCGGACACCGGCTGCGGCCAGGCGGTACAGCGCATCGACCTCGGCGCTTTGCCAGGCCGCCTCTTGCGCCAGCATGCCAAAGCGCGTGCCCTTGTCCAACGAACGCGCCTGGCGCGTGTTCTTGACCTTGCGGTTCTCGGTGAAGTCCACCGCCTGGCGAAAGCTGCGGTGGGTGGCTTCCTTGTAGACCTTGGCGCAGCGCGTCTCGACGCCGCATCGAACCACGAAGACCATCGCTTCCTTGCCGCTCATCAACTGGCGCTGCACGCTGTCGAACAGGCCTTCCTCGATCAGCGTTTGCAGGCGTTTGGGTGCTTTCATGGGTGCATTGTTGCAATGGCGTGCAGATGCTTATCAGCGATTTTTTGCCCTTTCGGAATCACCGATTTCCCGGGCGGCCTATTGTGGGTCAACGACCTGAGACTGCGCCCGTGTGGGTTCGCGGTTTTTGCGACCTAACAAGAGAGGCGAATGAGGATCAGTGTCGGCATCGCACCGCTGCTGGGCTTGCTGGGCTTCGCGCTGCTGAATTCCTCGACGAGTCCCTCAGTGATAGTCGTCTTCGCGCTGATGGCGCACCGCGCCGACGACGACCGTGCTGTGATCGATGATCTCGAAGATCGCCACGTAGCCGGCGGTCCCGAACGGGATCACGAGCTCGCGCAGGAATGCGCTGTCGGTGGCCTTGCGGCAAGTGAATGGAAAACGCTCGAGCAACTTCAGCCCTGCCTTGACGGCATCGAGGGCTTGCGTGGCCAATGCGATGTCGCCGCCCTCTCGCGACAACTCCCGCTCAAGCACAAAATCGAACAGGCGCTCGAGATCCTCTTGCGCCTCAAGCGTCAATCGAACCGAGTACGTCATCCGGGCGCGGCGCGCACTTTGCGTTGCTTGCCGGCCCGCGCTGCGGTCAGGCGAACTTCCAGTTTGTGGATCACGGCGTCGGCGCTGACGGTCTTGCCACTGCGTCGCGCCGATTCAAGGGCCGCCATGCCGCGCTGAATGAACGCCGCTTGGTCAACACGACGCTTGACCGTTTCTCGAACCGATGCCTCCACAAACGCCGACAGGCTCTCGCCTTGGCGAAGAACCTGTTCGAGCTGCTCTCGCAGATCGGGCTCGACACGAATGGAGGGGATGGCTGCGGATTTCATGCCAACAAGTGTATCGCAAATGCATTGCATACTGTGCTGCGATCTCCGCTCTGTGTCGCGTCACACGCCGATGCGCGCACCGGGTCAGCCACACTCCTGCCCTTACCCCCACCGGAGACCGGCTTGAAGTTCCAGATGGCGAAGAACTCCGTGTTCGCGATCCTGCTGCGCTCGCCGTGGTGGGTCAGTGTCGGCATCGCGCTGCTGCTGGGCTTGCTGGGCTTCGCGCTGCTGCCCGATCAATTCCGCGTGGTCGGCGCAGTGTCGGGCCTGCCCTTCGCGGTGGTCGGGGCCGTCGCGGCGCGTCGTCAGTGGCACCTGCCCAGCGCGGCGCGAATTGCCCAGACACAGCAGGCGCTGGCCACGATGGCCTGGCCGGCATTCGCGGCGCTGCTCGAGCAGGCCTTCCGACGCGACGGCTACACGGTGCAGCGCGGCAAGACCGCTGGCGTCGACTTCGAACTGGAGCGCCAGGGCCGCCGGATGCTGGTCTGTGCGCGGCGCTGGAAGTCGGCCCGCACCGGCCTGGAGGTCTTGCGCGCCCTGCAGGCCGCGCGTGACGCCACCGACACCCCCGACGCGCTGTACATCGGCTTGGGCCCGCTCAGCGACAACGCGCAGCCCTTTGCTGCCGAGCACCGCATCGCGATCTGGCAGGCCGCCGAGTTGGCCCACGCGCTGCGCGGCCTGCCGCTGGGCTGACGGCTCCAGCCTCAGGGGTTGGCAACCATCACTTGCTCGATTTGCGCGCACCAGGGCAGCGCGACCTTGCGGCAGCCTGCGTGGGTCAGGTGGATCTCGTTGACCCAGTCGCCGCTGATGCCGGTGGACCCCGGTTGCGCGGGTTCGATTTCCAACGCGCGCGTGTCGAAGACATGCAGCGCGGGGTAGCGGGCAGTGTCTGCCGCACAAGCCAGCATCAGGTCGGCAAGCTGGCCGAGCAGCTTGCGCGCCACCCCGGCCCAATCCGCCTCGGGGATGCCGTAGGCCTGCAGCGACGGCATCAACCAGGGCCCCTGGCCCAGCCCCGCGCCGCTGGGTCGCGGCATGGGGTTGGCGTACGTATGCAGGCACAACGGGCGGCCGATGTTGCCGTCGGGGCCGTGTTTGCGGTCGCGCAACTTGACGAACGCGTCGAGGTTGGCGCAGAAGTAGTTGCTGAAGGTCTGCCAGCCTTCGGGGTTGAGGTAGCGCGCCGCACCCAGCGCGCTCGGGCCCCATTGCGCTGCGGTGTGCAGCAGTCGCTGGTGCAGCGGGCTGTCGGGCGCAGCGCCGGTGGCCTCGATGAGGTCGTTGCCACCCGCAGACAGCAGGATGGCGTCCCAGCGCCAGGACACGTTGCCGGCCAGGAGTTGCTCGAATCGGGGGTCGTTGCGAAAGGCGGTCATGCGCCGCAGCGTGTCGCCGGGGTAAGAGCAATGTGCCGCAGCGGTGAACGATGAGAATTCCATCGATTGCAGCAGGTTGGCGCTCTGCAAGGGGTTCAGCGCGCCGAGCGAAAACCAGGAGTCGCCTTCGGCCAGCAAGCGCCACCGGCAATGCGACCAGTTCGGGGCGCCCTGGTTCATCAAGTCGCCCGCTGCGGTCAGTTCAAGTGGCTTGCCCACTTCAGCCTCCTTGGGTTCGGAGCGACGACGATACGCGGGCCATCGGGGCGCAGCAATCTGCAAACGTAGGGTTTCAGCGCGCCAAGTTGTGTTTTGCTCCGCCCGGCTCCCGATCGTCGGGCGCGGCGCTGCAGCCGCCGCCGTCAACCAGCGGCAGCAAGACCGGCGTCAACACCTTCAGCAACTGTGTGGGCATGGCGCTGGTGAATTTGTAGTTCGCCGCATAGGGCTCGCGCACGTACGCCATCATCGTGCCGAAGTGGCGCTTGCCGATGAGGAAGACCAGGGTCGCCGAACGGCTCACGACGCGAGAGGAGATGAGCCTGCCGCCACGCCCGTGGGTGTCGAACCGGTGGTCGCCCGTGCCCGTCTTGCCGCCGATCTCCACCACGCTGCCGTCGCGACGCACCAGCGCACCCTTCAGCCGCTTGGCGGTTCCGTTTTCGACCACGCCGATCAGCGCACGCCGCACCACGTCGGCGACCTCGGGCTGGAGCACGCGCTCGGCCTGGGTCGGCTGGTACGCCAGGTGCGTCTCGTACGGCGTGTCCCGCGCGAACTGCAGCGAGGCCACGCGCGTCACCGGCAGGCGCATGCCGCCGTTGACGACGATGCCCATCAGCTCGGCCAGCGCCGCGGGCCGGTCGCCCGATGCGCCTAGCGCGCTCGCGTAGGAGGGTGTCAGCGATTCGAAGGGATAGCCCAGGCGCCGCCACGCTTTCAGGATCTCGGCGAACGCGTCTTCCTCGATCAGCTTGCGGATGCGCGCGTCCTGCGCGTCCTTGTGGCGCGTCTTGAACAGCCACTGGTAGACCTCTTGCCGCTGCTGGGCGCTGGCCGCGACCGCCTCGCCGAGCGTGGCCCTGGAATGTTCGCGCAGGTAGGCCACCAGCCACAACTCCAGCGGGTGCACGCCGGCCAGGAAACCGCGGTCGGCCAGCGACCAGCGGCCCGGGCCGAACCGGTCGCGCAGCGCCTGCAGCGCCGCATCGGGGAGATCGGCGTTGGGCAGGCGCCGCACGATGAACTCCCCCAGGCGGTCCCCACTTGCGCCGGGCTCGAGACCGTAATACACGGCGGCCAGGCGCGCCGGCGTCGGCCGCGCGCTGCGCACCAGCAGGTCCTCGGCCTCTTGCGCCGGCTTGCCCGCGTACTTGCGATAAAAGCGCGCGACAAACTCGCGCCCTTCGTTGTCGGCGAAGCGCGCCAGGTACTGCTGGCGCCGCGGGTTCGCCGTGTCGTCGATCAGCGCGGTGCTTTCGCCCTCGCTGCGCGCCATCACGTGGTGCACCACGTCGCGCATCAAGCGAACGAACACCAGGTTCACCGAGCGCGTGAGCGCCTCGCGCACGCTCATCGTGCGGCGGTTGTCCTCGGGCTCGAAGTTCTCGAAGTGGTGCAGGCCGCCGCCGGTGAAGAAGCCTTCGGAGGGGCTCGCGGAGTAGCTGCGTTCCATCGCCGCGCCGAGCATCGCCGTGAGGCTCACGTCGCCGCCCCGCGCGAGATGGTCGCGCGCCCACCGGCCGAGCGGGTCACGGGTGCTGATCTTCAACGCGGCAAGCTGCTCGGGTGAGAGGCCGCTCCAGCGCCGATGCAGCTCGGCCACCAGCTCCTGGTAGGTGATGAGCGTGCGCAGCTTGGCGGTCGAGCCGAGGTCCAGGCGCGCACCCTCGTTGAGGTCGAAGGGTTGGTCGAAATTGTCGGTCTGCACGCGCAACAGGTTGCTGTGCTTGCCGCGCTCGAAGAGCGTGAAGCTGAAGATGATCTTGCTGCTGTCGTCGCCCGCCTTCAGCAGCCGAAAGCCGTACAAGCCGGCGGCGCGCGCGGCCTGCGGATTGCGCAGGCCGCGCAACAGCGCAGTGGCGGCGCGCTGCAGCCCGCCGTCCAGCGGGGTCGCCACCGCGAGGTCGAGGCGGTCGAGGTCGTACGCGCGGGGCACCGCGAGCAGCGATTGCAGCTTGCCACGCACCGCATTCGCCGCCTTGCGCTCGACGAAGGAGGCCGGCCGCGCGACGGCGAACTGGGTTTGCAGCTTCAGCGCCAGGGGCAGCGCGGCGTCGCGCAAGGTCGGCGTGATAACGCCGGCATCGGCCATCACGCGCAGGTAGCTGTCGGTCAACTGGCGCAGCATGGGCTCGCCTTCGGCCAGGTAGTAAGAGGGTCGGCGCTGCGCGACCAGCAGCGAGAGCGCCTGCTTGAAGGCCAGCGCCTGCCGTGGAATCAGCGCCTGCTTGAACGCGAGCGCACGGCGCTGCGCCAGCATCGGCTCGTCGTCGGCGATGGGCGTGGAAAGTAGCTGGTTCACTTCGGCAAAGTCGCGGCCGTACCAGGCCCACAGGCCGTCGCCGGTGCCGTTGACCTCGCCGAAGCCGGCCCTGGCCGACAGCGGCACCGTGTTGAGATAGTCGGTGACGATCTGCCGGCGCCGCGCCTGTGTGTTCTCGCCATCGAGGTACGCGCGCAGCGAGGCCGAGGCTATCTGGCGCAGCTTCTCCTTGGCCGTGTCGGTGCGACCCTCGGGCGAGTGGCGGTACTTCTCGATCTGCGTGGCAAGTGTGCTGCCGCCCGCTGCGGCGTGCGACTCGTCGAGCCGGCGCAGTGCCCGGTCGGCCACCGCCTTGCTGAAGCGGTCCCACTCAATGGCCGGGTTGCGCATGGGGAACCGCGGATCGAGCAGTTCCCGGTTTTCGATGAAGAGCAGCGAATCGACCAGCAGTGAGGGCACCGACTCGAAGCGTTCGTAGGTGCGCTCGGGGTAGCGCGCCACAGCCAGCGGCTGCCCACGGCAGTCTTGCAACTCCAGCCCGGCCTGCGTTTTCTCGCGGTAGGTTGCGTACAGGCCCTCGTCGACGTACTCGATCATCTTGGTCGACATGCGCGCCTGGGCGGAGACGGCGTAGCCCTGGCCGCCCAGGCGTTGCATCAGTTCGGGCAGCCGGTGATAGCCGAGTCGCTCGTCGAACGGCCCGACGCCCGGGAACCGGATCGCCGGGCTGGGGCCCGGTTTCACCTCGTAGTGCAGATCGGGTACCAGGCCGCTCAGCCAGGCCGCCTGCCGGCGCGAGGTTTGCACCTCGTCGACCACGATCCAGGCCACGCAGAGCACGACCGTGAACAGCAGTGCGGCCCATGTCCACCTGCCAAAGCGCTTCCACCACGACAAACACTTCGCAACTGACAAGGCCATCTCAACAGTCGATCGAGGAATTCAACCCTATCTATTGTGCAGCGCAGCACCACGCGCCTCATGAGACCGCGAGTAGGCTTGGCTGATGCACGACCCGAACTTCGTCCCCGCGCCCGCCA
>JANMSR010000170.1:0-10557 GCA_031389565.1 Burkholderiales bacterium
AAGCGCGAAAACTGGGTTCTGCGGCGAACGCTGCGGCAGCGAACACCGCCGGCCGACGGGCTGATCGGCTCGTCGTTGGCGATCAAAGGTCAGCAGCACAGTGCTGGCCACCGCAGCCACGCGCTGGATGGCAGCCTGAAGGCCTTTGATCGCCAGTGACGAGCCGACCAGCCCGTCAGCCGCCGGCGTGCGCTGCAGCAGGGTGCGCCGCAGGACCCAGTTTTCGCGCTTCAGCAGGGCACGGTCCAGGCCGTGGCGCACGGCGTTGAGGATTTGCGTGACGCGAAAGGGCTTGAGGATGAAGTCGCTGGCCCCCGCGCGCAGCGCTTCGATCGCCGTGTCGAGGTCGGCGAAGGCCGTGATCAGGACGACTTCGCCGAGCAGGCCGCGGGCGCGCAGCGTCTTCAACCACTCGATGCCGCTTTGGCCGGGCAGCGAAATGTCGAGGATCAGCAGATCGAAACGGTGGCGCCGAACCAATCCATCGGCCTGCTCCGCGCTCTCGGCAGCCATCACCTGGCCGACCCGCGGGGCCAGCGTCTTCTCGAGGAAGTGGCGCATCCCCGGCTCGTCGTCGACCACCAGCACCGAGGCCAGCGGCCAGCGCGCTTCGGGGTGGTCCGAGGGAGTAGTGGCGGGGCTCATGTTGGTGGCCGATTGTAGGAAGCCAACGTCAGCGACAAATTGTCGCTGTCGATAGGGGCTGCCCCCGATTGATGCTGCGGGGCGGTCAGTGGGTAATCGCAGTCATGCATCGTGGTGCATAGGTTGTGCTGCGAGCGTTGTCGGGGTCCGCCCCCAGGAGGTTTGCGATGAAGCGTACAGACCAAGCCGACACACCGTCCTTGAGCCGCCGCCGCGTGTTTGCCGCCGGCGGTACGGTGGGAGCGCTGGCCGCCGCGGCGGCGGCCTTGCCGCTCATGCGCCAGGGCGACGTCGTCGCTGCCGCGCCGCTGCGCGCCGCGCCCGAGAAGGGTGGCGGTTATCAGGAGACGCAGCACGTGCTGCACTACTACCAGACCACCCGCGTCTGAGCGTCGCGCGCCCGGCGCCCGACCCGATTCGATTCCGCTTCGAGGAGCTTTCATGTTGCTCACACGCAAGTCCGCAGCCACCGCCGGCGCGATGTCCTCCGCGCTGGTCTCCGGTTTGTCGCGGGGCCTCGGCCGCGCGATCCCGACGATGGACCGCCGCGCCTTCCTGCGCCGCTCGGGCCTGGGTGTCGGCGCCGGCATGGCCGTGTCGCAGTTGGTGCTGGTGAAGAAGGCCCAGGCGGCCGAAGGTGCCAAGGCGGCCGACGGCGCGAAGAAGCTCGTCGTCAAGCGCACCGTCTGTGGCCATTGCTCGGTCGGCTGCGCCATCGACGCGGTGGTCGAAAACGGCGTCTGGACGCGCCAGGAGCCGGTGTTCGATTCGCCGATCAACCTCGGCGCGCATTGCGCCAAGGGCGCGGCGGTGCGCGAGAACGGCCACGGCGAGTTCCGCCTGCGTGCGCCGATGAAGCTGGAGGGCACCAAGTACGTCAAGATCAGTTGGGACCAGGCGCTCACCGAGATCAGCGCCAAGATGCTCGATCTGCGCAAGCAGAGCGGCCCCGACTCGATCTTCGTCGTCGGCTCGTCCAAGCACAACAACGAGCAGGCCTACCTGCTGCGCAAGTGGATGAGCCTCTGGGGCAGCAACAACACCGACCACCAGGCGCGCATCTGCCACTCCACCACCGTCGCGGGCGTCGCGAACACGTGGGGCTACGGCGCGATGACCAACAGCTACAACGACATGCAGAACGCCAAGGCGGCGATGTATATCGGCTCGAATGCGGCGGAAGCGCACCCGGTGTCGATGTTGCACATGCTGCATGCCAAGGAGAACGGCTGCAAGATGATCGTGGTCGACCCGCGGTTCACGCGAACGGCCGCGAAAGCCGATGACTACGTGCGCATCCGTTCGGGCTCCGACATCCCGTTCCTGTTCGGCGTGCTGTATCACGTGTTCAAGAACGGCTGGGAAGACAAGAAGTACCTCGAGGACCGTGTCTACGGCATGGAAAAAGTGCGCGAAGACGTGCTCGCCAAGTGGACACCCGACAAGGTGCTGGAGGCATGCGGTGTCGATGAAGCCACCTGCCTGAAGGTCGCCAAGACGATGGCCGAGAACCGCCCCAGCACCATCGTCTGGTGCATGGGCCAGACCCAGCACACCATCGGCAACGCGATGGTGCGCGCCTCGTGCATCCTGCAGCTCGCACTCGGCAACATCGGCACCTCGGGCGGCGGCGCGAACATCTTCCGCGGCCACGACAACGTGCAGGGCGCCACCGATGTCGGCCCCAACCCCGACTCGCTGCCCGGCTACTACGGTGTGGCCGAAGGCTCGTTCAAGCATTTTGCCAACGCCTGGGGTGTGGACTTCGAGTGGATCAAGAAGCAGTACGCGCCGGGCATGATGACCAAGCCCGGCATGACCGTATCGCGCTGGATCGACGGCGTGCTCGAAAAGAACGAACTGATCGACCAGGACAGCAACCTGCGCGGGATGTTCTTCTGGGGCCACGCGCCGAACTCGCAGACCCGCGGTCTGGAGATGAAGAAAGCGATGGACAAGCTCGACCTGCTGGTCGTGATCGATCCGTTCCCGAGTGCCACCGCGGCGATGGCTGCGATGCCCGGCAAGCCCGAAGACAAGAACCCGAACCAGGCGGTCTACCTGCTGCCGGCGTGCACCCAGTTCGAGACCAGCGGCTCGGCCACCGCGAGCAATCGCTCGCTGCAGTGGCGCGAGCAGGTTATCGACCCGCTGTGGGAGAGCCGCAGCGACCACATGATCATGTACCAGTTGGCGCAAAAGCTCGGCTTCGACAAGGAGCTGACCAAGAACTACAAGTTCCAGAAGGTCAAGGGCAACGACGAGCCGGTGCCCGAAGACATCCTGCGCGAAATCAACAAGAGCGTCTGGACCATCGGCTACAGCGGCCAAAGCCCTGAGCGGCTGAAGGCGCACATGCGCAACATGAACGTCTTCGACGTGCGGACCTTGAAGGCCAAGGGCGGCATCGACAAGGAGACCGGCTACAAGCTCGACGGCGATTACTTCGGCCTGCCGTGGCCGTGCTACGGCACGCCCGAGATGAAGCACCCGGGCAGCCCGAACCTGTACGACACCAGCAAGCATGTGATGGACGGTGGCGGCAACTTCCGCGCCAATTTCGGTGTCGAGCGCGATGGCGTGTCCCTGCTCGCGGGCGACGGCTCGCACAGCAAGGGCGCCGACCTGACCACGGGCTACCCCGAGTTCGACCACCTGCTGCTGAAAAAGCTCGGCTGGTGGGATGAACTCAGCGACGCCGAAAAGAAGGCCGCCGAAGGCAAGAACTGGAAGACCGACCCGTCGGGCGGCATCATCCGCGTGGCGATGGTCAACCACGGTTGCCACCCGTTCGGCAACGCCAAGGCGCGTGCGGTGGTCTGGAACTTCCCGGACCCGGTCCCGCAGCACCGCGAGCCGCTGTACAGCACCCGCCCCGAGTTGGTGGCCAAGTACCCGACGCACGACGACAAGAAGGCCTTCTGGCGCCTGCCCACGCTGTACAAGAGCGTGCAGGACAAGAACAAGGACATCGGCAAGACCTTCCCGCTGATCATGACCAGCGGCCGCCTGGTCGAGTTCGAGGGCGGCGGCGACGAAACACGCTCCAACCCCTGGCTGGCCGAGTTGCAGCAGGACATGTTCGTCGAGATCAACCCGAAGGCCGCCAACGACCGCGGCATCCGCAACGGCGAGTACGTCTGGGTCAAGACGCCGCCGATGGCCGCGGTGCCCGAGTTCAAGGGCTTGCGCGTGAAGGCGCTGGTGACCGAGCGCGTCGATGCCGAGACGGTGTTCCTGCCGTTCCACTTTGCCGGCCGCTGGGGCGGCGTCGACCTGGCGCCGTATTACCCACAGGGCGCAGCCCCGGTGGTGCGCGGCGAGTCGGTCAACACCGCCACGACCTATGGCTACGACAGCGTGACGATGATGCAAGAGAGCAAGACCACGGTTTGCCAGATCGAACGCGCCACGGCATAAGGCTCAAGGAGACCATCACATGGCCCGAATGAAATTCATCTGCGACGCCGAGCGCTGCATCGAATGCAACGGCTGCGTCACCGCCTGCAAGGCCGAACACGACGTGCCCTGGGGCGTGAACCGGCGCCGCGTGGTCACGCTCAACGACGGCGTGCCAGGCGAGAAAAGCATCTCGGTGGCGTGCATGCATTGCAGTGACGCGCCGTGCATCGCGGTCTGCCCGGTCGACTGCTTCTACCGCACCGACGAAGGCGTGGTGCTGCACGACAAGGACATCTGCATCGGCTGCGGCTACTGCTCCTACGCCTGCCCGTTCGGCGCGCCGCAGTTTCCGACCAATGGCACCTTCGGCTTGCGCGGCAAGATGGACAAGTGCACCTTCTGCGCCGGCGGGCCCGAGGCCAACGGCAGCGATGCCGAGATGGAGAAATACGGCCGCAACCGCCTGTCCGAAGGCAAGCTGCCGGCGTGCGCCGAGATGTGCGCGACCAAGGCCCTGCTCGGTGGCGACGGCGACGTGGTGGCCGACATCTTCCGCACCCGGGTGTTACAGCGTGGCAAGGGCAGCGAAGTCTGGGGCTGGGGCACCGCCTACGGCAAGCCGACGCAAGGCACCAAGTCATGATGCGCAGCGCGAGCGGGATGGCGTCGATAGCGATGATGGCGCTGGCCGTGGCCGGTTGCGGTGAGACGGCGCAAACTGCCACCACCAAGAAGACCGACGCCAAGGCCTGGGAGTCTGCGCAAAACACCTACGCGGCCGAGGGCTGGAAGGGCGGCGACCAGGCCGCTTGGGAAGCCCAGATGCGCATCCGCGCGCAGGGCCAGAACGAGTACTCGCGCGTTGCCGCGGCTGTGCCCACAACGTCAGCGGCCGCGGCGCCGACCAAGACGCCATGAGCGTGTCGGGAGTGACCACCATGCAAGGCTGGATGCGAGTGCTTTTGACCGCGGCCGCGCTGGCCGTGCCGCTGGCGCTGCAAGCCCAGGCGGCGGCACCGGCCGAGGCTGCCAAGCCGGTGGTTGCGCCTGAGAAAACGGCGCCGGCCAACTTTATCGCGCCGACTGAGCCCAAGGCCGACGAAAACAACGCCCAGCGCGGCAAGAGCCAGCCCGGCAACAACGCGCCTTTCTGGCGCAGCGTGCGCGACTCCGGCGACAAGCCGGGCTATTCCAGCCTGCCCGGCGCCGAGATGGGCATGCTCATTCAGCCCTTCGTTCAGTACCCCGGCTCACGCCTGGCCAGCGCCGGCGAAGCCTGGCGGCAGGTGCGCAACCAGTGGATCATTCCCTACGGCGGCGCGCTGATCTCGATTGTGGCGCTGGCCATCGCGCTATTTTACTGGCGCAAGGGCGCGCTCGGTGGTCACCTGCCCGATACCGGACGCAAGATCGAACGCTTCACACCCTTCGAACGTGCCGCGCACTGGAGCAATGCCATCGCCTTTGTCGTTCTGGCGGTGTCAGGCTTGGTGATGGCCTTTGGCAAGTTCGTCCTGCTGCCGGTGATCGGCGGCACGCTGTTCGGCTGGCTGACCTATGGGCTCAAGACCGCGCACAACTTTGCCGGGCCGCTGTTCGCGGTTTCGCTGCTGGTGGTGATCGTGACCTTCGTGCGCGACAACCGGCCGCGCAAGGAAGACCTGGCCTGGTTGGCCAAGGGCGGCGGGCTGCTCGGCAGCCATGAGGTGCCCTCGCACCGCTTCAACGCCGGTGAAAAGGTGGTTTTCTGGGCTGGCGTGTTCCTGTCCGGACTGGTTGTGGTCGGCTCGGGCCTGGTGCTCGACCAGTTGGTGCCCGGCATGGCCTACCTGCGTGGTGACATGCAGATCGCCAACATGATCCACGGCATCGCGGCGCTGCTGATGACGGCGCTGTTCCTCGGCCACATCTACATCGGTACGCTGGGCATGAAGGGGGCGTATAGCGCCATGCGCACCGGCTATGTCGACGAGGGCTGGGCGCGCGAGCATCACGAGCTGTGGGCCGACGATATCCGCGCCGGCAAGATTGCGGCGCAGCGTTCGCCTGAAGCGGCGCCGCCGCTGGCGGGTCAAACCTGAGGAGGGCACATGAAGCGCATCGTCACCCTGTCCCTGCTGCTTCTGGGCACCCACCTGGCGCTGGCCAAGCTGCCGCCGCCGGCGCTGACCGACGAAGCCAAGGCCAAGGCCGCAGAAGCCGCGGCCAAAACCGCGCACGGCAACAAGCTGGCCGACTTCCAGTTGTGCCGCTCGATGGACCGCGTGGCCCTGCGCTACCAAGGCGACGTCAAGAAGGCCGGCAAGGAAGCCAAGCCCGCCACCGCTACGCCGCCGTGTGCAGACCCGGGGGCCTTTGTGTTCCCGCCGCCGGCGGCCACGGCCACCGCTGCTGCGCCGGCACCCGCACCCGCGCCTGCGCCCGCCGCTGCCAAAGCCCCTGCCAAGAAGACCTGAGGGCGCGGCGGTTATAACGTCGGCAGTGGCGTTCACCAGACGCCCCTGCATCGACCGAACGCATGTTGCCCCTGCCTGAAAATCGCACCCCGCGGTGGCTGCCGCACCTCACGCAAGCCCGCGCGCCGCTGACGCGCGAGGTCGAGGTGCTCGACGAGTTCGGCCTACACCGCACGATCCAGATCCCTGCCGAGAGGCCGCTGACGCTGTTCGTCGACAAGCGCGAGGTGGTCACGCTGATGACGCTCGGCGCTGCGCCCGAGTTGCTGGCCCTGGGCTACCTGCGCAACCAGCGGCTGGTCGATACGCTCGACGACGTCGATTCGATCACCGTCGACTGGGAGGTCGAGGCCGCCGCGGTCAAGACCCGCCACGGAGCCAGCCTGACCATCGAATCGCGCACCTCGCGCCGCATTGTCACCACCGGCTGTGGCCAGGGCACGATGTTCGGCCACCTGATGGACGAACTCGACGCCGCGCGCCTGCCGTCGGCCGCCGCCGCGCGCATCCACCAGTCGACACTGCACACCCTCAACGACGCGATGCGCAGGACCGACAGCGTGCACCGCCGCGCCGGTTCGGTGCACGGCTGCGCCCTGTTCCGCGGCAGCGAGATGCTGACCTTCGTCGAGGACGTCGGTCGCCACAACGCCATCGACACCATTGCCGGCTGGATGTGGCTGCACGGCGACGGCCCGCTCGGCCAGGGCGCCGACAAGGTGTTCTACACCACCGGCCGCCTGACCAGCGAGATGGTGATGAAATCGGCCCAGCTCGGCGTGCCGATCGTGATCTCGCGCAACGGCGTCACGCAGATGGGCTACGAGCTGGCGGTGAGGCTCGGCATGACCCTGTTCGGCCGCGCCAGCCAGCGCCACTTCATTTGCTACTGCGGCTTCGACCGCTTCGATGCCGAGCCGGAGCCCGAACGGCCGCCCGTGCACGTGGTGACTGCGTAGTCCCCGTCAGCGCGCCGCCGGCGCGTGCAGGTCGCGCAGGATGGTCGGGCCGACGCGGGTTTCGATCTCGGCCAGCAGCGGCTTGCCCCAGCCGAGCGCGAACAGCGCTTCGGCGGTGACGAACATCGGGCCGACCAGCAGGCCGCGCAGGTCGTCGACGAAGGCCGGCTTCTTGCCCTCGTAGTAGTGGCCGACGAACTGGATCAGCCAGCCGGCGAAGAACAGGCCCAGGCTCCAGGCCAGCCACACTGCGGTGCCCTGCAGGCCCAGCGGCAGGGCGGCCAGGATCAGCGCCAGGTTGGTCAGGCTCACCGCCAGACCCAACGCCAGATTGCCGCGCGTCAGGTACCAAAGCGTGGTCAGGCCCCAGGCGACAGCGGCCGGCGTGATCGGCCAACCCACGACCTCGACGCTCGGCCGCGCCAGCAGCGCGCCGACGGCGAACACCAACATCGGCACACCGACGAAGTGGGTGGCGATGTTGCGGCGGTCGCGGTGGTAGGCGGCGTACTTGACCAGCAGGTCGGTGGCTGCGCTCATGGCGTTCTCCCAGCAGGCAACGTGAAGGCATGTTAGCGCGGCAAAAGCGGCAGCGCTTGTGATGCCTTGCCTACAATGGTGGCATGACCATCAAGAGCGACAAGTGGATCCGCCGCATGGCCGCCGAGCACGGCATGATCGAACCGTTCGAGCCCGGCCAGGTGCGACAGGACACCGCTGGCCAGCGCATCGTCAGCTATGGCACCTCGAGCTACGGCTACGACATCCGCTGCGCGCCCGAGTTCAAGGTCTTCACCAATATCTACTCGACCGTGGTCGACCCGAAGAACTTCGACGAGAAGAGCTTCGTCGACATCAACGCCGATGTCTGCGTGATCCCCCCCAACAGCTTCGTTCTGGCACGCACGCTCGAATACTTCCGCATCCCGCGCAACGTGCTGACGATCTGCCTGGGCAAGAGCACCTACGCACGCTGCGGCATCATCGTCAACGTGACGCCGCTCGAGCCCGAGTGGGAAGGCTACGTCACGCTCGAGTTCAGCAACACGACCCCGCTGCCGGCCAAGATCTACGCTGGCGAGGGCTGCGCCCAGGTGTTGTTCTTCGAGAGCGACGAGGTCTGCGAGACCTCGTACAAGGACCGCGGCGGCAAGTACCAGGGACAACGCGGCGTCACCTTGCCCAAGACCTGATCACCGGGAGACCTCGCCATGAAGTGGGAAGGCCAGCGCCAGAGCGACAACGTCGAGGACCGGCGCGAGGAGGGTGGTGGCGGGGGTGGTTTTCGCCTCGGCGGCGGGCGCGGTATCGGCCTGGGCTCGATCGTCATCGCCCTGGTCGGCGGCTGGATCTTCGGCATCAACCCGCTGACCCTGCTCGGCATCCTCGACGGCGGTGGCGGTGGCGTGCAGGCCCCCGCGTCGCAACAGGCGCCGGCGCAGCGGCCGCCGGCCAACGACGCAGCGGCCGCCTTCGTGGCCACCGTGCTGGCAGATACCGAAGACGTGTGGGGCACGGTGATGAAGACCGGCGGCGTGGCCTACCGCGAGCCCAAGCTGGTGCTGTTCCGCGGCGCGGTGGGCACCGCCTGCGGCACCGGCCAGTCGGCAATGGGGCCGTTCTACTGCCCCGGCGACCAGAAGGTCTACATCGACCTCGGCTTCTTCGACACCCTGCGCTCGCGCCTGGGCTCACCGGGCGACTTTGCGCAGGCCTACGTGATCGCGCACAAGGTCGGCCACCATGTGCAGAACCTGCTCGGCGTCACCGCCAAGGTCGACGGCATGCGCGGTCGCGTGTCGCAGACGCAGATGAACGCGCTGTCGGTTCAGGTGGAGTTGCAGGCCGACTGTTTTGCCGGCGTCTGGACCCATCACTCGCAAAAGGGCAAGG
Organism: Burkholderiales bacterium; assembly: GCA_031389565.1. Lineage (GTDB taxonomy): Bacteria > Pseudomonadota > Gammaproteobacteria > Burkholderiales > Burkholderiaceae_C > CADEEN01. The sequence goes on from JANMSR010000170.1 coordinate 9,356, forward strand.
GTTGGCTCGACCGCGGCGACATCGCCGAGGCGATGAATGCCGCGGCGCAGATCGGCGACGACATGCTGCAACGCAAGTCGCAGGGCACGGTAGTGCCCGAGAGCTTCACCCACGGCAGCAGCCAGCAACGCCAGACCTGGTTCCGGCGCGGGCTGGACTCGGGCAGCGTGGCGCAGTGCAACACCTTCGACGCCCGCGCTCTGTAGCCCGGGCACCGAGTCTCAATCGTCGTCGCGCAACTGGCCGCGAATCTCGCCGCCGGGGAATTTCGACGAGTGCACATTGACGTAGGCCACTCCGGCACGGATGGCCGCCAGCACTTCGGCGATCTCTGTCGCGGCTATGCCCTGGCCGGTGGGACCGATCACGTCGGTGGCTGACAAAACGCCATTGACGGTCCCGGATTGCGGGCACCCCGGGGTGGTCGCCGGCGTTGGCGAGGGATTCGTCGCGGTCTGGCACAGCCAGAGTGTGATGCCGCCATTGACGCCGCGCTGGCCGATATGGATGTGGGACTGGCGCACGTCGCCCTCGAGGCCGCTGTAGGACAACTCGTAGCGGATGGTGTTGGACGCCTTGTCGACGCTGGCCTTGAATCGCCCGGTGGCCGCTGTAGAAACGGCGGGCACTTCGTTGAAACCCTTGAGCCGGGCCTCGAGGTCGTCGCGCGCGAAAGCGCCGCCGGCAACGCCGAGCAACGCGATGCCGGCGAGTGTGGCGACGATGTGGGGTGTTGTGTGGCGCTGCGAGAACGGCATGGTGCACTCCTGGTATTAGTGGCCGGTGGCGGCCGGGTTGACGGGCAGTTGCTGTGAGGTGTACGCAGACCCATGCTGCGGCATTCCCGCACGTCTCGCCACGGCAAAAATTTGTCGCGGCAAGATCGGCGCCTGCCACAACCTGGAACCGACCGATGTCTCAACCCCGCGCGCCGATTCCCACTGCGTTCATGCGCTTCTTTGCACACGAATCCGCCGGTGGCATCGTGCTGGGCCTTGCTGCGCTGGCGGCGCTGATCGTCAGTAACTCGCCGCTCGCGGCCTGGTACGAGGCGTTCCTTCAAACGCCGGGTGAACTCGTTATCGGCAAGACCCTGGTGCTGGAAAAGCCGCTGCTGGTGTGGGTCAACGACTTGTGGATGGCGGTGTTCTTCTTCGTCGTCGGCTTGGAGATCAAGCGCGAGTTCGTCGAGGGCGAGTTGG
>JANMSR010000176.1:0-2157 GCA_031389565.1 Burkholderiales bacterium
GCTTCGCTTCACTGCGGCGGCCTTCGCTTCGCTCAGGCTCCCCTGTGCTGCTCGCCTTCGCGGGTGAGCTCGCAAACTCGCGGCCGAGTACGCCCGCTCAAACAGTGCGAGCTCAGGTGCTGCGCACCCGCCCGCTCCGGCTGCGCTGCTCGGCGCCGCAGAGGCGCGAATCCACCCAGCCGCCTGCGCCTCGGCTGGGTGCCGCGTTGCGGTCGCCACAACCCCGCACCACCTTCGTCGCTGTCGTGCGACCTCGGCGTCACCCCGCAGTTCGATGCGGCACACTTGGGCATTGCCCGCACCCGCCGCTGACACATACACTGGCCGCTCCACCGCCGGCGCGGCGGTTCAGTCCACCGAGGCTTATCCAACGCCATGCACCACCGTGCCTTCGATCCGCATCGCCGCGGCGTCAGATAAGCGCTATTCATTGGCGTCATGCAACTCACCCTGCTTGACCTGCGCAGAAACTGGAAACCACTTTCGTATCTGCTTGTTGTCGAGATCGTGTACGCGCGCTATGAATTCGCGCTGCTGAAGGGGCATCATGAAGGAAATGCACTTGCTCTTGGCTTGCTGCTGACACTTGCTACTCTGCCTACATCCATCGCCAGTGGGTACGTGCAGTGGTACGCCGCAGAGTGGATGGGCTACACAGCAGGCGATACTCGCGGACTCTTGCCGCGCTTTGTTGCTTATCAAGTTCCGATCGTTCTCAACTTTTGCTTCCTGCTGTGGCTGTCCTGCCGCCACGCCAGTGCAGCGCGTGCGGGCGGCACAAAATTCAGTGGCGGCCAGCGCTCCCGTGACCAGGATACCTAGTGTCCATCGTGTCGGCCAGCACCAACAAACGAAGCCTCAATGCAATGCTTGCGCGTCCTTTTATATGCGCTCGAACGATCGATACTGACGGCTTGGACCCGACCGACACTGGCAGGCTGGTGCGTTCGGCTCTAGCAAGACGATAGGTCAATCGCGCTTGGACGCCACTTACTTCTGGCTGTGCGTGGCGGGGCTGGGTCTCGCGTGGGGTTTGTGGGCCAAGGGCCGCAATCGATCTTACGTGCGAGACAACGCGGATCGAGAACCGCGCGCACTACTTGTCAGGGTCCTGCGAGGCATTGGTTCTCCGCTGCAGTGGATCGCCATGGCCGTGGTCGTACTCATTGCGTGGAAGGGCGGCTTCTTCGAGAGCGATGAGGCAGTGTTTTGGTTTTTCCTTGGGCTGTCGGTTGCGCTTCCAATCGTTGCGGTTTTCCTCGTTGCAAAGATGGTTGGCGAAATTGTGAAGCCGAGTGAGCGCCGCGACGAGGATGCCTGACATACCAAGCCGTTCGGGCAGGCAGACCGTAGCTACGTTTTGGCCCATCGGTCTATGTCGGGATTGAACACGCAAGCAAGCACGATGCGCTTCGAAGGCTTCCTGAAATCCTGGAACGATGAGCGCGGCTTTGGGTTCATCCAGCCTGTGAAGGGCGGTGACGAGATCTTCGTCCACATCAAGGCGTTGCCGGCGCGCGGCGGGCGGCCGCAGTTGAACCAGGCGCTTTCATTCGAAGTCGAGCTGGGGCCGCAGGGCAAGAAGCGGGCGAAGAATGTGGCGCTGATCCGCGCGGCTCGGCCGACCAAGGCGCGGGCGCAGGCTTCGCCGGCGCAGTGGGGCACGGCGAGCCTGTTTGCCATTCCAGCCTTCCTGCTGGTGGTCCTGGGCGTGGCGGTGGTCTGGCGGGTGCCGGGCGTGCTTGCCGTGGCCTACCTGCTGGCGAGCATCGCGTGTTTCCTGGCCTATGCGTTGGACAAGTCGGCCGCGGCGCAGGGGCGCTGGCGCATTTCAGAAGGCACGCTGCTGGGCCTGGGGCTCCTGGGCGGCTGGCCGGGCGCGATCGTGGCCCAGCAGGTGCTGCGGCACAAGTCGAGCAAGGCGTCGTTTCGCGCGGCGTTCTGGGGCACGGTCGTGCTCAACGTCGCGGCGTTCGTTGCATTCAACTCGCCGCTCGGGGCGGCGCTGCTGCGCGCCTGACGCGGCCCGCCCGCGGCTTGGCTTGCGCGGCAATCTGACGTAATCTGGGGCCGGCCCGGCACCCCGCCGCGCGCACGCCTGGGCCCCGCCCGGCAACACAGATGGGCGGGGGGGGCGCAGTCCACGGATGCCGAACT
>JANMSR010000187.1:0-2093 GCA_031389565.1 Burkholderiales bacterium
AAGTGGATGAGGCCGTGGATGCCGCACATGGCTCAGGCCGCGCCGGGCCGCTCCCAAGCGGCCTGAACGCCCCTCGGGGGCCGCGAGCGCAGCGAGCTTGGGGTTGTCAACATCTCAGGCCGCTGCCGGCATGGGCTGGCCGCGGGCCTGCAGGGCACGCTGATAGACACCGGCATAGCGCGCCACGCTGTTGGCCCAGGTGCGCTCCTGCTCGACGAAGCGCCGCGCTTGCGCACGCACGGCCGGCCACTCGGCGCGGCGCGCGAGTACATCCTCGATTGCGGCTTCGAGCGCGCCGACATCGCCGGCCGGGCACAGGAAGCCCGTCTGGCCGTGACGGATCAGCTCGCGGTGGCCGCCCACATCGCTGGCCACGAAGATGCGGCCCTGGGCCATCGCCTCGAGCGGCTTGAGCGGCGTGACCAGGTCGGTCAGTCGGCTCGGCAGACGCGGGTAGGCCAGCAGGTCGATGAGTTCGTAGTAGCGCTGCACCTCGGCATGCGGCACGCGGCCGGTGAAGGTGACGCAGTCGCCGAGCCCGGCTTGCGCTACCTGCGCCTTCAGGGCGCCCTCCTGCGGCCCGCCGCCGACCAGCAGTAGCCGCAATTGCGCGTGCCGCGGCCGCATCCGGCGCACCGCCTCGACTAGCAGGTGCAGTCCCTCGTAGTGATAAAAGGAGCCGGCGAAGCCGAGCACGGTCGCACCTTGCAGGTCCAGCCGCTGTTGCAGGGCCGGGTCGGGGTCGACACCGAAGCGAAAGCTGGCGACATCGACCGCATTGGGGATCACGGTGATCTTGTCGTCGGCAATGCCACGCACGGCGATGTCGCTGCGCAAGCCTTCGCAGATGGTGGTCACCTGGTCGGCGCGGCGCAGCGCGAACGTCTCGATGGCACGCGACAGCTTGTAGCGCAGGCTGCCCTCCTTGGTCGTGCCGTGATCGACCGCCGCGTCCTCCCAGGAGGCGCGCATTTCATAGACCACCGGCAGGTTCAGCCGCCGCCGCAGCCACAGTGCAGGCAGCGCGTTGAGTACCGGTGAATGCACATGCAGGATGTGTGGGTGCACCTGTTCGACAACGGTTTGCAGGCGGCTTTCGAGGTCGCGCATCAGGTCGAGCTCGGCCATGCTGGGGATGCGCGAGCCGCTGACCGCCGCGCCCGGCGTGCGAAAGAAATGCCAGCCGTCGACCTCCTCCTCCGTCGCGAAGCCGGCCGTGTGCTTGGGGCTGGTGAGATGGAAGGTCTCCCAACCGAGGCGGCGCTGCTCGGCGAGGATCGACAGTGTCCGGAACGTATAACCGCTGTGCAGCGGCGTGGAGTGGTCGAGGACGTGGAGGATGCGCAGGGCCATCACTGCAAGGCCGCTTCGCGCTGCTCGTGCGACGCCCCGCTGGACGTGGGCACTCCACCATCGACGCCATTGCGCAGGAAGGCCTCGTACATCAGCAGCGTCCACAGCGGCGCACTGTAGTCGCGTGTGCCGGCCTGGTGTGCATCGACCAGGTGTTCAAGGTAGCGCCGGTTGAACCAGCCGGTCTCGGACAGCCGCTCGCCGAGCACCGCGTCGCGCACGCGTTGCTTCAGCGGCCCACGGAACCAGCGCGCCAGCGGCACCGAGAAACCCATCTTCGGGCGGTACAGCACATCGTCGGGCAGCTTGGGCTCCATGGCTTTCTTCAGCAGCAGCTTGCCTTCGCTGCCGCGCAGCTTGAGCGACGAGGGCAGCGTGGCCAGCCACTCGACCAGCCTGTGGTCCATCAGCGGCTCGCGGACTTCGAGTGAATGGGCCATGCTGGCGCGGTCGACCTTGGTGTTGATGTCGCCGACCAGGTAGGTCTTGGTGTCGAGGTACTGGATCAGCGCCAGCGGGTCGTCGGTGCCGGCGTTGGCGGCGTGGCGCTCGAACACGTCTTGCGCGTCATAGCCACCGAGTTCGGCCAGCAGGCGCGGGCTGAACAGTTGCGCGCGCATCGGTGCGCGCAGGATCGAGACCGAATGGAAATAGGCCTCGACCGAGGTGCGCGACATACCCTCGAAGGTGGTCTTGGCGCGAAATACGCGCGGCGCCCAGTCGGCCTTGGGGTAGGCCCG
>JANMSR010000213.1:0-1848 GCA_031389565.1 Burkholderiales bacterium
TCTGCGCGAACAACAGAACGCCCACCAAGCCGCGGGCGACCGTGCGCAGCCAATCGCGCGTCATGCGCGTGGCTCCGCGCCGGCGTGGCGATGCGTAATTGACGGGGGGAAATTCATCACGAGCGGTGGTTATCAGGCGAGTTCGCTTGCGCAGCCGATTCTACGGCGCTCGTCGAGTCTTGCTGCAAGCCGGACGCCGAGCAGCAGGGCGACGACTGCGGCATAGATCATCGGCTCGGTGAGATCGGCCTTCACCATCCACCAGAAGTGCAGCACGCCGAGCGGCGCGATCAGGTACACGAGTTTGTGCAGCGCGCGCCAGCGTTTGGCGCCCAGGCGCTTGACCATCGCGTTGGTCGAGGTGATCGCCAGCGGCGCCATCAGCAGCAGCGCCGCGAAGCCGACCGTGATGAACGGTCGTTTGACGATGTCCTTGAAGATCGCCGCCACGTCGAACGCATGGTCAAACGTCAGGTAGCTCGACAGATGCAGCGTGGCGTAGAAGAAGGCGAACAGCCCCAGCATGCGCCGCAACTGCGCCAGCGCGTGCCACCCCGACAGCTTGCGCAGCGGCGACACGGTCAGCGTCAGCAGCAGAAAACGCAGCGTCCAGTCGCCGGTTGCGCGGGTGATGTACTCGGCCGGGTTGGCGCCGAGCCAATCAGGGTACAGCGTGACACCCAGGCCGAGCTGGGCCAGCGGGACGAGCGCCAGAACGAAGGCCAGCGCCTTCAATACCGGCACGGATCTGAGCGCCAGCTTCATGGTTCAGTAGAACTTCTGCAGATCGAGCCCCGCATACAGGCCGGATACCTTTTCGCCGTAGCCGTTGAAGAGCAGGCTCGGCCGGTTCGCTACCAGGTCCGGAATACGGCGCTCCTTCTTTTGCACCCAGCGCACATGGTCGACGTTCGGATTGACGTTCGAATAGAAGCCGTACTCGCCGGGCGCAGACCGCTCCCAGGTCGTCAGCGGCTGGCGCTCGACGAAACGGATGCGCACGATAGCCTTCGCAGACTTGAAGCCGTACTTCCACGGCACCACGAGGCGGACCGGCGCGCCGTTCTGGTTCGGCAGCACTTCGCCATACAAGCCCACGGCAAGGATGGTCAGCGGGTGCATCGCCTCGTCGATGCGCAGGCCCTCGGTGTAGGGCCAGGGCAAGACCGAAGAGCGCAGCCCCGGCATGGTGTCCGGCTGCGCAGCGGTGACGAACTCGACGTACTTCGCCTTCGACGTGGGCTCGACCAGCCGCGCGAGCTGGTTGAACTCGAAGCCGATCCAGGGCACCACCATCGACCAGGCTTCGACGCAGCGCAGGCGGTAGATGCGCTCCTCGAGCGGCAACTGCAGCAGCTCCTCGATGCCGAAGCTGCGCGGCTTGGCCACTTCACCATCGACGACGACGGTCCAGGGTTGCAGCCTGAGCTGCCTGGCGTAGATTGCCGGATCGCGCTTGTCGGTGCCGAACTCGTAGTAGTTGTTGTACGACGTGACATGCTTGTAGGCCGTCTGCGGCTCAGCGCTGCTGAGCGTGCTCTTGTTTAAGCTCGTGAGCTTGCGCAGGCCAAGGCGGGTACCGGGCGCATCCGCCTCGCGCCCACAGGCGGCGAGCGCTCCCGCAAGGCCGGCGATCGAACCGGCCGCCGCGAACCTGAGCCAGTCGCGACGGCCCTGGTGGACGCTTTGCGGCGTGATCTCCGATGACCGGATGTCGTTGATGCGCATGGTGATTCCGATCCCGATGGCATCGGTCGGCGACAGGGCACGATCCTTACGCGGTGGCCAGGGACGACCAACTCGAGGTAGTCGGGCGTCCCGGGGAATAGCAAGCCTGCGCCTGCGCCT
>JANMSR010000220.1:0-7054 GCA_031389565.1 Burkholderiales bacterium
CCGCCCATGCCGCCGAGGCCGGCGGTCAGGATCCAGCGCCCGGCCCAGGGATCAGGACTGCCGCCGTAGTGCTGGCGCCCAGCCTCGACGAAAGTCTCGTAAGTGCCCTGCACGATGCCCTGGCTGCCGATGTAGATCCACGAGCCCGCGGTCATCTGGCCGTACATCATCAGGCCCTTGCGGTCGAGTTCGTGGAAGTGCTCCCAGGTCGCCCACTTGGGCACCAGGTTGGAGTTGGCGATCAGCACACGCGGCGCGTCGGCATGGGTGCGGAACACCCCGACCGGCTTGCCCGATTGCACCAGGAGCGTCTCGTCTTCGTTCAGCGCACGCAGTGCCTTCAGGATCGCCTCGTAACAGTCCCAGTTGCGCGCGGCCTTGCCGATGCCACCATAGACCACCAGTGCATCCGGGTTCTCGGCGACCTCGGGGTCGAGGTTGTTCTGCAGCATGCGCCAGGCGGCTTCGATCAGCCAGTTCTTGCAGTGAAGCTGGGTGCCGCGCGGCGCGCGCACCGGGTGCGGCTGGGCGATGCGGTGCAGGGACGAGAGGTCGGTCATGGGGCGGTCTCGGCTGGGCGGAGTGAGTGCCATGACTTTAGTTGTCTAGACAACCATACTCAAGTAGGTCAGAGTGGGTACTTCCCCTAGGTCGGAAGCCGGGAATCCAACTTGTCTATACAGGTATGCGCAAGTAGACTCGGCGCATGAAACCGTCGCCGACGATCAGCGGCCGCAGCAGCCCCGCCGCCCCCTACGCGCAGGTCAAGCAGGCGCTCAAGAACGGGCTCTCGCAGGGGCGCTGGCGCACCGGCGAGCTGATGCCCTCCGAGGCTGAGCTGGTGGCCCAGTTCGGCGTCAGCCGCATGACCGTCACCCGCGCGCTGCGCGAGCTGCAGACCGAGGGCATGGTCGACCGCGTGCAGGGTGTGGGCACCTTCGCCGCGCAACTGCACCGCGTTTCCTCCACCCTGACGATCCGCGACCTGCACGAGGAGATTGAAGCCCGCGGCCACCGCCACCACGTCGAGGTGCATCTGGCGCGTGAAGAGCGCGCGACGGCCGCGCTGGCGCAGCAGCTCGACCTGGCGGCCGGTGCGCCGGTCTATCACTCGCTGATCGTCCACCACGACGACGGCGTGCCGCTGCAATGCGAGGACCGCTATGTCAACCCGGCCAGCGCGCCCGATTACCTGTTGGTCGACTTCACCCAGACCACGCCGACGCAGCACCTGCTCGAGGTGGCGCCGCTGTGGCAGGCGCAGTACACCATCGACGCCAGCACGCCCACCGCGCAGGAGGCGCAACTGCTCGGCATCGGCGTGGCGGATCCGTGCCTGGTGGTCGTGCGCCGCACCGTCAGCCGAGGTCGGCCGGTGACGCTGGCACGCTTGGTGCATCCAGGCTCGCGCTACCAACTCGAGGGGCGCTTCAGCCCATGACGCCGCGACTGCTGCGCAGCATCGACGTGCCGGCACAGCGCTGGCGCAATGGCGGCGGGCTCACCCGTGAGTTGCTGGCTTGGCCGGCCGGCGACGACTGGCAGGTTCGCGTCAGCGCGGCCGATATCGAGACCGACGGACCGTTCTCGAGCTATCCCGGGGTCGAACGCTGGTTCACTGTGCTGAAAGGTGGGGGCGTCGAGCTGACGGTTGCCGACGCGACACACCGGCTCGAACGCGGCGACGCGCCGCTGCAATTCGACGGCGAGGCCACAAGCGCCTGCCACCTGCTCGATGGCCCGACGTGCGACCTGAACCTGATGCTGCGCCAGGCCAGCGGCAGGATGCGGGTTGCCACCGACGGATTGGCGTGGGCACCTGGCGCAGCGCAGTGCGGCTTGTTCAGCGCTGTCTCGGGCCGCTGCCGGGCAGGCACACTCGATATCGCTGTGCCCGCCTACGCCCTGCTCTGGTTCGATGCCGCGCCTTCGTCACTGGTCTTCACTGCCGGCCAGCGGCCGGCAGCGTTGATCGGCTGGTGGCTGGCTGCCAATCCGCTGGAATCCTGACGATGGCGAGCCTTTGGCGCAACGCCCGCCTGGCCACCCTGGCGGGGCCCAGCGGCTGGGGCCTGATCGACCGCGGCGCGCTGGTTCTCGATGGCCAGCGTGTGGCCTGGGTGGGCAAGCTGGCGGCGTTGCCGCAGGAACTTCGCATCGATGCCGAGCACGACCTGGGCGGCGCACTGGTCACGCCCGGGCTCGTCGATTGCCACACGCACCTGGTCTATGGCGGCCAGCGCGCGCGCGAGTTCGAGTTGCGCCTGGAAGGCGCGAGCTACGAAGACATCGCCCGCGCCGGCGGCGGCATCCGCTCGACGGTGGCGGCCACGCGTGCGGCCGATGATCTGACCCTGTTCAGCCAGGCGCAGCAGCGCGCGCGGTCGTTGATGACCGAGGGGGTAACGACGCTCGAAGTCAAGTCGGGCTACGGTTTGTCGGCCGAGCACGAGGCGCGCTGCTTGCGTGCGGCGCGCCGACTCGGCCGCGAGATGCCGTTGACCGTGCGCACCACCTGCCTGGCCGCCCACGCCGTGCCGCCGGAGTTCGACGGCCGTGCCGACGACTACATTGCCGCCGTTTGTAGCTGGCTGCCGGCGCTGCAGGCTGAAGGCCTGATCGACGCCGTCGATGCCTTCTGCGACCGCATCGGCTTCACGCCCGCGCAGACCCGGCGCGTGTTCGAGGCGGCTCGCGCGCTGGGGCTGCCGGTCAAGCTGCATGCCGAGCAGTTGAGCGACCAGGGCGGCGCACAACTCGCCGCCGAATTCGCTGCGCTGTCTTGCGACCACCTCGAGCACTTGTCCGACGCCGGCGTGCAGGCGATGGCGGCTTGCAGCACGGTGGCGGTGCTGCTGCCCGGTGCGTATTACTTCCTGCGCGAAATGCGGCTGCCGCCGATCGCCGCGCTGCGCACGGCCGGGGTGCCAATCGCCATCGCCACCGACCACAACCCGGGCTCGTCGCCGACGCTGTCGCCGCTGCTGATGCTGAACATGGCCTGCACGCTGTTTCGCCTAACGCCCGAGGAGGCGCTGCGCGGCATGACCGTGAACGGCGCGCGCGCGCTGGGCCTGGCCGACCGCGGCCGACTGGTGGCAGGACAGCGCGCGGATTTCGTGGCCTGGCCGATGCAGCATCCGAGCGAACTGGCCTATTGGTTCGGCCAGCACCCAGCCGCGCGCGTGGTGGCTGGTGGCATCGAGATTGCCTGATGGGTGAGCTGGCCGCGCCGATGCTGTGGGCACCGCAGGCTTGGCTGGCCGATGGCTGGCACGACGATGTGCTGCTACAGATCGGGGCCGATGGCTGCTGGGCCGAAGTCAGCCCCGGCGTCACATTGCCGCCCACCAGTGCGACAGTGATCGACTCGCCGCTGCTGCCCGGTCTGGTCAACGCGCACAGCCACGCATTCCAGCGCGCCTTCGCCGGCCTGGCCGAACGCCGCGAATCGGCCAGCGACGATTTCTGGTCGTGGCGCGAGCGAATGTACCGCGTGGCACTGCGCATCGATGCGGCGCAACTGCGCGCCATTGCCGCGCAGCTTTATGTCGAGTTGCTGCAAGGCGGATACACCCAGGTCTGCGAATTCAACTACCTTCAGCACGACACCGACGGTCAGCCCTACGCCGACCCGATGACCCTGTCGTGGGCACTGGCCGATGCGGCCAGCGATGCCGGCATCGGCCTGACCCTGATGCCGGCGCTGTACGAACGCGCCGGCTTTGCGCAGCCGACGCTGCGCGACGACCAGCGGCGCTTTGCCACCTCTGCGGCCGACGTATGGTCTGCTGCCCACCAGATCGCAGCCAGTGGGCGCGCCGGCCTGAAAGCCGGTCTGGTGATCCATTCGCTGCGCGCGGCCTCGCCAGAGGCGATAGCTCAATTGCGGCAACTGGCGCAATCGTTCCCTGGACCGATCCACATCCACGTGGCCGAACAGACTTCTGAAGTCGATGACTGCCTGGCCGCCACCGGGCTGCGGCCGATCGAGTGGCTGGCGCGCCAGGGCCTGCTCGATGCGCGCTGGCACCTGGTACACGCCACGCACAGCCTGCCCAGTGAGATCGATGCAGTGGCGCGCAGCGGCGCCGCAGTCGTGATCTGTCCGAGCACCGAGGCCAACCTGGGCGATGGGCTGTGCGACCTGTCCGGCTGGCTCGAAGCCGGCGTGCCGCTGACGATCGGCTCCGACAGCCATGTCACACGAGACTGGCGCGAAGAGCTACGCAGTCTCGACTACGGCCAGCGACTGGCACTGCGCCAGCGCAACGTGGCGGCGGCGCCGCAGCAGGGTCTGCCCTCGACGGCCGAGCGCCTGTTCGCACGGGTGGCGAGCGGCGGTGCGGCAGCCGCCGGCGAGCCAGCGTGGGGCCTCGTGGCCGGCGCGCGCGCCGATGCCTTGGTGGCCGATGCCGGCGATCCGACCCTGCTCGGTGTGCCTGCGTCACGCTGGCTCGATGCGATGGTGTTTTCGAGCCCGACAAGGCCGTGGCGCGATGTGATGGTTGCTGGCCGCTGGGTCATCCGCGATCACCGCCATGCACAGTCCGAGGCCATCGCCCACGCCTTCACAGCAGCGATGACCGAACTCCGGGATTGAATCGAAAACGGCCCGCAAGGGGCCGTTGGGAGAGCTGGAGGCGCGGGCCAGAGTCGAACTGGCCTGGACGGATTTGCAATCCGCTGCATAACCGCTTTGCTACCGCGCCGGGTCTGCACTGACAGAAAAGGGAAGCCGGGTGGGCTTCCCTTTTCACAGGTCTGGAGCGGGAAACGAGACTCGAACTCGCGACCTCAACCTTGGCAAGGTTGCGCTCTACCAACTGAGCTATTCCCGCGTCGATTTCCCGATGGTTGGACCGTCCAACGAGGCCCGCATTATAGCCAAAGAAATGCGCGGCCCCTGGCTGCGCTCTCAGGCCGCGCTGGGCCGCTCCCAAGTGGCCTGAGCTCTCCTTGGGGGGCGACGCCGCAGGCGTCTTGGGGCCGTCATTTCACTCAGTGCGGCCTCGTGTCGGTCGCCGTGGGTGGCGGCTTGGGCACCTCGGCCGGCGCGACGGCAACCACCACTACCGGCTCGTCGTCGGGCAGCGCCTGCGGCATTCTCTCGAGCGCGACTTCGAGCACATGGTCGATCCAGCGCACCGGCACGATCTCGAGGTGGTTCTTCACATTCTCGGGAATGTCCTGCAGGTCCTTGACGTTGTCCTCCGGAATCATCACGGTCTTGATGCCGCCACGGTGCGCGGCGAGCAGCTTTTCCTTCAGGCCACCGATGGCGGTGACCTCGCCGCGCAAGGTGATCTCGCCCGTCATCGCCACGTCGGCGCGTACCGAGATGCCGGTCAACGCCGAGACGAAGGCCGTGGTCATCGCCGCGCCCGCGCTCGGGCCGTCCTTGGGCGTCGCGCCATCCGGTACGTGGATGTGGATGTCGCGCTTTTCGAACATCTCGTCCTTGATGCCCAGGCGGCGGGCGCGTGAGCGCACCACCGAGCGAGCGGCCTCGACCGATTCCTTCATCACCTCGCCGAGCTGGCCGGTGCGGATGATGTTGCCCTTGCCGGGCATCACCGCAGCTTCGATGGTCAGCAGATCGCCACCGACTTCGGTCCAGGCCAATCCGACGACCTGACCCACCTGGTTCTTCTTCTCGGCCCGGCCGTAGTCGAACTTGCGCACGCCGAGGAAGTCGTTCAAGTTGTCGTCGGTGACGACCACCTGGCCGATGTACTTCTTCAACTGGACGCCCTTGACCACCTTGCGGCAGATCTTGGAGATCTCGCGCTCGAGCGAACGCACACCGGCTTCACGCGTGTAGTAGCGGATGATGCCGCGCAACGCGCTTTCGGTGATGTCCATTTCGTCGGGCGTGACACCATTGTTCTTGGCCTGCTTGGGGCACAGGTAGCGCTGCGCGATGTTGAGTTTCTCGTCCTCGGTGTAGCCCGACAGGCGGATGACTTCCATCCGGTCGAGCAGGGCCGGCGGGATGTTCATCGAGTTCGAGGTGGCGACGAACATCACGTCGGACAAATCGAAATCGACCTCGACGTAGTGGTCGCTGAAAGTGTGGTTTTGCTCGGGGTCGAGCACTTCGAGCAAGGCGCTCGAAGGGTCGCCCCGGAAGTCCATGCCCAGCTTGTCGATCTCGTCGAGCAGGAACAAAGGGTTTCTCGTGCCGGCCTTGGACAGGCTTTGCAGCACCTTGCCCGGCATCGAGCCGATGTACGTGCGCCGGTGGCCGCGAATTTCGGCCTCGTCGCGCATGCCTCCCAGAGCCATGCGAACGAACTTGCGGCCCGTGGCGCGCGCCACGCTCTGGCCGAGCGAGGTCTTGCCGACGCCCGGGGGGCCGACCAGACACAGGATCGGCGCCTTGACCTTGTCGACGCGCCGCTGCACCGCGAGGTACTCGAGGATCCGGTCCTTGACCTTGTCCAGGCCGTAATGGTCTTCGTTGAGCACGCCTTCGGCAAAGCCGAGGTCGTGCTTGATCTTGGTCTTCTTGCTCCACGGCAATCCGACCAGGGTGTCGATGTAGTTGCGCACCACCGTGGCTTCGGCCGACATCGGCGACATCAGCTTAAGCTTCTTCAGCTCGGCATCGGCTTTCTTGCGCGCTTCCTTGGGCATCTTGGCGGCGATGACCTTCTTCTCGAGTTCTTCGAGGTCAGCGCCTTCTTCGCCATCGCCCAATTCCTTCTGGATCGCCTTGACCTGCTCGTTGAGGTAGTACTCGCGCTGGCTCTTTTCCATCTGGCGCTTCACGCGTCCGCGGATGCGCTTTTCGACTTGCAGGATGTCGACCTCATGCTCGAGCAGCTCGAGCAGCTTTTCCATCCGCTTGCCGGTGTCGTGCAGGTCGAGCACCGACTGTTTGGCTTCGAGCTTCAAAGGCAGGTGCGCGGCGATGGTGTCGGCCAGGCGGCCAGCGTCGTCGATGCCGGAGATCGAGGTGAGGATCTCGGGCGGGATCTTTTTGTTGAGCTTGACGTATTGGTCGAACTGCTGCGTCACGGCGCGGCGCAGGGCTTCAACCTCGGGCGTG
>JANMSR010000265.1:0-2194 GCA_031389565.1 Burkholderiales bacterium
GTTGGTGATCGCAGGCACCCTGGGCGCACGCTTCTTGCCGAAGCCGGGTGCATGGATGGACCGCGTGAAGGCCGCGCTCGGCTTCGTGCTGCTCGGCACCGCGGTGTGGATGTTCGAACGCGTCGTGCCCGGGCCGCTGACACTGCTGATGTGGGGCGCGCTGCTGTTGGCCGTTGCGGTGACGCTGGTGCATGCGACGTCGCGCCGCGCCGCCAGCGCCGCGTCAACCGGGTCACCGCAGCGGGTGGCCGCTCGAACACTGGCCGTCGTTGCAGGTTTGTGGGGCGGTGCGATGGTGCTCGGCGCGGCGGGCGGCGCGGTGGATCCGTGGCGTCCGCTGGCGTTCACGGTGGCGCCGGCCCACGCGTCTTCTGCGCAGCCGACGAGCTTGCGATTCGAGCCGGTCGCCAGCGAGCCTGAACTCCAGGCCCGCCTGGCCACCGCGCGCGCGTCGGGACAGGCCACCCTGGTCGACTTCTATGCCGACTGGTGCGTCTCCTGCAAGGCGATCGAGAAGGAGGTCTTCGGCGATCCGCGCGTGCAGCGCTCGCTCGCCGGCGTGCTGCTGCTGCGCGCCGACGTGACCGCAAACGACGCGCGTCATCGGGAGCTGATGCGCACCCACCAAGTCATCGGCCCGCCGACCGTGATGCTGTTCGACACCGCGGGCCGCGAGCGGCGCGAGGCGCGCCTGGTCGGCGAGTTCACGGTCGACCAGTTCTTGCAGCGGCAGTCTGGGCAGGCAACGCCCGGCGCGGAAGATCCGACATGAACCAGGCCTTGCAGATCGGGCCGCTGTCGCTGCCGTATTCGGTGCTGCTGACCTTGGTTGCCATCGCACTCGGCGGGTTCGTCGCCAGGCGGCTGGCGCGAGCCGCGGGCACCGAGGCCGAGCCGACGCTGACGCACATGCTGCTCGTCGGCCTAGTCGCGGCGCGCCTGGCCTTCGTTTGGCAATGGCGCGAGCAGTACTTCGACCTCCCGCTGAGCATCCTGGACATCCGCGACGGCGGCTGGGAACCGGCTGCAGGCGTAGTGGTGGCCTTGCTGTTCGGCCTGCAGCGCGCGCGCCGCCAGGCGGGCCTGCGCAAACCCGTGCTCGCGGCTGCCTTCACGACGGGCATGGTGCTGCTGCTCGGCGCCATCGGGACCCTGCTGGTGTCGACCTCGGCAGTCCCTTTGCCGCCGCTGACCCTGAGTTCGCTCGAAGGCCGCCCTGTGTCGATTGCCAGCTTCGCCGGCAAGCCCACCGTGGTCAACCTCTGGGCCACCTGGTGCCCACCGTGCCAGCGCGAAATGCCGGTGCTGCAGCAGGCACAGGCCGCCAACCCGGACGTGAACATCGTCTTCGTCAACCAGGGCGAAGAGTCACCCACCATTGCCGCTTTCCTCGACCGACACGGCCTTGCGCTGCGCAATGTGTTGATCGATCCGCAGCGTCGCACCGGCGCGGCGCTCGGCCACCGCGCTTTGCCGACCACGCTGTTTTTCGATGCGCAGGGACGGCTCGCCGACACCCGCATCGGCGAGCTGTCGCAAGCCACGCTCACCCAAAGGTTGGCGAGCCTTCGAGCCGCAGCACCCCCCATCCAACGACTTACCGCTCCATGAACCATCACATGACTCCTCTCGGCTTGCAACGTCGGCCGCCGGCAATCGCGACCTCAACCGGGGCCGTGCTGGTGATCGCGCTCGCATCGGCTGCTGCATCGCTCGCCTTCGCGGCCCCGCCGCTTCCCGCAACGCTTCAGGCCCTGCAGAAACAGGGCCTGAGCATCGTCGGCACGTTTCCGAGCCCGGGCGGGATGACCGCCTACGCTGCCCACGCGGGAACCGATCCGGTTGCCCTGTACCTGACGCCCGACGGCAAGCACGTGATCGCCGGAACGCTGTTCGACGCCAACGGCAAGAACCTCACCGCGGCCGGGCTGGAAAAGGTGCTTGCCCAACCGATGGCCGAGGCGGTTTGGGGCCGGCTCGACAAGAGCCACTGGATCGCCGACGGCCGCGAGGACGCGCCGCGAACGGTCTACGTCTTCACCGACCCCAACTGCCCGTACTGCAACAAGCTGTGGGCCGACGCGCGGCCTTGGGTCGACGCGGGCAAGCTGCAACTGCGTCACGTCATGGTGGGCATCCTGACGCCGACCAGCGCCGGCAAGGCGGCCGCGTTGCTGGGTGACAAGAACCCGGC
>JANMSR010000284.1:0-2223 GCA_031389565.1 Burkholderiales bacterium
GGTTAACGTCATGCCGTGCTGGCGCGCCAGGCTTTCGGCGATGTACAGGTCGGTCGGAAAGTTGCTGCGCTCGGACAAGATGATGCGGCGCTGGGGCGCATCGGCACGGCAGATGTCGATGGCCGCGCTCAGCACCTTGAACAGGTTCACCGAGGTCGAATCGGCCACCACCAGTTCGCCTTCGCCGGCACCGACCAGCCGCGCGATCTTGTTGCCCAGGCGCTGCGGCAGCTCCATCCAGCCGGCGCTGTTCCAACTGTCGATCAGGCCCACGCCCCACTCTTGGATGACGACCTGCTGCACGCGCGCCGCCGCCGTTTTCGGCAGCACGCCCAGCGAGTTGCCGTCGAGGTAGATCAGGCCCGCAGGCAGGCTGAACTGCTCGCGCAGCGGGGCCAGCGCGTCGTGCGCATCGAGGGCCAGGCAGTCTTGTCGTGTCGTCATGAAAGCTCTCAAAGTTCGCGCAACACCGCGCGCACCGGCGAGGCGTCGGCCGTGGTCAGTTTCAGCGGCAGGGCGATCAGTTCGTAGTCGCCCTCAGGCACGTCGTCGAGCCACAGGTTTTCCAGCACGCGCAGGCCGCGGCGGCGAATCACCTGATGCGAATCGAGTGTCTTGCTGTCGGCCGGATCGATGCTGGCGGTGTCGATGCCGATCAACATCACGCCGCAGTCGGCCAGGTGTTCGATGGCCTCGGGGGCGTAGGCGGTCAGCGCGTTGTCGAACGCGCTCAGCGGCGCCTTCGCATAGGTGCGCACCAGCACGCGCGGCGGCAGGTCGGCCAGTGCGTGTTGCAGGTGGAGGGTGCGGATCAGCGGGCCGCAGGCTATCGCGTGGATCACGCGGCAAACGCCGAGGAACGGTGCCAGGTCCACCGCACCGATGGCCGCACCGGCCTCGTCGTAGTGCAAGGGCGCGTCGGCATGCGCGCCCACGTGTGGCGACAAGGTGATGGCGCTGACGTTGACCGGGCAGTCGGCTGCAATGCGCGCGCTCCAGCGCTGCGAATACTCGGTGTCACCGGGAAAGACCGGCGAGCCGGCGTGCACCGGCGGCGAGATGTCCCACAAGCGTTTCATGGTCGAGGGATTCAAGCCGGCAGGTACTTCGCCAGCTCTTTCTCAAGCGCCTTGGCGTCGCCCTTCATCGCGCCGTTGATCCACTCCGGCATCGGCCCGTGATACACCTCTTCATCGCCCGCCGCCAGTCCGGCCAGCAACACCGCCGCCACCTCGACCGGGGCCGACTTCGGGCCCTGGAAGTCGCGTTCCATGTCGGTGTCCATCGCGCCGGTCATCAGCGCCACTACGCGCGTTCCCTGCGCCGCCAGCTCGGCCCGCACGCCCTCGGTCATGCGCAGCGACGCGGCCTTCGACGCGCACAACGAGCCCATCGCCGGGATCGACACCTTGGCCAGGATCGACAGCACGTTGACGATGACGCCGCCGCCGTTCGCCGCCAGCACCGGCGCAAAGGCGCGGCACATCGCCAACGTGCCGAAGTAGTTGCTGGCCATCTCGGCCTTCGCGTCGTCGAGGCTGCTGGCGGCAATCACGCCCTGGTGCCGGTTGATGCCGGCGTTGTTGAACAGAACGGTCACGTCCTTGCAGGCGGTGGCGGCGGCGGTGATGTGATCGTCGCGCGTGATGTCCAGCGTCAGCGTGACGACGCACCCGCCCGACGCGGCCACCAGCGGCTGCAGCGTCGACGTGTCGCGCGCGCTGGCGTAGACCTTGGCCGCGCCGCCGTCCAGCAGGGCCTGCACCAGCGCGCGGCCGAAGCCTCGGTTGGAACCGGTGACGAGTGCAGTGCAGCCTTGAACGTTCATCGTTTTCTCCTTCGAAGTGGGGCTGTCGTCCAGCCAGTGCGGGTCGACGTCGGGCAACGGTATCGCATCCAGCAAGGCGCGTGTGTAGGCATTTTGCGGCTGCGCGAACAGCGCGGCCACTGGCGCGGTTTCAACCACGCGGCCCTCGCGCAGCACGACCACGCGGTCGCACAGCACGCGCACCACCGACAGGTCGTGGGTGACGAACAGCATCGCCATGCCCAGTTCGCGCCGCAGCTCGCGCAGCAGCAGCAGGATGTGCGCTTGCGTGGACACGTCCAGGCCCGAGACGATCTCGTCGGCCACGATCAGCGCCGGCTTCAGCGCGATGGCGCGCGCAATGCCGACCCGCTGGCGCTGCCCGCCCGACAGCTCGTGCGGGTAGCGCTGCGCGA
>JANMSR010000293.1:0-8566 GCA_031389565.1 Burkholderiales bacterium
CTGCCAGCGCGAAGCCCAGGGCCATCGAGATCAGGATCTTGAAGGGCGAGCCTTTGCCCATGCCGACGAAACTGCAGAACGTGAGCAGATAGACCGCGAAAAACTCCGGCGCACCGAATTTCAACGCGAATTTGGCCACCAACGGGGCCATGAACGTGATCATCAGCACGGCCACCAGGGCGCCGACGAATGACGACGTGAACGCTGCCGTCAACGCCTGGCCGGCATGGCCCTTCTGCGCCATCGGGTAGCCGTCGAAGGTGGTCGCCACCGACCACGGCTCGCCCGGGATGTTGAACAGGATCGAGGTGATCGCGCCACCGAACAGGGCGCCCCAGTAGATGCACGACAGCATCACGATGGCCGAGGTGGGCGACATCGAAAACGTCAGCGGCAACAGGATCGCCACCCCGTTGGCGCCGCCCAGGCCCGGCAACACGCCGATCAGCACGCCCAGGATGATGCCGATGAACATGAGCCCGATGTTGACCGGCGTCAGCACCACGGCGAAGCCCTGCATCAAGGCATTGAGTTCTTCCATTTTTGTGCGAGCTCCGGGAATGCGCAGTGAGATCAGTAACCGAGGAAGCTCAGCGGTTCGAGCGTGCCCTTGTACAGCGGCACCTTGAACCAGACCTCGAACATCACGAAGAAGGCCACATTGATGATCACCGCCAACAGCACGCTCTTGACCGGTGGGTACTTGCCCAGCAGGATCATGAACAGTGCGATGTAGATCGCCGAGGCGACGTACAGCCCGACGAACCAGGTCGCCAGCACATACACCGCTGCCGGTACCAGCACCTGCAGCACGCGCCCCATTTGCTGGCGGTCGACGAAGCTGCCTTCGTCACGCGACTTGGCCGACCGGGACTGGTAAATGATGCCCAGTGCGGAAATGCAGACGATCAGCCCGATGTAGAAGGGAAAGTAGCCCGCGCCCGGGCCCTCGCTGGTCCAGGCGGCGCCCAGCCGCCGCGCTTCGAACACGACTACCGCACCGATCACGAACAGGATCGCCGCGACCGCCATGTCGACGGTGCAGTTTTTCGCCAGCACCGGGCTTTCGGGCGGCTCGGAGGAGTGCGGGTCTGCCATGGATCGCTCCAATGAAGTGACAAGGAGGGTGTCGCGCGGGCCGCAGGGGCCGCCTGCCGCCGCGCTGCGGAGCGCGGCGGCGGCGGTCTCGCCGATGGGGGTTGCACCGGGCCGGCGACGCGCGCCGTAACGAAGCGGCGGCGCGGACCGTCGCGGCCTACTGGCCCTTGCCGATGAAGCCGGCCTCGGTCATCAACTGGCGATGCAAAATCTCGGCGCCTGCGAGCCACTTGACGTAGTCCGTGCCGGTCATCGAGGTGGTGTTGAAGGCGCCCTTTTCCATGTATTCCTTCCAGTCGGGCGTGTCGCGCACCTTCTTCAGAAGATCGACATAGAACGCCGTCTGCTCCGCGGTGACGCCGGGAGCCATGAACAGGCCGCGCAGCATCACGTAGTCGGTGGGCACGCCGGACTCTTTGCAGGTCGGGATGTCGGACCAGGACTCTTTCTCGGTGACCTTGTCTTTGTACGGCATGCGCGTGTCGTCGAACACGCACAGTGGGCGCAGCTTGCCGGCGCGCCACTGCGCCACGGCCTCGATCGGGTTGTTCACCGTGGCGTCGATATGGCCGCCGACGAGTTGCACCGCGACTTCGCCACCGCCCTTGTAGGGTACGTAGATGAACTTGGTGCCGGTGGCTTTTTCCAGGCCGACGGTGATGATCTGGTCTTCCTGTTTCGAGCCGGTGCCGCCCATCTTCATCTTGTTCGGACCCGCAGCCTTGACCGCAGCGACGAACTGGCTCGCCGTTTTGTACGGCGTGTCGGCGTTGACCCAGAGTACGAACTGATCGAGCGCCATCATCGACACCGGCGTCATGTCCTTCCAACTGAAAGGCAACCCGGTGGCCATCGGGGTGGTGAACAGATTGGACAGCGTGATGATGACCTTGTGCGGATCGCCCTTGGCGTCTTTCACCGCCAGGAAGCCCTCAGCACCGGCGCCGCCCGATTTGTTGACCACGACCAGCGACTCCTTCATCAGCTTGTGCTTGACGACGATGCCCTGGATCAGGCGCGCCATCTGGTCGGCACCCCCACCGGTACCGGCCGGTACCACGAACTCGACCGGCTTGGTCGGCTCCCACGCAGCGACCGCGGCGCCAGACAGCGTCAACAGGGCAGCGGCGATCGCGGCCGACGCGCCGCACGCGAAATCTCCGAGCTTCATCATCTTGTCTCCTCTAGGGGGCATGTTGGGCTGGCACCGGTCGATCCTGGTGTCGCCGGGGCCGCAATGAAAACGCCGCGTGATGGTCAGACCGATGACAGGAAAAACGATTGACCACAGTCAACTTCCAAGAAAAAGGCGGATGGCGCCTAAGTTGACGGCTGCGGGTAATTGCTGATCTCGAGGAGGGAACCTTGTCGATGCCGGTGGACAGCGAGCTGCTGCGGCACGGCGCCGACCGGCGATCGCGAACCCCGACACGCGCTTACGGAGCATCGATGCGCCGGTCGTAGCGCTTCGCGCTATCGCGGCTCGACAGCGAGAAGCCCTTGCTGCGCACCCGCCCCTCCCACCTGCAGAGCAGCGAGCGGCAGCGGTAGCGGCGTGTGGGCGTGAACAGGCTGACGAGCCGGTCCATCCACCGCCGCGGGACGCGATCGACCGCGCTGCCGCACTGTGGGCAAATGGGCCGGCTCGCCGAGTGGCCCGCCTTGCCAGCCCGATCGCCCGAGACAGCCGGAAGACTGGGCGCACGATCGTCGCGCATGGACTCTCCACAAAAACGAGGCTCCGCGCAGGAACGGGCGCGAAATGGGTCAATTTACGACCTGATGGATGGCAGGGCATAGGCGCATGCCCGCGCAATGCAACAATTTGTTATGTGGCGCGGCAGCGCCTTGCGCCGGTTCATCGTGGCGCCGACAACGCGTTGCTGACCAGTCGCGACGTGATGTCGACGATCTGGATCATGCGGTCATAGGCCATGCGCGTCGGGCCGATCACCGCCAGGGTACCGACCACCTGGCCGTCGACTTCGTAAGGCGCACTCACGACCGACAGCGCCTCGAACGGCACCACGCGACTCTCGCCGCCGATGTAGATGCGCACGCCCTCGGCGCGGCTGCTCACTTCCAGCAGGCGCATCAACTGCGTCTTCTGCTCGAACAAATCGAACAGCTTGCGCAGCGAGCCCATGTCGTTGCCGAAGTCCTGCACCGCAAGCAGGTTGCGCTCGCCGCTGACCACCACCTGCTCGGTGGTCTCGGCCATCGCTTCGGTGCCGGCCTGCACTGCGGCCTGCATCAACGCCGCGATCTCGCCGCGCAGGGCTTCGACCTCGCGCTGCAGGCGCTCGCGCACCGCGTCCAGCGTCAGGCCGGCGTAGTGGCTGTTGAGGTAGTTGCTGGCCTCGATCAGCTCGGCCTGCGGGTGGTCGCGGGCGGTGATGATCACGCGGTTTTGCACATCGCCCTCGGGCGAGACCAGGATCAGCAGCACACGCCGCTCGCCCAGGCGCAGGAATTCGATGTGGTGGAACACGCTGGCCTTCTTCGGCGCGGTGACCACGCCGACGAAGTTCGACAGGCTGGACAGCAAATGCGCGGCGTTGGCGATCACGCGTTGCGGCTGGTCGGGCAGCAATTGCCCGCGCACGGCGGACATTTCCGGCGTTGCGTGCTCCAGGTCGAGCGTGCGCGCCGTCAGCATGGTGTCGACGAAGAGCCGGTAGCCGCGCGCGGTGGGCACGCGGCCGGCGCTGGTGTGCGGGCTGGCGATCAGGCCCAGCTCTTCCAGGTCGGCCATCACGTTGCGGATGGTCGCCGGGCTCAATTCCAGCCCTGAGGCTTTCGACAGCGTGCGCGAACCCACCGGCTGGCCGTCGGCAATGTAGCGCTCCACCAGCGCTTTCAGCAGGGTCTTGGCACGGTCGTCCATGGGATCAAATTCATTGTAGGCCGCAGGGGCTATGGTGTAATTCTTCGCATGGCCCAACGCTTCCGTCACGCAGCGATTGTCGGCAAGCACCAGGCGCACGGCATGCGCGAGTTGCTCGACGAGCTGGCGCAGTTCCTGGTGCATGAAGGCCTGGACGTGTCGCTCGAACGCGCGACCGCGCAGAACACCGGCTTGGCCGATTACCGCGCCCTGGCCACTCCCGAGCTCGGCGCGCAGTGCGACCTGGCCGTGGTGGTCGGCGGCGACGGCACCATGCTCGGCATCGCGCGCGAGCTGGCGCGCCACAACATCCCGCTGGTCGGCATCAACCAGGGCCGCCTGGGTTTCATCACCGACATCCCGGTCGGGCAGTTCCGCGAGGCGCTGGCGCCGATGATCGCCGGCGACTACGAAGAAGAACACCGCAGCATGCTCGAGGGCGGCGTCTGGCGCGACGGCCAGCGCATCTTCGAAGGCCTGTCGCTGAACGACGTGGTCGTCAGCCGCGGCGCCACGGCCAGCATGGTCGAGCTGAAGATCGACATCGGCGACGAGTTCGTCGCCAACCTGCGCGCCGACGGCCTGATCGTCGCCTCGCCCACCGGCTCCACGGCCTATGCGCTGTCGGCCGGCGGGCCGATCCTGCATCCCGGCATCGGCGGCTGGGTGCTGGTGCCGATCGCCTCGCACACGTTGTCGAACCGGCCGATCGTGCTGCCGGACCACGGCGAGATCCGCATCGAGATCGTGGCCGGGCGCGACGCCTCGGCCAATTTCGACATGCAAAGCCTGGCCAGCCTGTTGCACGGCGACCAGGTGCGCGTGCGCCGCTCGGAGCACAAGGTGCGCTTCCTGCACCCGCGCGGCTGGAGCTATTACGCCACGCTGCGGCGCAAGCTGCGCTGGTACGAGGGCGTGGTGTGAGCCCCCAGTCTCGCGTTCGCTCGCGACCCCTGGGACCCGTCAGCGGCCCTTTCATGGCTCCGGGGGCGGCCACCCTCGGGGCGGCCCGGCGGGTGGTCTGATGCTGCGACGTCTCTCGCTGCGCGACTTCGTCATCGTGCCGTCGCTCGAAGTCGAGTTCTGCAGTGGCTTCTCGGTGCTGACCGGCGAGACCGGCGCCGGCAAGTCGATCCTGATCGACGCGCTGCAATTGGCCCTCGGCGGCCGCGGCGATATCGGCGTGGTGCGCGAGGGCGCGGCCCGCGCCGAGATGGCCGCCGAGTTCGACCCACCGGCCTCGCTCGCCGGCTGGCTCGACGACGGCGGCTTCGACAGTGCCAGCAGCGCCGACGTGCTGCTGCTGCGCCGCACGATCGATGCCCAGGGCAAGAGCCGGGCCTGGATCAATGGCAGCCCGGCGACGATTGCGCAATTGCGCGAGGCCGCCGACCACCTGCTCGAAATCCACGGCCAGCATGCCTGGCAAAGCCTGACGCGACCGGCCGCCGTGCGCGAACTGCTCGACGCGCAGGCCGGCACCGACACCCGCCCGCTCGCGGCGCTGTGGTCGCAGTGGAAGGCAGCCGGCGCGGCGCTGGCCCGTGCGCGCACGCAAAGCGCCGACATCGAGCGCGAACGCGAGCGGCTGGCATGGCAGGTCGGCGAGGTCGAGCGTCTGGCGCCGGCCGCGGGCGAGTGGGATGAACTCAATGCCGAGCATCAGCGCCTGGCGCACGCACAGGCTCTGATCGACGCCGCGCGCCATGCACTCGAAGCGCTGTCTGAAGCCGACAGCAACGCCGCCGCGCTGGCCCAGCAGGCAGTCGATGCGCTGGCCGGCGTCGCGCCATTCGACGCACGGCTCGCACCCGTGCTCGAGATCGTGCAGGGTGCGCAGGCGCAGTTGCAGGACGCGGCGCACACGCTGTCGGGCTACCTCCAGCACACCGAGGTCGACCCCGCGCGCCTGGCCGCGCTCGATGCGCGGCTGGCGGCCTGGATCGGCCTGGCGCGGCGCTACCGCCGCGCGCCCGCCGAGCTAGCGGCGCAACAAGCGCAATGGCAGGACGAATTGCGCGCGCTCACCGCAGCCACCGACACCGCGGCTCTCGAGCGCACGCTGGAGGGCAGACTGCGGGCTTGGCACGACGAAGCCGGGCGCGTCAGCGCCGCGCGCACGCGCACGGCCCCCAAGCTTGCCGACGCCGTGACGCAGGCGATGCAGCAGCTCGGCATGGCCGGCGGGCGCTTCGAGGTCGCGCTGCTGCCCGAGGCCGAGCCGCAATCGTTCGGCCTCGAAGCCGTGGAGTTGCGGGTGGCCGGCCACGCCGGCAGCACGCCGCGGCCGCTGGCCAAGGTGGCGTCGGGCGGCGAGTTGTCGCGCCTGGCACTGGCGATCGCGGTATCGACGGCGCGAGGCGCCGTCGGGGCCGTCACCACAGCACGCGACGCCGCCGGCGGTGCAGGCACCCTGATCTTCGATGAAATCGACGCCGGCATCGGCGGCGCGGTGGCCGACACGGTGGGTCGCCTGATGAAGCAGCTCGGCCGCGAGCGCCAGGTGCTGGCCGTCACGCACCTGGCGCAGGTGGCCGCCTGTGGCGACCAGCACTTGATCGTCACCAAGGCGCTGCAGGCCGGTGGCCGCACGGCCAGCGACGTGCAGCCGGTGGTCAGCGAAGCGCGCGTGGCCGAGGTCGCGCGCATGCTCGGTGGCGAGCGCCTGGCCACCAGCCTGGCGCATGCGCAGCAGTTGATCGAGCACGCCACGATCACAATGCCGGCTGCTGCCGGCAAAACGCGCCGCAGCCGCGCCTGATGGCCATGACCACGGACCCGCCCGCCAACCAAACCCTGCCCAGCACCGAACACCGGGTGGTGCTGGTCACCGGCATCTCGGGTTCGGGCAAATCGGTGGCCCTGCACGCGCTCGAAGACGCCGGATTCTTCTGCGTCGACAACCTGCCGCCCGAACTGCTGCGCGACTTCCTGCGCGTGGAGCGCCTGCGCAGCGGCAGCATCGGCCGCGTGGCGATCGCGGTCGATGTGCGCAGCGCCGGTTCGCTGCCGTACCTGCTGCCGCTGATCGACGGCTTGCGCGGCGAAGGCGTGGCGATCCAGTCGTTCTTCCTCGACGCCAACACCGACGCGCTGGTGCGGCGCTTCTCCGAAACGCGGCGGCCGCACCCGCTGACGGCCGAGGCCGGCAGCGGGGACTCACAGCGCGCGCTGATCGAAGCCATCGAGCTGGAACGCGAGCTACTGGCCGAGTTGCGCGAGGTCTCCACCGTCATCGACACCAGCCAGTTGCGCCCGGCGCAATTGCGTCTCTGGCTGCGCCAAGCCGTCGGTACTTCGGGCGCGGGCCTGGCCCTGGTCTTCGAGTCGTTCGCCTTCAAGTTTGGCGTGCCGCTCGATGCCGATTTCGTGTTCGACCTGCGCGTGCTGCCCAACCCGCACTACATCCGCGAGCTGCGTCCGCTCAACGGCCGCGACGCCGCGGTCGCGGCCTACCTCGCGGCCCAGCCCGAGGTTGGCGAAATGCTGGCGCAGATCGAGGCCTTTCTCGCCCGCTGGCTCGATGCCTTCATCGACGACCAGCGCAGCTACCTCACGGTGGCCGTCGGCTGCACCGGCGGCCAGCACCGATCGGTGTACGCCGCCGAGCAACTGGCGGCGAGGTTCGCGCCGCGCGCGGCCACCCTGGTGCGCCACCGCGAGCAGGACGCCCGCGAGCGATGGCAGAAGTAAGGGCTGAGCCCGCGCCGGCGCCGTTCGAGCTGGCGCTGTTCCCGCTGCAAAGCGTGCTTTTCCCTGGCGCGCTGCTGCAACTCAAGGTCTTCGAGGTGCGCTACCTCGACCTCGTCGGCCGCTGCCTGCGCGAAAGCCGGTCGTTCGGCGTGGTCTGCCTGCGTCAGGGCACCGAGATCGGCCGCGACCGCGTGCGCTTCGAACGCGAGGGCGTGCTGGCGCGCATCGACGACGTCGACGCCGAACAGGCCGGCATCCTGCGCGTGCGCTGCACCGGCACACAGCGCTTTGCGATCGACGGCGAGCCGCGCCGGCAAAGCGACGGCCTGTGGCTGGCCGAAGTCAATCCGCTGCCCGGCGACGACGCGCTCGCACCCGACGCCGACTTGCTGCCGACCGTGAAGGCCCTGGCCAGCGCAATCGACGCCTTGCGCGAACAGGGCAGCACGCCCTTTATCGAACCCCACCGCTTCGACGATGCGGGCTGGGTCGCCAACCGCTGGTGCGAAATCCTGCCGATCCCGCTGGCTGCCAAGCAGCGTTTGATGCTGCTGCCGGAGCCGCAGTTGCGGCTGCGATTGGTGGACGAATACCTGCGTGGCAAGGGCGTGGTGTAGTGCCCACTAGACGCCTGCGGCGTCGGCCCCCAGGGCCCGGCACGGGCCACCTCGTGGCCCGGGGGCGTCGCCCGCTAGCGACTGCCCGGCGCGGGCTAGGCCGCCGCGAGCAGCCGACGCACCGGCGCCGGCAGGCCGAGCGCGAGCGCCTGCTCGAGCGTGAACCACCGACCTTCGGGCAACGCGGCTTCGAGGGCTGCGCGACGCGCGGTGGACAAGCTTGGCGGCAGGCGCTGCCGCCAAGGTTGAAGGTGCCAATCGAAGTGCGTCA
>JANMSR010000359.1:0-4811 GCA_031389565.1 Burkholderiales bacterium
CATCTGGGCCCTGGGCTTCGTCAGCCTGCTGGCCGACATCGCCTCGGAGATGGTCCACAGCCTGCTGCCGGTTTACCTCGTCGCGTCGATGGGCGTCAGCCTGCTGGTCGTCGGCCTGATCGAGGGCGTGGCCGAGGCCACTGCGCTGATCGTCAAGGTGTTCTCCGGCGCACTGAGCGATTACGTCGGCAAGAGGAAGCCGCTGGCGCTGTTCGGCTACGGCCTGGGGGCGGCCGCCAAGCCGCTGTTCGCCCTGGCCGGCAGCGTGGAAGTGGTGTTCGGCGCGCGCCTGATCGACCGCATCGGCAAGGGCATCCGCGGCGCGCCGCGCGACGCCCTGGTAGCCGACCTGGCGCCGCCCGGGCTGCGCGGCGCATCGTTCGGGCTGCGCCAGTCGCTGGACACCGTGGGCGGCTTCGTCGGCCCGCTGCTGGCGATCGGCCTGATGCTGCTGTGGGCCAACGACTTCCGCGCCGTGTTCTGGGTCGCGGTGATCCCCGCCGTGCTGGCCGTGGCCTTGCTGGCCGTGGGCGTGCGCGAGCCGGCCGCGGCGCCGGTGGCGCGGCGCAGCAACCCGATCAGCCGCGCCAACCTCGCGCGCCTGTCGCGAGCGTATTGGTGGGTGGTGGCCATCGGCGCGGTGTTCACGCTGGCGCGCTTCAGCGAAGCCTTCCTGGTGCTGCGCATTCAACAGGGCGGGCTGCCGATTGCCTATGCGCCGCTGGTGCTGGTGGCGATGAATGCCGTCTATGCGATCTTCGCTTACCCGCTGGGCCGGCTCTCGGACTCGACCAGCCACCGCAAGCTGCTGATGGCCGGGCTGCTGCCGCTGATCGCTGCCGATGCGATGCTGGCCTGGAGCAACCACTGGAGCTGGGGCTGGGCGGGGGTCACGCTGTGGGGCCTGCACATGGCGATGACCCAGGGCTTGCTGGCGACGATGGTCGCCGACGTGGCGCCGAGCGATCTGCGCGGCACGGCCTTCGGTTTCTTCAACCTGGTCAGCGGCGTCGCGATGCTGCTGGCCAGCGTGCTCGCCGGCCTGCTATGGGACCAGTTCGGCGCGGCGTTCACCTTCGTCGCCGGCGGCGCTTTTGGCCTGCTGGCCTTGATCCTGATCGGATTGCACGCTCGCGCACGCCGTCGCGCGGGCGTGCGCTGACTGGGCGCAAGCGGCCGCGTCCGCAGCCGGCCAGCGTCAAGTGTCGATTAGAAAACGGCGTGCCACTGCGCGAACCACTCGCTGGCGTTTTGCGGCTTGTTCTGCGGGATGCCCTTGTTCTTGCGCGCGCCCACGCGCAGCTGCGTGAACTGAAAGGGCACGAACTCCCATACCGCGCTGTAACGCTCGCGCTGGTCCTCGCGCACGTCGAGGTTCGGGTCGTTGTGTTCGTACGTGAGCTTCAAGTTGTGGTCCTTGGCGAACTCGAGGTTGCCTTCGACCAGGGAGGCCCATTGCCTGAGCCGCCCGATCGGGGTGCCGTCTTCGGTGACGTGGACCACCGCGGCGAGCCAACTGACGCTGCCCGTGCGCAGCCCGCCGAACACGCTTTGCATGCGCCGATCCGCGTTGGCGTTCATGGTGGTGCCCAGGCTCGCGCCGACACGCCAACCCGGCTGCACATAGGTCGCGATCGAGCTGATCAGCTTGGCGCGGCTGGTTTGAGCGCCGCCAGCAGCGTCTTGGGTGACGGCAACGCTGGCCGACCAAGGCCCCAACTCCAGCCCGCCCTCGACGCCGTCGTCCGATGAATTGAAGTTCACGCCCGAGACCTGGCGGATGAAGGCGCTGTCGTCCTCGATGCGCAGCCCGAACGGGACGAACATCCTGCCGGCCTTGACGTAGGCGCTCTGGTTGGCGAACCAGAGCAGGCAGGTTCGCGTCTCGCGGGCTGGCCACATTGATCAGCTTGGCGGCGCTGAACCCGGCGTCCAGCCGCAGTCCCTGCTGCACGGTCCCACCGCCGTGGCAGCCCGAGATGGCGCAGTTGACCGAGAAGACATTGGCCTGGATCGAGGCCAGGGTCGGTCCGGACGGCACCGGGCCACCGCCCGAGCCGACCGGTCGCCCGTTCTCGTCCAGGCCCTCGCCGCTGCCGGCGCCGCAGCCGGCCAGGGCCAGCATGAGGCCCGCGCCTGCGCCGCAGCGCCAGAGCAGACCGGTGTGCATGGCCGGGCCGGGTTACTGGATCGCGATCTGGCCGCGAATCTCGCCGCCGGGGTAGGTTGCGCTGTGAACGTTGAAATAGGTATTGCCGGCGTTGATGTCGGTCACGTTCTGCACCGTCAGGGTCGTCGGGTTGGGCGCGGTATAGGCGTTCGTGCCGAGGCTCAGCGTCACCACGTTGGCCGGTCCAGTGACCCCGGGCGCACCGGTGTGGATATGCGAGACGGTCGCCCCGACGACGTTGTGCGTCGTGTAGGCGATGAGGATGGCGCGCGTCGTCGCGTCGAACACGAGGGTGCCGCGCCCGCTGGCCGTCGATCCATTGGTGGGCACTTCCTGGCTGGCGTTGAGTGTGGCCAGGCCGGCAGTGACACCGCCGCGGACGTTGATCTGGCCGCGAATTTCGCCGCCGGGGCTTGCCGCGCTGTGGACATTGAAATACAGCTCGCCGGCCAGCAAGGCTGCGTATTGCGCGTCGGTCAGGACGCTGCCGGCCGGCACAGTGGCCACGCCGCCGCCGGGAGCAAGTTGCAGCGCGATGAAGAAGCCCCCGTTGCCGCTCGGGTTGCCGCTCGGCGCCTGGTGGATGTGATGCCCGCCGGTGGACGGCGTGACCCCGGTGAAGGTGATGCCGCCGGTGATTTCCTTGGTCGTCGGGTTGACGATCACCGCGCCGCGGCCAGTGGCCGTCGACGCATTTGCCGGGTTTTCCTGCGCCCCCGAGAGGGTCGCCGAGCGGACCACCGTCGTGCAGGTGATCGTCACATTGGTGATGCTGGTGGCCCCCATCGTGCCGGTGCCATTGGCGACCGCGCAGTTCTGCGCCGCGTTCACCGTCACGCTGTAGGCTGCGCCATTGGCCAGCCCGGTGGGGAAGGTGAAGCTGCCGGGGGCCGTGATGGCCAGGTCGCCCGCGCCGTTGATCTGCAGCACGACGCTGCCGGCGGACCCGGCGATCGTGCCGCCGACGGTGTAGGTGACGGGGGCACTGTCCCCGCCGCCGCCGCAGGCGGCCAAGCCTGCCAGGACCGTAGTGGTGATCAGGCGTGTCAGCGCATTGCGGATGTTCATCACTGTCTCCTTGGGGACTTCGTGCAACGCCAAGTCGTCCCGGCGCTGCGGGGGGTTCGATCAGGTCAGGGCAGCGCGGGTCGGCCGTAACGACCCTTCGCCGCCACGACCGCCATGCCGCCCACACAGGCAACTTCAGACCCGTATACGTTGCAGCGGCCCGAATATTCCTTCGCTCGTCCAGCTCGGCGAAAGGCGGCATTCCGTCGGGCCAGGCATGGGCTGTCGCTGCCAGCTTCGATCCGAGCGCATTGCCGGTGGCGGATTCATTCAGATCCTTCGGCGGCCGGCCCCGGGTGCACGTCGGCGCCGATGCCGGGTACGGAAAAACCATCCTTCACCGACACCAACTCGTCGCGATGGAGTTGCGCCAGGTGGGCCACGCACTGTTCTCCTTGCGGCGTCAAGCCGATCTCGACCCGGCGCTGATCACCGCGGCTGGCGCGGCGCTCGACCAGGCCCGCCACTTCGCAGCGCGACACCAGCGCCACGACGCCGTGGTGCTTGGCCTGCAGGCGCTCGGCGAGTTCGGCCACCGTGGCCCACTCGCGGCCGGGGTAGCCCTGGATCTGCAGCAGCAACTGGTACTGCAGCGGTGTCACGCCGCTCTTGCGCGCGACCTCCTCGCTGAACCTGAGGAAGCGGCGCAGCCGGTAGCGAAAGTTGGCCAGGATCTCGAAATCGGCCTTCGACAGCGCGCGGGTGGGCATCGACGATTGACCCTTTTCCGTCAGTATATATCACGCCGTGATATGTTGATGCGCATGAAGCTCAATCTCCTGTCCGATCTTCATCTGGGCGTGAGTGCGCTGGAGCGGCCACTGAACGACGCCGACGTGGTGGTGCTGGCGGGTGACATCGGCCCGCCGCGGCTGGCCGCGGCCTGGGCCCTGGGATTCGACAAACCCGTGCTCTACGTGCTCGGCAATCACGAGTTCTACGGTGGCCGCATCGACGACACAGCGGCCGAACTCAAGCGCCTGTGCGCCGGCACCCATGTGCACGTACTCGATGACGAAGAGGTCGTCCTGGGTGGCGTGCGCTTCCTGGGCAGCACGTTGTGGACCGACTTCATGCTGTTCGGCGCCGGTGACGCCAGGGTCGATGCGATGGCGCAGGCCCAGCGCCTGATGCGCGATTTCAGCCGCATCCGCGTGGGCGACGAGGCGACCGCGCTGTTCACGCCGACCGACGCCGCGATGCGTTTCGAGCGCCACGCCAGTTGGTTGCAGCGCGGGCTGAGCGTGCCGCATGCCGGACCGACGGTGGTCGTCACCCACCACGCGCCGTCACCGCAGAGCATCCACCCGCGTTTCGCCGGTGCAGCGCTCAACGCCTGCTTCGTCTCCGACGCCGAGCACCTGGCCGGCGCCGACCGCGTGCAGCTTTGGGTCCACGGCCACACCCACGACAGCTTCGACTATGTCGTGAGGGGCACGCGCGTGGTCTGCAACCCGCGCGGCTACGCCAAGGCCGGGGTCAACGAGAACCCGCACTTCGATCCGGATTGGATGATCGAAGTCGATCCGCATCGGCACCCATCCGACGACCGATGAACCCACCGACAGGGAGC
>JANMSR010000368.1:0-3106 GCA_031389565.1 Burkholderiales bacterium
TCGGTTTCGAGCGCTGGATCGAAGCCCGTCCGGGCTATGACGTGTGGGTGATGCTCGGCGTGATCGCGGCCTACCTCACCGCGTTTGCCGCGCTTCGGGTGCCGCAAGGCATGTGGCGCTTTTCGGGCTTCGGCGAGGTCAAGCGTCTGACCCTCGCCTGCGCCGTGGCTGGGATCGCTAGCGCCGCGGTGGTGATGGTGCTCGGCCTGACCAAGGTGCCGCGCGCGGTGCTGGCCTTGCATCCCGTCGTCACGCTGATGGGCGTTTGCGTGGTGCGCATCGCCTACCGCATGGTCTACGAACACGCACGCAAGCAGATCACCGGCAGCGACACCGAGATCCGCCGCGCGCTGATCCTGGGCGCCGGCGAAGCGGCGCGGCGGCTGCTGGCGGGCATCCACCAGCAGGGATGGACCGTGCTCGGCCTGCTCGACGACAACCCGGCGACCCGCGGCGCGCGCATTGCCGGCGTGCCCGTGCTGGGGTCGCTCGCGGCGGTGCAGGACAAGGCCGTGCGCGGTGCGGCCACGCACCTGATCATCGCCATGCCGTCGCTGCGCGGTGGCGATCGCAAGCGCCTGTTCGAGCTGTGCGCGCGAACAGGCCTTCCGGTGCTGACGGTGCCTTCAGCCGACGAGCTTCAGGCCGGCACCCAGGTCAACCGCGTGCGCGACATCGAGCCCGAAGACCTGCTCGGCCGCGAGCCGGTGCAGCTCGACGAGGCCGGCATCGACGCCTGCCTGCACGGCAAGACGGTGCTGATCACCGGGGCCGGCGGCAGCATCGGCAGCGAGCTGTGCCGGCAGGTGGCGCGCTACGGGCCGGCTCGGCTGGTGCTCTACGAGTTGTCGGAGTTCAACCTCTACACGATCGAGCAGGACCTGTCCGAACGCTTCCCGCAACTGCCGCTGGCCAAGCTGATCGGTGACGTGAAAGACCTCGACCACCTGCGCGCCACATTTTCAAAGTGGCAACCGCAAGTCGTCTTCCACGCCGCGGCCTACAAGCATGTGCCGCTGATGGAAGAGGAAAACGCCTGGGCCTGCCTGCGCAACAACACGCTCGGCACCTACCATGCCGCGCTCGCCGCCGCCGAGCAGGATGCCGAGCGCTTCGTTCTGATCAGCACCGACAAGGCCGTCAACCCGACCAATGTGATGGGTGCCACCAAGCGCGCCGCCGAGATGGTGATCTCTGCGCTTGCGACGGAGCACCCCGGCACCCGGTTCATGGCCGTGCGTTTCGGCAACGTACTCGGCTCCTCGGGCAGCGTGATCCCGAAGTTCAAGGAACAGATCGAGAAGGGCGGTCCGGTGACGGTGACGCACCCCGACATCATTCGCTACTTCATGACCATCCCCGAAGCCGCGCGCCTGGTGCTGCAGGCCGCTGCCATCGGACAGAGCGGGCAGGTGCTGGTGCTCGACATGGGCGAGCCGGTGAAGATCGTCGACCTGGCGCGGCAGTTGATCCGGCTGGCAGGGCACGACGAGGACGAGATCGGGATCGAATTCTCCGGGCTGCGGCCCGGGGAGAAGCTGTTCGAGGAACTGCTGGCCGATGCGGACACCACCCTGCCGACAGCGGTGCCGGCGCTGCGCGTGGCCCGCCTCGAATCGCGCGGCGTGCCGCTCGACGACCTGCTGGCGGCGGCTCTCGCGCGATCGGGCACGCGCAACGACATCGAGTCGGTGCAACGAGCACTGACCCAGCTCGTGCCCGAGTACCGCGCGGTGGGCGGCAATCTGTAGTCAACCTCGAAGACCCCGACGCACGCGAGTTGGCGCTGGCCGATCCGAGGCGCTTTCTGGCCCACCACACTGACGGGGCGATCTTCGAGGAGGTGCAGCGTGTGCCGGCGTTGATGTCGTACCTGCTGGGAATGGCCGATGCCAGCCCACGCATGGGCCGCTTTGTGCTCACCGGGTCGCAGCAGTTCGGTCTGATGGACGGCATCACGCAGTCGCTGGCGGGCCGGGTGTGCATGCTCACCTTGCTGCCGCTCGGCAACGCCGAGCTGACCCGGGCGGGCGCACGAGCCGATGCGGGCCGGCGCCCCAGCCTCGAGCAACGCCTGTGGCGCGGCGGCTACCCTGCGCTGTATGCGGCGCACCGGGCGCTGCAACCCACCCAGTGGTTCGCGGCCTACGTGGCGACATACATCGAACGCGATGTGCGGCAGGTGTTGAATGTGGGCAACCTGCTGACCTTCCAGCGCTTCGTGGCCATGTGCGCGTCGCGCAGCGGCCAGTTGCTGAACCTGCACAGCCTGGCCGGCGACTGCGGCATCAGCCAACCCACAGCACGCCAGTGGCTGACCGTGCTGCAGGCCAGCCATCTGGTGACACTGCTGGTGCCGTACCACCGCAACTTCGGCAAGCGGCTCGTCAAGACACCCAAGCTGTACTTTCTGGACAGCGGGCTGCTGTGCTACCTGTTGCGCATCGCCGGCCCCGCCGATCTGCACGCGCACGCCCTGCGCGGCGCAGTGTTCGAGACCTGGGTCGTCGGTGAAGCGCTCAAGCATCGCCACAACCTCGGCTTGCCACCGGACCTTTACTTCTGGCGCGACAACCACGGGCTCGAGATCGACCTCGTCTTCGAGCACCGCTCGCGCCTGCATTCGGTGGAGTGCAAATCGGGCATGACCTACAGCTCGAGCTGGCTCGACCTTGCGCGCCGCTGGCGCACGCTCGTGGGCGATGCGGCGGCCGATCCGTTGCTCGTCTTTGGCGGCGACGAGGGGCACCGCGGAGCAGACTACGAAGTGCTTAGCTGGCGAGCCCTGGGGGTGGCGTAGGCCCACTCGGTGACGATGGCCAGCGCGTCGGACCCCGCAGTGCCGCGGCGGCCGCGTCCGCGATAGTCGGGCCGGAGCCCGTCGTGTCGGATGACGACGCCTCGCATCTGCACTCTCGCATCTGCACTCTGCTTGACAGATTCCGTCACGCGGATCATCATCGTTCATGATTCGCTCGTTTGCGTGTCACGACACCGAGACGCTGTTCAACGCTCAGGCCGTGGCTCGTTTCAGGAACATCGAACGTGTGGCCAGACGCAAGCTGCTGCAACTGCATGCGGCAACCGAACTCGCCAGTCTGCGCGT
>JANMSR010000369.1:0-1873 GCA_031389565.1 Burkholderiales bacterium
CACCGATGTTGGTCAGGATTTCCGCGCCAGCTTGCAGGACGCCGATGGTGAACGCCTTGCCCAGTTTGTCGGTGATGGCGGTTTCGATTTCGGCGCGGCGGGTTTCGTCCACGCTATCAAAGTTGGCGTCCATCACGTTGATCTTGCCGGGGACATCGAGGATGGATTGCGCCTCGGACAGGGTGACGAGGACCTCTTCGTTGCCGGGGAGCAGGCGCGGGGGCGTGATCCCGACGATGGTCAATTCCACCGTCCCGGTCGGGGTGGGCAGGGTGAGCGTGTCACCCAGTTTGAGACTCCCGACCTCTGCCAGAGATTGGGCGATGACCGCGACCCCTGCATCGGTAGCTTCGAGATACCGTCCTTCGACAACATTGACGGTTACCAGGGTGCGGAACACGTCTGGGATCGCGCCCACGAGGGTCAGAGCGGTTACCCGGTCAGGGACGGAGGCGTCTCCGTCGAAGTAATCAACGGGGAGGTTACACTCTTTCAAGAGCGAGATGCCATCGACGTCGGGCATCCAGATGTCGAGCAGCACCAGCTCGGGCTGCAGGCGCTCGCGCACGGCGCGGGCCTGCGCGGCGTTTTCCGCCAGCTCGACGGCGTGGCCTTCGTCGGTCAGGATTTCCGAGAGCAGCGCGCGGATGCCGAGTTCGTCGTCAACAACAAGAATGGTGGCCATGAAATCTCAGTGGGCCTGCGGGTTCGCAGGCTGGATGGGGTCAACGCTGGGCGCCGCGGCGAGATTGGAAAATGATAGCGAAACTTGTGCGCCGGCTGCCCCTGGCCCGTCGCCGCTGCCACGGTTGCCGATGCGAACCCGCGCGCCATGTTCGTCGGCGATCTTCTTCACCACCGCCAAGCCCAGGCCGGTGCCTTTGCTCTTGGTGGTGACATAGGGCTCGAAAGCGCGCTTCAAAACCTTCTCGGCGAATCCGGGCCCATTGTCGTGCACGGCCAGGCGCACCGCGCGCAGCTCGCCGATTTCATTGCGTACCGGCTCGGTGGCGATATGCACCTGGCCGTCGGGCCGCTCGGCCACGGCGTCGAGGCCGTTTTGCACCAGGTTGTGGATCACCTGGCGCAATTGGGTCGCGTCGCCGACGATCCACGGCAATTCGGGCGCGCAGGTGGCCGCCAGGCGGCCCTGTTCGATGGCCTCGCCGTACAGCGCCAGCACGTCGTGGACCAGGGCATTGAGGCTCAGCGGCGCCAGCTTGGCCGCTGGCAGGCGGGCGTAGTCGCGGAATTCGTTGACCAACTGTTTCATCGCCTGCACCTGGGTCACGATAGTCGCCACCGAGCGCTTGAGCAGGCTGGCGTCGTCGCCCTGCAGCTTGGCTTCGAGCTTGTGCTCCAGGCGCTCGGCCGAGAGCTGGATCGGCGTCAGCGGGTTCTTGATTTCATGCGCCAGGCGCCGCGCCACTTCGTTCCAGGCCGCGGCGCGCTGCGCCGAGACGACTTCGCTGATGTCGTCGAAGACCAGCAGGCGCGCGTCGTGCGGCAGGGTGGCGCCGCGCAGCAGCAGGTTCAGGGTGTCGGCGCCGGGCAGTTGCAGGTCGAAGGAATCCTGCCAATGGTCGCGCTCGCCCGCCTCGGGGCTGGCGCGGTGCAGCTCGAAGCGCTGCCAGACCGCGGCGGCCAGGGCTTCGAGGCCGGGCACCTCTGCCAGGTTGCGGCCGCGGTACACCGACAGCGGCAGCTTCAGGATGCGCGTGGCACCGGGGTTGACGGTGTCGATGTGGCGCCGGGCGTCGAACACGATCACGCCGGCCGTCAGGCTGTCGAGGATGGTCTGCAAGTGAGTGCGGGCGCTTTCCAGTTGCGTCACGCCGCGCTGCACTTCTTCTCTGGCGTGGCCGAGCTGTTC
>JANMSR010000400.1:0-4311 GCA_031389565.1 Burkholderiales bacterium
TGCACTACCTGCGGCGCCGCTAGACTGCCGCTTCGTGCCGGGGATCGGCACGATGCCCGGCCCCTGCGCGAGCAGCCAGGCCAGTGCCACCTGCGCCGGGGCGCAGCCCTTGGCGGCCGCGACAGCCTTGAGCGGCGCGAGCAACCCGGCGTTCTTGCCGATGTTGTCCGGGCTGAAGCGCGGGTGGTCGCGCCGGCGGTCCTTGGGCAGCAGTGCGTCGAGCGTCTTGAGCGTGGCCGTGAGAAAGCCGCGGCCGAGCGGCGAATAGGCCATGAAGCCGATGCCGAGCTCGCGGCAAGCGGGCGGGATCTCGCTCTCCACGTTGCGGCTCCACAGCGAGTACTCGGTCTCCAGCGCCGCGATCGGGTGCACCTGGTGCGCTCGGCGCAGGGTCTGCGGGCCTGCTTCCGAGAGCAGCAGGTAGCGCACCTTGCCCTGCTCGACGAGCCGCTGCATCGCGCCCACCGTGTCCTCGATCGGCACCGTCCGGTCCATGCGGTGCAGGCCATAGAGGTCGATCACGTCCACGCCCAGGCGCTTCAAGCTCTTGTCGCAGGCCTGGACCACGCAGTCCGGGTGTCCGCCGCTCAGTGCCGGGGCTGCGCCCGCTGCGTCGCGGCTGGCCAGGGCGAGGTTGCCGAACTTGGTGCAGATCAGGACCTGGTTGCGCCGGCCTTTGATCGCTTTGGCGATCAACTCTTCGTTGGCGCCGTTGCCGTAGGCGTCCGAGGTCACGAGCAGGTTGACGCCGAGGTCGATCGCGCGCTGGACGGTGGCGATGGATTCTGCGTCGTCGGGCTCGCCGTAGCTGATCGACATGCCCATGCAGCCCAGCCCCAGCGCCCCGACCTGCGGCCCGTTCTTTCCCAGTTTGCGTTGTTGCATGACGCAGCTCCGTTGTCTGATCGACTCAGCGGTCGAATTCGAGGATGTCCAGGCCCTGGTTGCGGTCGAGAAGATAGATCAGACCGCGCGCATCGACGTCGACGTCGTTCGATTGCGGGCTCGCCTGCCCGGCGGCGGGCTCGGGGATGAAGCTGCCCACTTCCTTGGGCTGCGCCGGGTCGGCGATGTCGATGATCCTCAAGCCGCCGCTGAACCAGCTCGCGTAGACCAGCGTATCCGTCATGCGTTCGGCCGGCTGATGCGCGCCGAAGCGGCCGATCCGGCTCCAGGGCGAGTCGAGCTCGCCGAGATGGAACATCGAGATCGGCTTGATGTTGGCGGGGTCGCCCACGTCGAACAGCCACATCCCCGCGTGCAGCCGCCCGGGAACATGGTCGTGCTCCTCGTCGAACACCACCGCCACCTCGCGAGCGCCGATCTTGAACGGCACCTTCAGCACGGTGTGCGTGGGCTCGGGAAACGGCGGGTGGTAGTCGTAGGCGCCGATGGTGCTGGGCCTGCGGATGTCGGCCACGTCGATCACGCGCAGCCCCGCATGCCAGCACGCGGCCCACAGCGTGTCGCCCACGCGCAGCGCGTGATGCAGGCGGTTCTTGTAGCCGCTCCAGGTCGGCGTCTCGCCGCCCGCGAGATGCTGGCCCGGCAGCCACCAGCGCGCGACTTCTTCGGGTTTTTCCGGCCGCGCCAGGTCGTAAATGACGAGGATGTTGCCGATGAAGCCCTCCATCTCGGTGGAGATGTAGGCGTAGCGCTCGTCCATGTCGAAGCGGTGCACGCCGAAGCCGAAGGTCTTCAGGTGGCACAGCAACCGCGGGCGGGACTTGTCGGCGATGTCCCAGACCTTGAAGCCGCCGTCGGCATAGCCGTGCTGCAGAAAATTGCGGATCAGCGGGAGGTCGCGGTCACTGAGCTGCATCTCGGCCGCGAGTTCGGCGTCGGTGGGTGCGCGCCCGCGCGCTGCTGCGAGCTTCGCCTCGGCGTCGCCCATGCGCTCGGCGCCGCGCCGCAGCAGGTGGCGGTTGTTCATCTCCACGTTGGTGATCATGATGTCGCCCGCCACGCGCACCTTGTGGCTGTGCGAGCGCGCGTCGGGCAGCGCCAGGGTGGCCACCACCTTCGGCCGCGACGGATCGGACACGTCGATGAGGGTGGTGCCGTGGGGCGGCGTCATGTGGCCGACGTAGACATGCTCGCCCTCGACGCGAACCTGTCCCCCGCCGGGAATCTCCAGACGCGCGATACGCCGCACACTGCTCATGCTTGCCGCCTCTTCGATCGGATCCAGGCCCGCAGCGCGGGCGCCGCGAGCGAGAGCGCCAGTCCGCCCCACAGCAGGTTGCCCAGGGTCGAGGAGAACAGGATCATCGGGTCGCCCTGCGACAGCCGCAGCGAGCGCACCAGATACTGCTCGAACAGCGGCCCCAGGATCACACCGATGAGGATCGCGGTGACGTGGTAGCTGGTCTTGTGGGCGATGTAGCCGATCACGCCGAAGACCAGGGCCAGGCCCATGTCGAACAGGTATTGCCGCTCGGCGAAGGCCGCCACCGTCGTCACCAGGACGATGATCGGCACCAGGTAGGTGGTCTCGATCAGCACGATGCGCGCCATGTACTTGGCCAGCGGCAGGATCGTGAAGATCATGAAGATGTAGGCCACCGCCATCGAGACGAACACACCGTAGGCCAGCGCCGGGTTCTCGGTGAACAAGCGCGGCCCCATCGTCATGCCGTGGTACTGCAGCACGATCATCATCACCGCCGCGGTGCTGCCGCCGGGCACGCCCAGGGCCATCATCGGCACCAGGGTGCCGGAGGTGACGCCGTTGTTGGCCGCCTCGGGCGCGATCACGCCCTCGGGGATGCCGGTGCCGTAGAGCTCTGGCGTCTTGGACCACATTCGCGACTGCTGGTAGGCCACGAAGGCCGCGATGCTGGCACCCGCGCCGGGCACGATGCCGATGAACAGGCCGACGAACGAGGTCCAGACGATGTGCCACCATTTCGACAACGAGATGCGCAGGCCCTCGACCGTGTCGGCCCACTGCGTGCGCAGCGCCCGTTCGCGTCCCTCCTTGGAGACGATCATCTTCTCCTCGAGCATCACCAGCGCTTCGGAGATCGCAAACAGGCCGATCAGTGCGGGCACCAGCGGCACGCCGTCGTAGAGCTCGAGGAATCCGAAGGTGGCGCGCGGCGAGTTGTAGACGTTGTCGGTGCCGATCACGCCGATCAGCAAGCCGAACAGGCCCGCGATCAGGCCCTTCAGCGTGTCCTTGGCGGCGATGACGGCGATCAGCGTGAGCCCGAACAGCATCACCACGACCATCTCCACCGAGCGCAGGTACAGCCCGACCTTGGACAGCCACGGCAGCAGCGCGATCGTGGCCAGGGTCGTGATCAGGCCGCCGAAGACCGAGGCCGTGAAGCACAGCACCAGCGCTTGCTGCGCCTGGCCTTTTTGCGTCATCGGGTAGCCGTCGAGCGTCGTCGCCGCAGCACCTCCCGAGCCGGGGATCTTGACCAGAATCGCGGGAATGCCGCCGGACAGATGGTTGGCGCAGTACAGCGAGACCATGAAGGCGAAGGCCTGCTCGACGGGCAGCGCCAGCGTCAGCGGCAGCAGCATGATCAGCGTGTTCTGCGGGCTGAAGCCGGGCAGGATGCCGACGATGATCCCGAGCAGCATCGCCGGCAGGATGATCCACCACAGGCCGAACTGGGTGGCGAACAGCTCGAGCAGGAGTTGTGCGCTCACGGCGTGCACCCCAGGCGGTGCAGAGGGCTCATCCGCGCACGAGCCAGGCGATGAGATCCTCCACCGGCCCATGCGGGAACGCCGAATTCAGCGCCGCGATGAAGAGCAGGTAGGCGGCCGCGGCCACGGCCACGGCGATGCCGACAAGCACCCCCGGCTTGCGCACGCCCATGGCCCAGAGCCCGGCGAGCATGCCCAGCAGCAGGCCGAGCGTGAGGCCCAGCCACGGCAGGGTTGCGATGAACACTATCGTGACCAGCACCATGCCGATGCGCTTGCCCAGCGCATCGCGCGGCTGCCACAGCAGATCGGTGCCGAGGTCGGCTTTGCCACGCGCAATCGTCATCCCGGTGCGAACCAACTGGGCCGCGATGAGGACCACCAGCAGGCTGCCGATGATGACGCCGTTGGCCTTGGCTTCCCAGACCAGGTCGCGGATCGAGTAGAAGAAGTAGGTCGCGAAGGCCAGCGCCAGCAGCGGGATCACGAGGTCGGCGCCCGCGGGCGCCACCCCGTCCTTGCGCGGCGCTGCCACCTAGCCCTTCCCAGATTTCGCGGTCAGCAACTCCCGGTACTCGTCGGCCAGCGCGATCATTTCGTTGCTGTACTTCGTGCACAACGCGCGATCGCCGTACTGGATGGTCTCCA
>JANMSR010000484.1:0-4011 GCA_031389565.1 Burkholderiales bacterium
AAAGCCGTAGACCACCCGATCGCCGGCGTAGTCCACCAATTCGACGGTGCGCTGCTGGCCGGGCTCGAAGCGCACGGCCGTGCCCGACGCGATGTTCAGGCGCATGCCGCGCGCGGCGGCGCGGTCGAAGCGCAAGCCGGCATTGGTTTCGGCAAAGTGGTAGTGCGAGCCGACCTGGATCGGCCGGTCGCCGGCGTTCTCGACGACAACCGTGATCGTGCGCCGGCCGACATTGATCTCGATCTCGGGCCCGTCGGTGAAGAGTTCGCCGGGGATCATCGCGGTGCGGGCGTCATGCAATGGGTTGGTGCACGGTCACCAGTTTGGTGCCGTCGGGGAAGGTGGCCTCGACCTGGATCTCGGCAATCATCTCGGCCACGCCGTCCATCACGTCGGCGCGTGCGAGCACGGTTTTGCCCTCGCTCATCAGTGCCGCGACGGTCTTGCCGTCGCGTGCACCTTCCATGATCGCCGCGCTGATCAGTGCCACGGCCTCGGGATAGTTGAGCTTCAAGCCGCGCGCGCGGCGACGCTCGGCCAGCAGGGCGGCGGTGAAGAGCAGCAGCTTGTCTTTCTCGCGCGGGGTCAGTTCCACCGGCGGCTCCTGGGCGACTGGGATCGGTGCGCAGCTTAAGGCCGATTGCGCGATCCGGGGCTTTCAAGCAAGCGCTGTGCCCCGCGTCGGGGCGCTGCGCGTGCTGCACGGTGGTGCACGCGCTGCGTCGATCGTTGGCACGGTCGTTGCACACGTCACGCTGGGCAATCAGGTCCACCAACAAACAGGAGCGACAAGCTATGAATTCGATCCCCCGCCGCGCTGGCCTCAAGCTGCTGGCCGCCGCCCTCATCACCGCCGGCGTGGCCACGCCCGCATTCGCTCAGAGCACCATCAAGGTCGGAGTGCTGCATTCGCTGTCGGGCACGATGGCGATCTCGGAAACGGTGTTGAAGGACACCGTGCTGATGGCCATCGACGAGATCAACGCCAAGGGCGGTTTGCTCGGCAAGAAGCTCGAGCCGGTGGTCGTCGACCCGGCATCGAACTGGCCGCTGTTCGCCGAGAAGGCCAAGCAACTGATCTCGCAGGACAAGGTCGCGGTGACCTTCGGCTGCTGGACCAGCGTGTCGCGCAAGTCGGTGCTGCCGGTCTTCGAGCAGACCAACGCGCTGCTGTTCTACCCGGTGCAGTACGAAGGCGAAGAGCTGAGCAAGAACGTGTTCTACACCGGTGCGGCGCCGAACCAGCAGGCCATCCCGGCCGTCGAGTACCTGATGAGCAAGGCCGGAGGCGGCGCCAAGCGTTGGGTGCTGCTGGGCACCGACTACGTGTACCCGCGCACCACCAACAAGATCCTGCGCGCCTTCCTGAACAGCAAGGGCGTGAAGGATGCCGACATCGACGAGAAGTACACCCCGTTTGGCCACAGCGACTACCAGACCATCGTCGCCGACATCAAGAAGTTCGCCGCCGGCGGCAAGACGGCAGTCGTCTCGACCATCAACGGCGACTCCAACGTGCCCTTCTACAAGGAGCT
This sequence comes from Burkholderiales bacterium, assembly GCA_031389565.1. Classification (GTDB taxonomy): domain Bacteria; phylum Pseudomonadota; class Gammaproteobacteria; order Burkholderiales; family Burkholderiaceae_C; genus CADEEN01. The sequence goes on from JANMSR010000484.1 coordinate 1,536, forward strand.
GGGCAACGCCGGCCTGAAGGCCAAGGACGTGCCGGTGGTGGCCTTCTCGGTCGGTGAAGAAGAGCTGCGCGGCGTCGACACCAAGCCGCTGGTGGGCCACCTGGCGGCCTGGAACTACTTCCAGTCGATCAAGGCCCCGGCCAACACCGAATTCATCGCCAAATGGAGCGCTTACGCCAAGGCCAAGGGCCTCGCCGGCCACAAGGACAAGCCTCTCACCAACGACCCGATGGAAGCCACCTACATCGGCTTCCAAATGTGGGCCGCGGCGGTCACGAAGGCCGGCAGCACCGACACCGACAAGGTGATCGCGGCGATGGCCGGCCAGACCTACACCGCGCCGAGCGGCATCACCTCGAAGATGGACGAGAAGAACCACCACCTGCACAAGAGCGTGTTCATCGGCGAGATCAAGGCCGACGGCCAGTTCAACGTGGTCTGGAAGACGCCCGGCCCGGTCAAGGCCCAGCCGTGGAGTCCGTTCATCGCCGAGAACAGGGGCAAGAAGGACGAGCCGGAGATGATGGCAAAGAAGTAAGCAGCGGCCGATCTTGCATTGACTCCCTCGCCCTTTGGGCGAGGGAATCAACCGTGTCCTGCGCGATGAAACTGTTTGCTCTGTTGCTGATTGCCGCAACGCTGTTCGCCGGCCCGGCATGGGCGCTGACGCCGCAGCAGGCCCGCGCGCTGGTGGCGGGTGAGGCCGAGACGCGCATCGCGGCGCTCAATGCTGTGCTGCCCGGCGCCGACGCGAAGACGGTCGCGCTGATCCAGGCGATCTCGGACGACGCCGTCAAAGTCACCGACAACGCTGTCTTCGTGATCCGCGATGGCAAGGGCCACGACCCCGTCACCGGCGCCGAAGTACCCGTGCCCGACACCGCCGAAGACGTGATCAACAACAACCAACTGCGCGGCGAGCTCGACGCGGCGCTGGCTTCGATCAAGCTCTTCTCGCTCGACGCCAAAGTTCGCACCGAGGCGGTGAAGACGCTGCAGGGGGAGCCCGATGAAGCCAAGCTGCCGCTGATCGAGAAGGCCTATGCGGTCGAGACCGTCCCGGCCATCAAGCAGGCCCTCGAGCGGATCCGATCCGCGATGTTGCTGGGCAGCACTGACAAGGCCAAGCGCCTGGAGGCCGCTACGGCGCTGGGCGCCAGCGGTACGCCGGCCACCAAGACCCTGCTGATCGAGCGGCAGAAAGTCGAGCTGGAGCCCGACATCAAAGCGGCGATCGGCGTGGCGCTCAAGGCCATCGAAGGCCGCCTGGCCTGGGGCGAGCGCCTGGGCGTGGTCTTCACCGGCGTCAGCCTAGGCTCGATCCTGTTGCTGGTGGCCCTGGGACTGGCCATCACCTACGGCCTGATGGGCGTCATCAACATGGCCCACGGCGAGCTGATGATGATCGGCGCCTATGCCACCTACGTGGTGCAAAACCTGTTCAGGGCCTATGTGCCGGGCGCCTTCGACGCCTATGTGCTGGTCGCCATCCCGGTCGCGTTCCTCACGGCGGCGCTGGTCGGCGCCGCGCTCGAGCGCAGCGTGATCCGCTGGCTCTATGGCCGGCCGCTCGAAACCCTGCTCGCCACCTGGGGCATCAGCCTGATGCTGCAGCAGGCGGTGCGTGGGGTCTTCGGCGCGCAAAACGTGCCGGTCGAAAACCCGGCCTGGCTGTCGGGCGGGGTCGATGTGATGAGCAACCTGACACTGCCTTTCAACCGCATCGCGATCGTCGGTTTCGCGGTGCTGGTCCTGGCCGCCGTCGGGGCGCTGATTGCGCGTACGCGGCTGGGCCTGTTCGTGCGTGGCGTGACGCAGAACCGGCGCATGGCGGCGTGCATGGGCGTCAACACGGCGCGCATCGACACCTATGCCTTTGCGCTGGGTTCGGGCATCGCCGGGCTGGCCGGCTGTGCATTGAGCCAAGTCGGCAATGTCGGCCCCGACCTGGGCCAGGGCTACATCGTCGATGCCTTCATGGTCGTGGTGCTCGGCGGCGTCGGCCAGTTGGCCGGCACCGTCTATGCCGCGCTCGGGCTCGGTGTGTTGAACAAGCTACTCGAAGGCTGGCAAGGCGCCGTGCTGGCCAAGATCATGGTCCTGGTGTTGATCGTCATCTTCATCCAAAAGCGCCCGCAAGGGATCTTCGCGCTGAAGGGCCGGGAGGCATGACCCCCCCCCGAAGCGCCTCCGGCGCTCCCCCCCAGGGGGGCGCCACTGGCGGACCGGCGAAGCCGGATCCGCGGCGGCTGCTTGGAGTGCGCGGCTGGAGCGGCGTGCTCGCGGCCACCGTCGTTGTCGCCGGCCTGGCCGGTTGCGCCCTGTCGCAGGTGGGCAATGTGGGGCCGGATCTGGGGCAGGGCTACATCGTCGATGCCTTCATGGTCGTGGTGCTCGGCGGCGTCGGCCAGTTGGCCGGCACCGTCTATGCCGCGCTCGGGCTCGGTGTGTTGAACAAGCTACTCGAAGGCTGGCA
>JANMSR010000104.1:0-1757 GCA_031389565.1 Burkholderiales bacterium
CCGCGGCCTGGTCGGTGACCTGATCAACAACGGCGTCAAGTTCGACGTCAAGCCGCGCGAAGAGCCGTCGCTGTTGATGACGATCCTGATCAGTTGGGGTCCCTTCCTGCTGCTGATCGGCGTCTGGGTCTACTTCATGCGGCAGATGCAGGGCGGCGGCAAGGGCGGCGCCTTCAGCTTCGGCAAGAGCAAGGCGCGCATGCTCGACGAGGCCAACAACACGACGACCTTCGCCGACGTGGCCGGCTGCGAAGAGGCCAAGGAAGAGGTCAAGGAGCTGGTCGACTTCCTGAAAGACCCGCAGCGCTTCCAGAAGCTCGGCGGGCGCATCCCGCGCGGCGTGCTGCTGGTCGGGCCTCCGGGCACCGGCAAGACCCTGCTGGCCAAGGCCATTGCCGGTGAGGCCAAAGTGCCGTTCTTCAGCATCAGCGGCTCCGATTTCGTCGAGATGTTCGTCGGCGTCGGCGCGGCGCGTGTGCGCGACATGTTCGAGCAGGCCAAGAAGAGCGCCCCGTGCATCATCTTCATCGACGAAATCGACGCCGTCGGCCGCCACCGCGGCGCCGGCCTGGGCGGCGGCAACGACGAGCGCGAGCAGACCCTGAACCAGATGCTGGTCGAGATGGACGGCTTTGAGACCAACCTGGGCGTGATCGTGATGGCCGCGACCAACCGGCCCGACATCCTCGACCCGGCCCTGCTGCGCCCCGGCCGCTTCGACCGCCAGGTTTATGTCTCGCTGCCCGACGTGCGCGGCCGCGAGGCCATCCTCAACGTACACATGCGCAAGGTTCCGGTCGGCCAGGACATCCGCGCCGACCTGCTGGCCCGCGGGACGCCGGGCTTTTCGGGCGCGGATCTGGCCAACCTGGTCAATGAAGCCGCGCTATTCGCCGCGCGCCGCAACGGCCGTGTGGTCGAGATGGTCGACTTCGAGAAGGCCAAAGACAAGATCATGATGGGCCCCGAGCGCAAGAGCATGGTCATGCCCGAGGAAGAGCGCCGCAACACGGCCTACCACGAGGCCGGCCACGCCCTGGTGGCCAAGCTGATGCCCAAGACCGACCCGGTACACAAGGTCACCGTGATCCCGCGCGGCCGCGCGCTGGGCGTGACGATGCAATTGCCCGAGGGCGACCGCTACAGCCTCGACAAGGAACGCATGCTGAGCACGATCAGCGTGCTCTTCGGCGGCCGCATCGCCGAAGAAGTCTTCATGCACCAGATGACGACCGGCGCGTCGAACGACTTCGAGCGCGCCACCGCGATTGCGCGCGACATGGTCACCCGCTACGGCATGACGGACGAGTTGGGCCCGATGGTCTATGCCGAAAACGAGGGCGAGATTTTCCTCGGCCGCTCGGTGACCAAGACGACGACGATGTCGGAAGAAACGATGCGCAAGGTCGATCTGGTCATCCGCCGCATCATCGACGAGCAATACACCATCGCGCGCAAGCTGATCGAGAACAACCAAGACAAGATGCACGCGATGGCCAAGGCCCTGCTCGAATGGGAAACCATCGACAGCGACCAAATCGACGACATCATGGCCGGCAAGCCGCCGCGCGCGCCCAAGGATTGGCCGACCTCGACACCGCCCAAGAGCGGCGGCACACCCGCCGTTGGCACCGGCGAGGCTGCGGCCACGGCTTGATGCCACGGCAGCACCAGCACGCAACGGGGCTTCGGCCCCGTTTTGTTTCGCGATGACGATCTGGCAAACCACCCGCTTTGCGATCGACCTCGGCCAGCCG
>JANMSR010000517.1:0-1809 GCA_031389565.1 Burkholderiales bacterium
CACCGAGGGTGGGATCAAGATGCCCAGCGTGCCACTCGCTGCCAGGGTGGCCGTGGAAAAACGGCCGTGGTAGCCGTGCCGCTTCATCTGCGGGTAGGCCACCTGGGTGATGGTGGCCGAGGTGGCCACCGACGACCCGCAGACCGCGCCGAAGGCGCCGGCCGACAGGATGGACGCCATGCCCAGCCCGCCCGGGATGTGGCCGACGAAGGCAGCGGCGGCGCGGAAGAGATCGCGGCTGAGCCCGCCCTGAGTCGCGAACTGGCCCATCAGCAGGAACAGCGGAATCACCGACAGGTCGAAGACCGTCATTCGCGCCACCGACGAGCCCTTCAACTGGTTCAGCAGGGCCGAGTCGTTGGTCAAAGCCCAGTAGCCCAGCGCGCCGGGAATGAACATGGCGGCAGCGATGGGCACGCGCACCGCCATCAGCAGCAGCATGCCGGCGAACATCACCAGGCCGATCATCAACGGCGTCATGCCTGAGGCTCAGTCCGGTCGTGGCTGATCAAGCGCCCTTGAAGATGCAGGCCGACCTGCACCAGCGCGATCAGCGCCGTCAGCGCGAGGCCGGGTGCGAGCACCGCGTAGGCCCACCACATCGGCAGGCCGAGGATCATCGAGGTCTCATTCGCCTCGGCCACCGCAACGGCGCCGCTTGCGGTGCGCCAGGCCAGCAGCGCGGTCATCAGCGCCAGCAGCAAGGCACCGAAAGCGTCGAGCCGCCTGATCGTGCGGGCACGGGCCTTCTGGGTAAAGAAGTCAACGATGATGTTCGAGCCATGAAACTGGCACCACGGCAGGCACAGAGAAATGCACAGGCTGATGCCGAACTGGGTCAGTTCCACATCGCCAGAAATCGGCTTCGAGAACCCCGACCGGCCGACAATGCTGATCAGCATCATCAGCGCCACACCGCAGGCCACTGCACCACCCAACAGCGCGAAGCACCACGCGGCCCGCTTCAACCAGCGCACCATGGCCAGCCCTTCCCGTTCGTACTTTCTAAGCGCGTCAAAAGACAGGGGATGCCGACCTTCGCCGGCATCCCCTGGCTCAGGAGCGAATTACTTCTTGTACTTGACCAGCAGGCTGCGCGCGTCCTGCAGCATTTGCTTGCCGGGCAGGCCGCGCTTGTCCATGTCGGCGACCCAGTCGTCGTACAGCGGCGCCGAGGCCTTGACCCAGTTGTCCAACTCGCTGGCCGGGATCATGTAGAAGCTGTTGCCGCGTTCGGTCGCTGCCTTGCGGCCGGGGGCCTGGCTCTCGTCCCAAATCTTGCCGATCTGCTGCGTCAGGCCTTCACCGCTGTTGTTGTCGATCACCTTCTTCAGGTCGGGTGACAGGCCGTCGTACTTCGCCTGGTTCATGCCGAAGATGAAGACCGAGCTGTACAGCGCCGGGCGCGCGGGGTCGGTCTCGCTGTGGAACTTGACCATCTCCTGCAGCTTCAGCGACGGCATCACTTCCCAGGGCAGCAGGAAACCGTCGATCGTGCCCTTGCTCACTGCATCCGGAATGGAAGGCAGTGGCATGCCCACCGGCGACGCGCCCAGCGCGGCCAGCAGCCGGTTCGTCTGGCGGGTCGGCGCGCGCATCTTCAGACCTTTGAAGTCGGCCAGCGTCTTGACGGGTTTGTCGCGCGTGTGCACATAGCCTTCGTCGTGGATCCACATCGCGATCAGCTTGGTGCCGGGAAACTCTTTCGGCGCGTACTTGTTGTGAAAGTCCCAGGCGGCGCGGGCGCCGGCTTCGGCCGAATTGGTCATGAAGGGAAGCTCGAACACCTCCATCAACGGGAAGCGGCCT
>JANMSR010000525.1:0-4729 GCA_031389565.1 Burkholderiales bacterium
GGCGCGGGCAAGTCCACCCTCACCAGCCTGTTGCTGCGCTTCTACGACGTCGGCTCCGGCCGGGTCTTGATCGACGGCCAGGACATCGCCGGCGTGACCCAGGACTCGCTGCGCGCCCAGATCGGCATGGTCACGCAGGACACCTCGCTGCTGCACCGTTCGGTGCGCGACAACATCGTCTACGGCAGGCCCGACGCCAGCGACGCGCAAATGTTGGCCGCTGCCGAGAAGGCCGAAGCGCACGAGTTCGTGCAGACCCTGGTCGACCCAAAGGGCCGCAGCGGCTACGACGCGCATGTCGGCGAGCGCGGCGTCAAGCTCAGCGGCGGCCAGCGCCAGCGCATCGCGATCGCCCGCGTGATGTTGAAGGACGCGCCGATCCTGCTGCTCGACGAGGCCACCAGCGCCCTGGACAGCGAGGTCGAGGTCGCGATCCAGGCCAGCCTGTACAAGCTGATGCATGGCAAGACGGTGGTGGCGATTGCGCACCGGCTGTCGACCATTGCCGCGATGGACCGGCTGGTGGTGATCGACCACGGCCGCATCGTCGAAGAAGGCACCCATGCCAGCCTGCTCGGCTCCGGCGGCATCTATGCGCGGCTGTGGGCCCACCAGAGCGGCGGCTTCCTCGGCGAAGAGAAGGACGACGATGAGCTCACCCCCACGGCCCCCGCAGCCTGACGTCGGCTGGGCCGTCGGGGACCGCTGGCCAGGGTCACGTTGATCGACGCGATGCGCGCCCGCATCGGCGTGAGCTGCCCGTTCGAGTAAGCCTTCAGAACGCCGGCGCCTTGGGCTCGGCCTCGGCCACGCGCTCGACGCGCAGGCGCTGGCCGGTGATGACGATGCGCTGCACGGCTGGCTCGGCTTGGCGCTTGCCAACGATGACGATCCGTTGCACAGGCACGCTGCGCTGACCGACGATTTCGATGCGCTGCACGGCTGGCGCGGTGCCTTGGGCTCGTGCCGGCTCAGCGGCCACCAGGGCCACCATGGCGCAGGTGGCCACGGCAATCGTGCTGATCGTGAAGCGGCTGGTGGCGATGTTCATGGTCGGCTCCTGGGGCTGCGCTGCGGTGTCGATGGCGTGACTTTCGGTGTTCACGCTGGGCTTGGCGAGGGCCTTGCGACGAAGCGCAGGCCGCGCGCGCTGAACTGCCGCGGGCTGCGACAAATGGCGCGCCGTGGGCCCTGCTTATGATCCGCGCCGACCCTCACTTCCGATCCGCACACCATGAACCTGCCTGCCCGCACGCTGTTGCGCATCTTCCTCACCGGCGCGCTGGCAGCGCTGCCGCTGGCCGCCACCGTGCTGATCTTCGTCTGGGCGGCCAACGTGTTGATCCGCTGGCTCGGCCCCGAGAGCGCGATCGGCCGCCTGCTGGTGTCGATCGGCCTGGGCGTCGGCGGCTCTGAAGTCGTGGGCTATGCGCTCGGCGTGGCCATCGTGGCGGTGGCGATCTTCGGCCTGGGCCTGCTTATCCAGACACGGCTGCAACGCGGTTTGGCAGCGGCCGTGAACGCGATGATCGATCGCATCCCGCTGGTGCGCAGCGTGTACGACCTGCTGCGCAAGATGGTGGCACTGTTTGGGCAGCGCGACGAGGATGGCAACGGCCTGCACTCGATGAGCGCCGTGTGGTGCCACTTCGGCGGGCCCAGCGCCGAGGGCAGCAGCGCCGCGCTGGCCCTGCTGGGCAGCGACGTGCCGGTGCTGGTGAATGGCCAGCGCTGCCTGGCCGTACTGATACCCACTGCACCGGTGCCGGTGGGCGGCGGCCTGCTCTACGTGCCCGTGCACTGGATCACGCCGGCCGACATCGGCATCGAGGCTGTCACCAGCATCTATGTGTCGATGGGGTTGACCTCGCCCCAGCACCTGCCCCGGGCCTGACCCGTCCGGCGGCTGGCGCTGGCTGCGCGCCTTGCGCGAATCGACTGCGGCCCGTTGCGCCTCGAGCAGCAACAGGAACAGGGCATTGATGCGCTGCAACCTCACGCGCGGTGCTGGGCGCAAAGCCTTCTTGTGCTTGTCACACGGCGTGACTACAGTGGCCCTCCCCTACCCGAGGAGCCCCACGATGCCCACCCTGAAGATTGTCGGTGCCGCAATGCTGAGCGCCATGGCCTTGCTCGCAGCCACGTTGCCGGCCCAGGCCGACAACAACTCGCGCCGCCGCGCCGAGAACGCCCCGCTGGTGATCGGCCACCGCGGCGGCGCCACCGGCTACCTGCCCGAACACACGCTGGAGAACTACGCCCTGGGCATCGCACTCGGCGCCGACTACGTCGAACCCGACCTGGTGGCCACCAAGGACGGGCACCTGATTGCGCGCCACGAACCCAATCTGATCGCCACCACCAATGTATCCACGTTGCCCCAGTTCGCCGGCCGCAAGCGCACGGCCGTGATCGATGGCGCCAGCGAGGTGGGCTTCTTCGCCAGCGACTTCACACTGGCCGAGATCAGGCAGATGCGTGCCGTGCAGCAGTCGGGTGAGCGCGACCAGTCCTTCAATGGCAAGTACGAGATCCCGACGCTCGAAGAAGTCATCGCCTTCGTCAAGCGCAAGTCGGCCGACGAGGGCCGGCGCATCGGCATCTACCCCGAAACCAAGCACCCGACCTACCATCAGAACCTGGGCCTGGCGCTGGAAGACCGGCTGCTGGCGGTGCTGACCAAGGCCGGCTGGAACCACCGCAGTGCACCGGTGTTCATCCAGTCGTTCGAGACCGCCAACCTCAAATACCTCCGCACGAAGACCAGCGTGCGCTTGGTCCAGTTGGTCGACGCCAATGACGTCAACCCCGACGGTTCGCTGGACTTCACCGCGCCCTTCGACAAGCCCTATGACTGGGTCGTCTCCGGCCGTGCGGGCCTGTTCAAGGACCTGCTCACGCCGCAGGGCCTGGCCGAAGTCAGGACCTACGCCGACGGCGTCGGCCCGTGGAAGTACTACCTGATCAGCACCCGGTGCAAGTCGGTGGTCAACGGCGCCTGCGTCGACAGCAGCGGCGACGGCGCGGTCGACGAGCGCGACCGCGTGTTGCTGCCGCCCACCGACATCGTGGCCAATGCGCACAAGCTCGGGCTGCTGGTGCACCCCTACACCTTCCGCAGCGAGCAGCGCCGTCTGGCCAGCAACTTCAAGGGCAACCCGATCAACGAGTACCTGGCGTTCTACGAACTCGGCGTCGACGGCCTGTTCAGCGACTTCGCCGACTCGGCCTTCGTGGCCCGCACGATGTTCCTGTTGAAGACCGATCCGGGCCATGCGAAATGCCTGGTCAACGAGCGAAAGTGCGACAAGCACTCCGACTGAGGGATCAGGCCAGGCGGTGGTGCGCCACCGCCTGCTCGTCCCACACCATGCCGGCGCCCGGCCGATCGGGCACGACCGCGCAACCGTTCTCGATGCGCAGGGGTTGCTGCAACAACACGTCGGCCCAGTCGACATACTCAAGCCAGTGGCAGGTCGGCGTGGCGGCCAGCAGGTGGGCGCTGAGCTCGGGCATCAGGTGCGAGCTCATCAGGGTGCCGCGCGCCGCGGCCACGCCCGCGGCCTGCATCCAGCCGGTGACGCCGCCGATGCGCGCCACGTCGGGCATGACCAGGTCGCAAGCCTGCGCGTCGAGCGCCTGCGCCAGGGCCTGCGGGCCATTGAAGTTCTCGCCGATCTGCAGCGGCAAGTCGAGCGCACGCGCAATTTCAGCATTGCCCCGCAGGTCGTCATGGCGCGTCGGCTCTTCGAGCCAGGCCACGCCTTCGGACTGCAGCGCGCGCCCGCGCAGCAGCGCCTCGCTGACCGACAAGGCCTGGTTGTAGTCGACCATCAGGGCCACATCGTCGGGCAGGCGCTGCCGCACGGCCCGCGTGGCCGCCAGGTCCTCGGCCAAGCTGTCGTAGCCCAGGCGCAGCTTGAGCGCCTTGAAGCCGCCCTCCAGCAGGCGCTCGGCTTCGTCGGCCGCCGCTGGCGGGCTCATCAGCCCCAGGCCGCACGAGTTGTAGGCCGGCAGCGGGCGCGGCGCGCTGCCCAGCAGCGTGGCCAGCGGCAGTCCTGCCCCCAGCGCCAGCGCGTCCCACAGCGCCGCGTCGAGCGCCGACAGGGCCATGCGCACCACGCCGGTGATTCCTATCAAGGCATAGCGACGCTCGAGCGTGGCGGCCAGGGTCATCGGCGCGACGGCCGCGCCGGCGATCATCTCGGCCGCTTCCTGCAGCACCGCGGCGATCGCCCGCGCGCCACTGGCCCGGTAGCAGAAGATGTAGGTGCGACCGACAATGCCCTGCTCGGTCTGCACATCGACCAGCAGCAGCGGCGCGGCGCGCACGGTGGCCGCACTGGTGCCGAGCACGTAGCGCAGTGGCACTTCCACCGCGGTGCTGGTCACGCTGCGCAGCGTCAAGGCCGGCAGCGGACTCGCGGTCGCAATCATGTTGCCGCTCCGCCGGCATGCAGGGCGAGGATGTCGGCGATGGCGCGGTTCAGCGGCGTGGCCACGCCCAGGGCCAGGCCCAGCTCGACCACGCCGCCGGCCAGCCAGCGCACCTCCAGCCGGTTGCCGCGCTCGAGGTCGTGGTGCATCGACGAGGTCATGTCGGGCGCCACATCGTCGGCCAGTTGCAGGCGCAGCTCGGCATAGTTTTCCACCAGGTCCACGCCCTGCGCGCGGCCGACGGCGACCACCTCGCGCATCACGTCGAGCAGGAAGGCGCGGGTCTGGGGGT
>JANMSR010000529.1:0-4786 GCA_031389565.1 Burkholderiales bacterium
CACCGAGGGAAACGGGTTGGCTTCGGTCAGGCGGCGCCAGGCGTACTCCTGCCACGGCACGCCGGCGGGCGGCTTCTCGACGCCGCGCACGATGTTGAGGTAGCCGCGGATGTCTTCACCCGAGGGGCAACTGCCCTGGCAGGGCGGCGTGCTCTGGATGTAGGTCGGGCACTTGTGCGTGTGATCGGCGTCGAAGATTTCCTTCTGCCACGCCAGCGGCTGGTGGTCGCCGTCCTTGTAGCGGCGGAAGGTCAGCGGCTTGGCCGGCACCGATTCGGGCAATGCGGACATGAAAACAGTCTCCTCAGAATGTGCGAGTCCAAGCGGCCGCCGCGGATCCGGCTTCGCCGGTCCGCTGGGGGCGCCCCCTCGAGGGGGAGGCGCAGCAGGCGCTTCGGGGGTGGGTCATTTCAGCCGGATCGCCTTGCTGACGAGCTGGTGCACGCCGCCGACCATGTGCATGTCGAAGCCGTAGTACGGCAGCACCTTGCTGAACTGGGCCTTGCAGATGGCGCAGATGGCGGCCATGAAATTCACGCCGTGCTGGTCGACGACATTCTTCAGCGCTTCCATGCGCGGCAACGCGCCCTTGACGCGCAACTCCAGCAGGTCGTCGGTCAAGAGGCCGCCGCCGCCGCCGCAGCAGAACGTGGCCTCGTGGGTGGTGCCCGGCGCCATGTCGTGGAAGCGGTTGGCCACCGCCTTGATGATTTCGCGCGGGATCACGAACTGCCCGCCGGGCATGCTGCCCATGCGCGAGGCGCGGGCGACGTTGCACGAGTCGTGGAAGGTGATGATGCGGTCGTCGTTCTTCTCTTTGTCGAACTGGATCGCGCCCTGCTGGATCAGGTCATAGGTCAACTCGCAGATGTGCTGCGGTACCGGATAGCGCGAGTCGAGCCAGTCGAACGGGCCGATCAGGGTGTTCCAGAAGGCGTAGGCCACGCGCCAGGCGTGGCCGCACTCTCCGATCACGATGCGGCGCACGCCCAGCTCCAGCGCCGATTCCTTGACGCGCAGCGAGATGTTGCGCATCTGCTCGTAGTTGCCGATGAAGAGGCCGAAGTTGCCTGCCTCGCTGGCCTTCGAACTCAAGGTCCACGAGATGCCGGCGGCGTGGAAGACCTTGGCGTAGCCGATCAGGCTTTCGACATGCGGCTCGGAGAAGAAGTCGGCCGACGGCGTCACCAGCATCACCTCGGCGCCGGGCTCGTCGAGCGGGAAGCGCACGTCCAGGCCGGTTTCTTCCTTGGTGTCTTCTTCCAGGCCGAGCAGGGTGTCTTTCAGCGCCGGCTCGGGGATGCCCAGGTTGTTGCCGATGCGGTGGACCTTGCCGATGATTTCGTTGGCGTACTTCTGGCCCAGGCCGACCGAGTCCATGATCTCGCGCGCTGCCATCGTGACCTCGGCGGTATCGATGCCGTAGGGGCAGAAGACCGAGCAGCGGCGGCACTCCGAGCATTGGTTGTAGTAGGTCCACCAGTCGTCGAGCACGTCCTTGGTCATGTCGGTGGCGCCGACCAGCTTGGGGAAGTGTTTGCCGGCGAAGGTGTAGTAGCGGCGGTAGACGCCGCGCATCAGATCCTGCCGCGCCACCGGCATGTTCTTCGGGTCGCCCGTGCCGAGGAAGTAGTGGCACTTGTCGGAGCAGGCGCCGCAGTGCACGCAGGAGTCCATATAGACCTGCAGCGAGCGGTACTTGCCGAGCAGCTCGCCCATCTTGCCGACCGCGCGCTGTTCCCAGCCGTCGGTCAGCTCACCGGGAAAGCCGACGGCCTCCTGGATCTTCGACGAAGCCACAAACGGCTTGCTGTGTGCCATCGCACCCACCTGCACCAGCGGGATCACCGGGTAGGGTTTGAGCTTGGGGGTCTCGAACGGGCGGATCGCCATGCTGGCTACTGCTTCTTGTCGAGCGCCGCCGCCCAGGCCGCGACATGGCGCGTCTCGCGCGAGTTGTCGGCCTGGTTGCGGCTCGGGCTGAAGAACAGGCCCGGTGCGTGCAGCAGCTTGCTGATCGGGAAGATCAGCATCAGCAGCGCCACCAGGGCCAGGTGCACCAGCAGCAGCGGGTCGGCGGGCAGCGGCTGCAAGTCCAAACGCAGCAGCCCGAGCGTGAAGGCCTTGAGGGCGACGATGTCGGTCGGGGCGACAAAGCGCATGCCCATGCCGGTCAAGCCGATCGCCAGCAACAAGGCCAGGTGCAGGTGATCCGATGGCGTCGAGATGTAGCGCACGCGATCGACCAGCCAGCGCCGCGCCCACAAGCCGCCCAGACCGATGACCAATGCGAACGCGGCATAGGTGCCGAAAGCCTGCACCCACACGATCGGCGTCCACACCGGCTGCTGGAAGTAGCGCAGATGGCGCAACAACACCAGCAGCAGGGCGGCATGGAACATCCAGCCAAAGAGCCAGGTCCATTTGCTGGCCTTGAACAGGCTCTCGAAGAAAACCACTTCGCGCGTCATGCGCAGTGCCACGCCGGTGGACGTGGTCGGTGCCGGCGTGGTGGGAATCTTCAACGGCGCCGGCGTGCGCAGGTAGCCCCGAATCTTGAGCGCCAGGCCGATCACCATCACCGCGGTGGCGATGTAGAGCAAAGCGGCGAAAGCGATCGTCAGCGGCGTCATGGGGCAGACAGGCGCTGGATCGACCGGCCGCGCGCTGCGCTTAGACGCAGCCCGTCGGCTTGGGCAGGCCGGCGATCTTGCAAGCCTGCTTGGCCGGGCCGTAGGGGAACAGCTCGTAGAGGTACTTGCTGTTGCCCTTGTCGGCGCCGAGTTGTTTGCCGATGGCCTTGGTCAGCACGCGCACGGCCGGGGCGATCTGGTACTCGTTGTAGTAGTCGCGCAGGAAGTTCACCACTTCCCAGTGGCCGGACGTCATCTCGACGTTTTCGCCGACGGCCAGGGCCTTGCCGATGTCCTCGGTCCATTCGCTGAGGTTGAGCAAGTAGCCTTCTTCGTCGGTTTCGTACGTGGTGCCGTTGACTTCGATGCCCATGGGGAGTCTCCTGGTGCGGGATGAGTGACGAGCGGCTCGGTCAGAGCCAGGATTGATTGTTCGGGTGCTCGGCGACGAGATCGACGAAACCGGCGTAGTCGATGGCGGCGACGCCACCCGCCAGCTTGCCGGCCATGCCGCGCGCCTCGACATCGGGTTGCAATGCATAGACCTTCAATGTCGTGACGGCGCTGGCCAGGCCCGACAGCGCGGCGCCGGCTTGCGTGGCGGCATAGATCGCGTCTTCGATCAGCAGCAAGGCGTGGCCGTGCCGGGCCAGGCGCAAACAGCTTTGCAGCGTCATGCTGAGCGTGTGGGACTTGTTGACGATGTGCAGCATGGCAATCTCTAGAACGACAGGACCACGTCCTGCTCGGCCATCAGCTCGCCCATTTCGGCGCTGGACAGCACCTGCACAGGCACCAGCAAGTCGGCCTCGGCGAGGCCACGCGCCTGCATCGACTCGCGTTCGACATAGAGTTTTTCCACGTCGTAGCCATCGAGCGCGCGATAACTCGGCGAGTGGTTCTTGATGCCGATGGCCTTGCTGTTCTGGCCCTTGACCAACTCGAACACACCGTCGTCGAGAAAGACCAGGCTCACATCCTGGTCGAAGGTGGCGGCAATCAAGACCACCTCGAGGCTCTCGAGCGCGTAGATCGTGCCGAAGGGCGGCTTGCGGTTGACGAACATGAATTTCTTCATCAGGCCTCCCGCCGGGCCGCCCCAAGGCAGGCCTGCGCCCCCTCGGGGGGCAGCAAACGAAGTGAGCGTGGGGGCTGCATGTCTAGTCTCCGAAGGTGACCATGCGGTCGGCCTTGATGCCGCTATCGACCAACTGGCCCAGACCCGAGATGCGAAATCCTGGCGCCAGCACCTCGTCCTTGATGCCGCGGCGCAGCGCGGCGGCGACGCAGACGACCAGATCGACCTTGTGCTCGGCCGCCAGTGCCGACCAGCGGTTGACGATGTGGCGGTCGTCCTGTGGCGGCTCGGTCAGCTTGCTCGCGTTATAGACCCCGTCGTGATAGAAAAACACGCGCTGGATCTCGTGGCCTCGGCCAATCGCCGCCACGGCGAACTGGTACGCCGTGTCACTGGCCTGGTGCGTGTAAGGCCCTTCGCTGACCATCAGGCCGAATTTCATCTCAGTGGCTCCACGGCGCGGCAAAGGCGCACCCGGGCAGGCGGCAGCGCTTCGGCGTGGCGGTCGGTGGGTACACCGACTGCCTTGCGGTGCTCGGTCTTGCGGCCCCGTCGAAAAACTCGTTTCGCTCGCTGCGCTCTCTACGCTCAAACAGTTTCGACGAGTCAGAGCACGAAGCGCGCTGCGCGCGCGGGCCGCAAGACCTGTGCTCCTCAGCGCCCCGCAGGCGCGCCGCCCCCTGCCCGGGCGCGCCTTTGCAGGGGCAGTCGTGGTGTTCGCTCGAGGAACCAATACAGGTGGCCGCCGCGTACCGCCTGCCGCGACGCGCGCAACCCAACCCACAGCTTGCCGAAAGGCCAGCCGCCGCCGCCGAGTGCGAACCCAGAGTCATTTCAGAAGCGGATATGCGTGGAAGCGTTGAGGCTCGCGCGTGAACCACGCCAGTCGTCGATCAAATACTTGGTGAACGGCAGGTCGCACTTCTCGAAGAAGCGCGGCCAGCCGATGCGCTCGACCCAGTCGGAAACGCGCTCCCAGGAGCGGGCGTCTTCCTTGTAGGTGTAGAGAATCTTCTTCACCATCGCCGAGACCTCGGGCCAGCGCGGCGGGTTGTTCGGAATGCCCGAGGCGACC
>JANMSR010000018.1:0-5268 GCA_031389565.1 Burkholderiales bacterium
GGACAGCGCACTGGGCCGCCACCGCGACCCGGCACGCGCGCTGGCCTTTGCCGAACAACGGCAGTGGATCGGCTACGGCATGAACCACCTCGACCTGCTCCACCGCGCCGAGGTCTACACCCAACTGCGCCAGTGGCTGAAGTGAGCTGCGCGACCGTGGTCGGCCATGCAAACCCTGCCAGCCGAAGGCGACGCCGCGTTCATGCGACCCGGTGACCGCCTTCGTGCGCGCGGTGTCGAGTTGCAGCGGCCGGACTCTGCTGTCGGGCTTCAATAGGAATCGAGCCGGCGTCACTCGCCGTCCAAGGCAGTGCGCACCCGCTCGGCGATGGCGAGCGCCGCGGTCAGCCCCGGGGACTCGATGCCGAACAGGTTGACGAGACCGGTCACGCCGTGCATATCAGGCCCGTCGATGGCGAAGTCCTGCGCCGGTTCGCCGGCCCGGCTGAGCTTGGGCCGCACGCCGCTGTAGTCGGGTTGCAGGCTGGCATTGGGAAGGCCCGGCCAGTAGCGGCGGATCGCGCCGAAGAACAGCGCACTGCGCGCCGAATGCACCGTGTAGTCGATGGCGCCATCATCGGCCAGCCATTCGGTGTCGGGGCCGAAGCGGCCCTGGCCGGCGAGGTCGAGCGTCAGGTGCACGCCCAACCCTGCGGCCTCGTACAGCGGGTAGACCAGGTGCGAAAACGGCGCACGCACGCCGGCGAGCGCGAAGTAATTGCCCTTGCAGCGGTGCGTGGCACGCACATGCGCCGGCGGCAGGCCGTCGATGCGCGCCGCGACATCGCTCGCCGCGAGGCCAGCGCTGTTGACCAGGCAGCTCGCGTGCAAACGCATCGGCTCGGCGCCACCGATCGACAGTGCAAAGCCGTCGGGCAGCACCCGCGCCGCCACCAGCGGGCTCTTCAGCGCCAGCGCCGCGCCATGGTCTTCGGCCTCGCCGAGCAGCGCGAGCATCAAGCCGTGGCTGTCGACGATGCCGCTGACTGTTGAATGCAGCGCAGCCACAGCGTGAAGTGCGGGCTCGAGCACGCGCAAAGCCGCGCCATCGAGCAAGCGCAGACCCTCGACGCCGTTGGTCACAGCGTTGTGTGCCAGCCCTTGCAGCGCCGGCAATTGTTTGTCGCTCGTAGCCACCACCAACTTGCCGCAGCGCCGGTGCGCGATGCCGTGCGATTCGCAGTACGGGTAGAGCAGGCGCCGGCCTTCGATGCACAACTGCGTCTTCAGCCAGTCGGCCTGCGAGTACAGGCCGGCATGGATGACTTCGCTGTTGCGGGCACTGGTGATGCTGCCGATGGCCCCTTCGGCTTCGACGACGACCACCTCGCGGCCGGCGAGCGCCAGCGTG
Organism: Burkholderiales bacterium; assembly: GCA_031389565.1. Classification (GTDB taxonomy): domain Bacteria; phylum Pseudomonadota; class Gammaproteobacteria; order Burkholderiales; family Burkholderiaceae_C; genus CADEEN01. The sequence goes on from JANMSR010000018.1 coordinate 1,352, forward strand.
CGGGCGATCGCCAGCCCGATCACGCCGGCTCCCACGATGACGGTGTCGACACGGTCCACGATGGGTAGCCCTCTGGCTGCAGTCGATTGATGGGTTGCTTGCAGCCTGATCCTACTCAATGAACTTGAACCTGTAGCCCGAAGCCTGCAACCCATGGGTGGGACCGGCCAATCGGGGCCGCCCGAACCCTCGGAGACAAGCATGGGAACGACACGCATCGAGCAGGCCATCGACGAGATCGATACCGCCGGCGACGAATTCGAACCGACCTGCGACGACATTCGCCTGGCCTGGCTCGCCCACGAGTTGACCGCCGCCAACGACTTCGACGCTCTGTGGACCGACCGTTGAGTTTTGCGCCCCGGCTTGTGCAAGCCAGCCGCTGCGAGCACGGCCATGGATCTCGATCGCCGTCACGCCCGACACGCAGGCACCCGCCTCGGCCGAGGGGTTGCCGCCGCAGTGGTCACGCTTGCCGGCTTGAGCTTGGGCTCGGCGCGGGTACAAGCCTCGAGCCTTGACGATGCGATGGCGGTTGCGGTTGTGGCCCAGGCCAGGCCGGATCAGGCGTCGGAGCACTCCCCTTCCGATGCGCAGGGCCCCTCCACCGCAGCGCGCGCGGGCCTTGCTTGGCGCTGGGAAGCGTTGCCGAGGGCCAGGTTTCAGGCGGCACCCTTCGAGCCGGCCCATGCCGGGCGAGGCGCCGTCGCAGCGATCGACTATCGCCTGTGGTTCGGTAACCAGCGCACCGAGGTCGGCCTCGGGTTCGCGCCCCGGGAGTTCGGCCGCGCCGAAGGCAGCGCCCCGATGGACTTCGCGCCGCACGAAGCGCCCGGCGTGGTGCTGGCCTTTCGCCACCAGGTTTCGGCGCGCTCGCGGCTGACCTTCGACACACGATTGATCGGCAGTGGCGACTCGTTGACAGGCCCACCGCGCAGGATGGCGTTCGACCTCGGACTCGAATCGTCGCCGCTGCATCGCTTGGCCAAAGGCACCCTGTTGCGCGCCCAACTGAGCGCCCACTCCAACCTCGCGCTGCGCCTGCGCGGCGGACGCCTCGGGCTGTACCTGGGCGTGAGCATCACGGGCAACGAGTAGCCTGTTCAGCCCGCGGTGGCGACACTGCGCGCGCGGCGCGCTTTCGGCGCCAGTGGTGCACTGACGGCCGGCAGCCCGCCGAAGAACAACTGGGCGACGATCGGCGCCAGCGTCGCGTGCGTCAGCGCGCCGCCGGGCTTCATCCAGGTGAAGGTCCAGTTGATCATGCCGAACAGCAGCATCGCCAGCGGCGTGGCCAGCGGCGCAAGCTCGGGCCGCACGCGGGCGATTGCCGCGGCGAAGGCGGCGACGACGCGGCGCTGGCCGCCTTCGACCGCGGCCCGCTCGTCGTCGTGCAGGAACTTCACGTCTTCGGTCAGCACGCGGTGCTCGTGCTGCGCGTCGGCGTAGGCCGCGGTGAAGCGGCGGATCAGCGCGTCGAGTTCGGCCGCCGGCGCGAGCCGCTCGGCCTTCACCTCGCGCACCAGCGCTTCGAGCCGCGCCACATGTTCGCCGGCGATCTGCGCCAGCAGCGCATGCTTGTCGCGCACGTAGTGGTACAGCGTGGCCTTGCTCACGGCGCAGGCGGCAGCGACCTCGTTCATCGACGCGGCGGTGTAGCCGCGGCGCGCGAACAACTCGGCGGCGCGGGTCAGGATCAGCACGCGCTGGTCGTCGTAGGTGGCGGCGCGGGAGCGAGGCATCGGGCAACGTTTGAGATCAGCGGCTGCCCAACGCAGTCCGCTGCAATGATGGGATGGACTCCCCCGCGCATTTCGGCATCAAAGTACCAGCCGGCGTCGCGTGGTGCGGGTGTCGGCGCATGACACGAAGGCGTCCGACATGAATGCTACGAGCGTTTGCCCCTCGGTTCAATCCAGCACCGGCGTGATCGTCGGCGTCGACCTGGCCAAGAGCGTGTTCCACCTGTGTGTGGCCGATGCCGCCGACGCGGCCGCACTGCTCGAAACCGCGGGAGTCCATATAGGAAGGGTTCGGCGTCATCTTTGCGCTCTACGAGACTGGCGCGTGACGTACTCGCGCAGCACGCCATCCATTCGCGACTGCCAACCTTCCCCTGTGGACTTGAAGTAGGCCAGAACCTCCTGGCTGTAGCGGACGGAGACCAATAGCTTCGGGTTCTCCGACTTTGGGCGGCCACGCAGTGTTCGCAACGGAACCATCGCCTTCAACTGCTTCGCGGTCAGCGGTTGTGCGTCTGGGTCGGCCTTGGCCGCAGATGTAATTGCCCGGTCTTGCGTTGCAGTTGGCATTGCAATGGCGGGACGCTTAGATGCTTTCGACATAGTGCTTGACCTCTCGGCGATTGGCCCGGCGCAGGCTGATGATCCTTCGCGTCGTGCCACGATCCACAAAGGCTACGCAGTAGAGGATATTTGTCTTCGGAGCGAGCGCGATCATGCGCGACTCGGCGTACTCGAAGCGATCATCAATCCAGACCAGCGCAGCTTCCCAATCGAGTTCGCCTGCCAAGGCCAGCGAGACGCCATGCTTCGTTTGATTTCCGGAGTCTTTGGCTGGATCGAACTCGATTCTCATCCTTTACTGTAGCTACAGTAAAGGACTTCGTCAAACAGAGGGCGCCAAAGCGCGCCTATGACGCCGAACGTTTGACATGTGAGGTCAGACCGGCAGCGGGCAAGCTCGACTAACCCTTGGCGGCCCGCTTCGTCGATGCCCACGCGATTGGAATGGAGCCCCGATGAGCGGTTCGCATCTGGGTCCGCAGGACCAGCCCATGTGCCCGTGCAACAAGGCCGTCTCTTCGTCAACTCCCTGCACCGAGGCCATCGATGACAAAGACGAATTCAGCTTGACAAGAAACGGAAGTCCCTTCAAAGGGTCAACCGACGAGTTTGTCGTACTCGCCATGCGTGCCGATCCAGAACCAATGGACACCGGTTGGCACTGGCAGACCGAGGGCTCGGTAGTAGAGGCCAACTCGCACACTGTGGAAACGGCCATTGCCGACCGTCTTGCATTGAAGCGACGGATCAGCCTTGAGCTGGGCCTAGCTCCTGTGGGCCAGGGCTTGAATGTCAGTTGGCTACGATTCCAGGCACTGCCAAAAGCGCCTTGACGCAATGTGCTTCAAAGCTCGCAAGCCGAACCAGACCGAAAATCGTTGAGTGCCTCGGCCGCCAGTTGGTCCAGCTTGCCTGCGGCTGCGTCTTGCTCAATCTGGCTGTCCCGCGCGACTGCGTCGAACTCGGCGAACCAGTGGCGGAATTCAGCTAACTCGGCAGGTGGCAGAGCTTCTATGGCCTTCTCGATCGACTTCACGTTTCCCATGCTTGCGCTCCGATTGGGATGCAATAGAACGAAGTATGCGACAAGGCAGTGCTCGATGTGTGTGTGCGTCAGCTAACGAGGCTGTAGAAAAACCATCCCCGCAGTCTGCCGACGAGGCACAGGTATTGCAAGGCGATTGCATCGCAATCACCGGTGTACATCGCCATCAAGTTCCGCGGCAGCCAAGGCGCTTGCGGGTCCTGCACGCAGCGAGACAAATGTCTGCGCACGCCGGACAAGACCAAGACGCGCCAGGTGGCATTCTTCGTCGGCAAACTGCCGGACAAGAACGTGCACACCGAACGCATGAAGCAGCGCATCGACAGCACTGAGGGCCGAGCACGGTATGGACGACGATTCGCCACGGTGGAGCCGGTGTTCGCCAACCTGCGCCACAACAAGCAGCTCTACCGCTTCACGCTGCGCGGGCAGGCCAAGGTGGACGGGCAGTGGAAGCTGTTCGCCCTGGTGCACAACATCGAGAAGCTCGCGCATCACGGGTATGCACAGTGAGTGGCAAGCAGCGCCGTCGCGCGGCCTTCACCCCCCGAGCGCCGCGCTGAGCG
>JANMSR010000046.1:0-50732 GCA_031389565.1 Burkholderiales bacterium
AGCGGGCGCTCGATGCGGGCCGGTGGGGTGGTGGCGGGGCTCATGGTCGGTGGTGGATCGGGGCGGTTCGTGATCGCTGTATCGACCGCTTCGGCACCGACTTGAGCCACAGCGAAAGCTTGCGGCCCACGCGCGGATCGCCGCGCCCAGGCACTGCTTGCTGGTCGTTGGCGCGCGCAGCCTCTACACCGTGGGCATGCTCGATGCCCAGCCACGGCGCTGCCCCGGGTCCGGTACCGGTTGCATGCGACCAGCGCGGGCCTGGGCCCAGGCAGGCCGGCGATTCGATCGGCACGCTGTGGCCGCCGCGCCAGGCAAAACGCGGTGGCGAACGCCGTCCTGCTCGAGGCACTGGGCAGCAGCCGCGTGCGGGCAGCAAAGTCGCCGTGCGCTGTGCGTTGGCGTCGGTGGCCATCGGTGGCTCCTGGCGGGGGTCATCGAACAAGGCCCGCGGCGCAGCGTACCGCGCCGCGGGCCTGTCTGGCGCCGCGCCACCGATCACAGCCGGTTGACGCCCACCAGATGCGCAACCAACTGGCCGTCGACATACAACGCCCCTTCGGGGGCACCGGCCTCGGCGTGGAACTCGAGCACCGGCACCTGCACGTCGGGCCTCGACGAGCTCGGTGCTTCGGCCAGCCGGTGCGCCAGGCGCTGCAGCCAGCGGCCGGCGACGAGAAGCACGGCGGCAGCACCGCGCCGAACGGCGGGCGTTGCTGGCAACAAGCCGGAGTGGGCCGGGCTCAGCGACAAAGGCTTCATCAACATGGGTTTCTCCTAGTGCGCGTCGTTCGCGCCGCTGGGGTTCATTCATCGGCTCGGTGGCCGCTCCTTCTGGGTCATGCGTTCGAGCTCGCGTCGCAGTTCGCGCGAGTTGCGCCGGCGCACCGCACCGCCCGACGGGCCGTGCGCGCCGGCGTGGCGTTGGCGGCTCGGGCGAACGAGCGGATTGCGGGTGGGCACGCGGGGCAGGGTGATCTTCATCGTCTTCTCTCCGGTGTTGCGGTGGCGGGTCGGTGGCGGGCGCGCAAAGCAAAAGGCCCGGGGCATCGCTGCTCCCGGGCCTGGTTGGGGTGCGTCGAACTCAATCGTCGACGGCAACCGTTCGCCAGCCCCGGGTCGGGGCGTTCTGGATCGCGAAGGAGCGCAGGCCACCACAGCGGCCGGCGCGGGCAAGGGCGGTTGGGGTCATGCGGCTCCGGGGCTTGGGCTGAGGGGCGGGGTGTCGTTGCGCGTCAACTGCGTGGGACGTGTCGCGGCAACTTGCGCACATGATAAACACTTGATTATCTTGCGCAAGCCGGGTTGATCCCTAAGACTAGGGATCGCAGGTTCAGCGCTTTCTCTGTTTGAGCGGCGCCACGCCGGTCTGCGTGCGGCGCCACAAATCCAGCGCATCGTCGCGCGGGCCTGCCGGAACGGCCGCCTTGGGCTTGGCGGCAGCCGCCGTCGCAGGCATCAGCACCTCGCCGAGCAGATCGAGCAGGCGCGTGCGTGCCCGTTGCGGGTGGCGCCGGTAGTAGGTCAGCACCAGGCCGACGATGAAACGCTCGTCGTCGTCCTGCGGCAACGGGCTGTCGTGCGGCTGCGGCGCCGCGCTGGTCGGGCGCGCTGCCGCCGGCGCGGCGCTGTCGTCGTGCCGCAGATCCATCCAGCCGACGGGCTTGTGGCACAACGGCTCGAACTGCCGCGCCAGCCGTTCGCCGATCTGCCGCGAGCGACTCTTGATCTGGCTCCAGTAGCTGGGCTGGATCTGCAGCCGCTCGGCAAAGCGCCGCTCCAGGCCACGCAGGGTGGCCGCATCAGGGTGCTTGACGGTGGCGTGGATGAATTCGTCGAACAGGCGCAGCGCGTTGTCGAGCCGGGTTTGCGCGAGGTCGTGCACGGGAGCGTTCATGCCCCCATGATAAAGGCGGCTTGCTCTGGCGGCCAGCCTTGCAACGCGGTTCGGGCAGCAGCGCTTGACACTGCGTAGCCGACTGGATACCGAAACCTCATGGTTACCAACAAGCCCGGCCGATGAAGGCCGCTGCAGCCCGCTCGATAGCGGCCTTGGCCGACCCGACGCGCGGGGCCATCGTGCGCCTGCTGATCGAGGGCGAGCGCTCTGTCGGCGAAATCGCCGAGCGGCTGCCGGTCAGCCGGCCGGCGGTTTCCAAGCACCTGCGCGTGCTCGAAGCTGCGGGGCTGGCCGTCGTGCGCGCCGAGGGCACGCGCCGCGTCTATGCCATCGATCCGGCCACGCTCGGTGAGCTGCGCGACGAGTTCGACCGCATGTGGCAGCGCGCGCTGGCGCGCTATGCCCTGGTGGCCAACAACAGCCCGACCGCGGCGCCGCGCCGCAAACCCAGGAGCCCCCAATGAGCGACAAGCCCCCCTTGCCTGCCGTCGAACACAACGTGCGCATGGCCCTGCCGCTGGCCGCTGCGTTCGACCTGTTCACACGCCAGATCGCGCGCTGGTGGCCCTTCGTCGGCCACTCCTGCTACGGCGACGAAGCCGTCGACATCAAGTTCGAGCCCTGCGAAGGGGGTGCAGTGACCGAGGTGTCGCGCGACGGCGACCGCATGGGCTGGGGGCATCTGACGTCGTGGCAGCCGCCGCATGGTTTTGCGATGCGATGGCATCCGGGCATCGGGGCCGAGCAGGCCACCCAACTCGCGGTGCGTTTCGTCGCGGTCGATGGCGGCACGCAGGTCTGGGTGCACCACAGCGGCTGGGAGGCCCGTGGCGATCATGCCGCGTCACAGCGCGACCAGTACAACGGCGGCTGGCCGATCACGTTGGCGGCCTTTGCGGCCTGGGTCGGCAAGGAGGTGACAGCATGAAACCCCTATCGGTCAGGAGCCTGGCGTTGCTGCTCACCACGCTGCTCGCCACGCTGGTGGCGCCGCTGGCGCACGCCGCCGAGCGTGCGAACGACAAAAGCATCGAGGTCGCCGCCACGCTCGACCAAGCCTGGGATGCCTGGACCACACGCGAGGGCATCACCAGCTTCTTTGCCCCCGACGCCAAGATCGAGCCGCGCGTCGGCGGTGCGTTTCAGATCTATTTGGACCCGGCCGCGTCACCGGGCAGCAAGGGTGCCGACGACATGCGCTTCCTAGCGGTGCAGCCCAAGAAGATGATCTCGTTCGATTGGAACGCGCCGCCGAGCCTGCCCGAGGCGCGTGCACAGCGCACCTTCGTCGTCGTGCGCCTCGAGCCGCTGGGCGACAAGCTCACGCGCATCACGCTGCATCACAGCGGCTGGGGCGACGGCGGCGAATGGGACCAGGCCTACGCCTACTTCGACCGCGCCTGGGGCAACGTGCTCGGCAATTTGAAGAAGCGCTTCGAACAGGGGCCGCAGGACTGGACGGCGTGGCTCGAGCAGTTGCGCAAGTGGCGCGCTGACGCGGAGCGCAAATCCGAGGCACCCCGGTAGCACGCGGCGTCACCGGTTCGGGGTGCACGACGAAACACATGCACCCCGCCTGGCGTTGAAAATTCCCGGCGTCCGCGCAGTAAACGCTGATACCTTCGGCTGCCATGACGCTGGAGCACACATCCGTTCACAGGGCCGTTGCGGCCGGCCGTGCGGCGCCGCGCGGCACCGTTGCAGTGGCGCCGCAGGTGCAGCCTGGCCAGGCCGTGGACATTTCGCAGTTGTTCGAGCCTCCGGTCACCAGGATGCCGGCGGCGCGCCCGCCCCGCGCGGCAGCCGCAGTGACCCCCCCAGACACGGCGCCGCCGCAAGACGGTGGCTTCCTCGCCGAACTCGAGCGCGATGCCACCAGCCGCCAGACCCTCAACCTACCCGATCCAGAGGTCGTCAACCGCAACATCCGCCTGGCCAACGCAGCGTGCCGCGCCGCAGCCGACTACTGGACGCGCATGGCCGAGCACCTCAACGTGCTGAAGCGGGTGGCCCCGGGCCGCTATGCATTCGACGGTCGCACGGTGCTGGAGGGCGTTTGCGCACAGGCCTTCCGCGTCACTCCCAAGTTGCGCGTCGCGCACAACGGCGACGAGCTGTTCGAGTCGGTGACCCTAGGCTGGCGTGTGGGCAGCGGCGAGCGCATGCGCCTGGTCAAGGACTTCCCGGCGGAAATCGAGCGCCTGAGGGCACGCTTGTCGTTTGCCGGAGTCAGCGCCTTCGAGTCCCCAGTTCGCCACCCGCAAACGGGGCGTCTGCTGGGCACGCAATTCGAGTTCACCGCCGACGTCATCGCCAGCGTGCGGCTAACGCCCTTGCACGAGAACGGCAAGGTTCGGCTGTCATTCCACAACATCGATGCACTCGAACGTATCGAGGCCGAAATGCCGGCGTTCGCGATCCGCTCCGGCGAACTCGACGACCTGGCGCGCTGGATCTGCGGCAAGCCGAATGCGTTGCTCAAGCACGCCCAGGCCATCGTCCGCCACGAGCCCTGAGTCGCGGCCGGGCCGAGGCTCAATCGTCGTCGCGCACCTGGTGCTGTGACGTGAGCTGCTGTTGCACCGTAGGCGGCACTGCTTCGTAGTGGCTCAGCGACAACGTGTAGCGGCCCTGGCCGGCGGTCATCGCATTCAGCCGCGACTGGTAGCCCGTGAGTTCGGCCAACGGCGCCTGGCCGCGGATCACCATCGTGCCAACGGCGCCGTTGTGCGTGCCGCTGACCTGGCCGCGGCGTGACGACAGATCGCCGGTGATGTCGCCCATCGCCGCGTCCGGCGCGCTGATTTCCACATCGACGATCGGCTCGACGATGATCGGCCGCGCTGCGCGAACTGCGGCCATGAAGGCCTTGCGGCCGGCAGTCATGAATGCGATTTCCTTGCTGTCGACGGTGTGGTGCTTGCCGTCGTAGACGATGACCTTGACGTCGACCATCGGATAGCCCGCGATCACTCCCAGCGTGAGTGCTTCGCGCACGCCTTTTTCGACTGCGGGGATGAACTGGTTGGGGATCGTGCCGCCCTTGACCTGGTCGACGAACTCGAAGCCGCCGCCGCGCGGCAGCGGCTCGATCTTCAAGAACACCTCGCCGAACTGGCCGGCGCCGCCGGTCTGCTTCTTGTGGCGGTGGTGGCCCTCGGCTGGTGCGGTGACTGTTTCGCGATAGGCGATGCGCGGCGGCCGCGTGTTGACCTCGAACTTGTAGACATCGCGCAGGCGCTCGAGCAGCACACGCAGGTGCAGCTCACCGAGGCCATAGACGATGGTCTCGTTGGTGGTGGCCACATGCTCGACCTTCAGGCAGGGATCTTCATCGACCAGCTTGGTCAGGATTTCCCACATCCGCTGCTCGTCGCCACGCCGCTTGGGCTCGATCGCCAGGCCGTGCACGGGGATCGGGAACGGCAGCGGCTTGAGATGGATGTGGTCGTCCTCGGCGGCGTCGTGCAGCACCGCGTCGAAATGGATCTCGTCGACCTTGGCGACCGCGACGATGTCGCCCGGCAGCGCGCGCGCCACCTCGACATGTTCCTTGCCCTGCAGCATGAACAGATGGCCGACCTTGAAGGGTTTGCGGCCGTCGCCGATGTAGAGCACGCTGTCCTTGGTGATCGTGCCCTGGTGCACGCGGAAGAGCCCCATGCGGCCGACGAAGGGATCGACGGTGACCTTGAACACGTGCGCCAGCACATGCGCGTTCGGATCGGGCTGCGATGCCTTGGGTTGGGCGGTGGCACCTTCACCCTCCAAAAACTCAGGCGGGTTGCCCTCGCTCGGGTTGGGCAGCAGCTTGACGATCACGTCCAGCAGCTCGGCCACGCCCGCACCGCTGCGCGCCGAGACAAAGCACACCGGAATCAGGTGGCCTTCGCGCAGCGCCTGTTCGAGCGGCGCGTGCAGCTCGCCGGGGTCGACGTCGCCATCGTTGAGGTAGCGGTCGACGAATCCGGCATCGACCTCAACCACCTGCTCGACCAGCGCGCGGTGCGCGGCGTCGACACTGCCGAAATCGCTGTGGCCCTCGCGGTTGTAGAAGCAGTCGACCACGCTCGTGCCGCCGGCGTCGGGCAGGTTCAGCGGCAGGCATTCGCGGCCAAAGGTGGCCTGGATGTCGGCCAGCAGGCCGGCGAGGTCGGCCCCCGCGGCGTCGATCTTGTTGACCACCAGCAGGCGGTCCAGGCGGCGCTGGGCGGCGTAGTCCATCATCCGCACCGCCATCGCGTCGATGCCGCCGACCTTCCAGCTCGCGGCGTTGATCACCACCACCGCGGTCTCGACGGCTTCCAGCGCCGGCAGCGACTGGCCGATGAAGTCGATCGAGCCCGGGGTGTCGATCAGGTGCACGCGCGTGCCGGCATGATCCAGATGCAGCACGGCTGCATTGAGCGAGTGCTGCATCTTGCGTTCGAGCGGATCGAAGTCGCTGACCGTGCTGCCGCGCTCCAGACTGCCGGCCGCGCCGATGGCCCCGGCGCGCACCAGCAGTGCTTCGGCCAGGCTGGTTTTTCCCGCACCCTGCGGCCCGACCAGCGCGAGGGTGCGGATATTGGCTACGCTGGTGGCAGGGCTGGGCATGGCGGGTTCCTTGGCGTGCCGGTGAATCGAAGACAGCCTAAGGGATCGCGTGCCGGGGCACAACCGGCGCGACACCTGAGCCCGAGGCCGGTCGCAACGCGCCGTTCTGATCCGCGGCGGCACGCCCGGGCGGGCGTGAGAAAGTGCAAACCGACGCTTGCGCCGGTGCCTTGGCGCTTCGCCGGGCGGTCGTGGCCTGAAGGACAGCACATCACAATTCAGTGTAATTGCAATCAAATGCAACACACGGGATCAACGCCACCTTTTGCCGCACCCGAGCCAGCGGCGTCACCGTGGGCGCCTACGATCCCTGGGCGAGATCCGTCGCCGGCAGCGGCTACTGAAACGCCACCTCGGCAAAGCTGCGCAGCTTGCGGCTGTGCAGTTGTTCGTTGCCGGCCGCACGCAGCAACTCGACCGCGCGCATGCCGATACGCAGGTGCTGATCGACGCGCTCGCGGTAAAACTGGTTTGCCATGCCTGGCAGCTTGATCTCGCCGTGCAGCGGTTTGTCGGACACGCACAACAGCGTGCCGTAGGGCACTCGGAAGCGAAACCCATTGGCTGCGATGGTGGCGCTTTCCATGTCCAGCGCGACCGCGCGGCTCTGGCTGAAGCGGCGTTCGGGGCCCGGATGCGGCAGCAGTTCCCAGTTGCGATTGTCGGTCGAGGCCACGGTGCCGGTGCGCAGCAGGCGCTTCAACTCGTAGCCCGAGAGCTGGGTCACGTCGGCCACCGCGCGTTCGAGCGCGACCTGGACTTCGGCCAGCGCCGGGATCGGCACCCACAGCGGCAGTTCTTCGTCGAGCACATGGTCTTCGCGCACGTAACCGTGGGCCAGCACATAGTCGCCGAGCTGCTGGGTGTTGCGAAGGCCGGCGCAATGGCCGAGCATGATCCAGACATGCGGGCGCAGCACGGCGATGTGGTCGGTGATAGTTTTGGCGTTGGCCGGGCCGACACCGATGTTGACCATGGTGATGCCGCTGCCGCCCGGGCGCACCAGGTGATAGGCCGGCATCTGCGGCAACCGGGCTGGCGCCGTTGCGCCCGTATCGCGCGGCGCGGCCCCTGAACCGGCGCGCAGCGTGACCACGTTGCCGGGCTCGACGAAGGCTGCGTAGTCGGCGGCCGGGTTGCCCATCAACTCGTGGCCGAGCTTGATAAACTCGTCGATGTAGAACTGGTAGTTCGTGAACAGCACGAAGTTCTGGAAATTATCGGGTGCGGTTCCGGTGTAGTGACGCAGCCGGTGCAGCGAGTAGTCGACGCGCGCGGCCGTGAACAGGGCCAGCGGGTGCGCTTCGCCGGGCCCCGGCTCATGGGTTCCATTGGCGATGCCATCGTCCATCGCGGCCAGGTCGGGCAGGTCGAACAGGTCGCGCATCAAGAGGCGCCGCTGGGCGGTGAGCGTGCCTTCGAGGTGGCCGTCTTCGGCCAGGGAAAAGTGCACCGCAATGGGCTGCTCGCTGGCGCCGACCTCCAACGCCACGGCGTGATTGCGCAGCAGCAGGCGCAACTGCTCGCGGTAGTAGTCGGCGAACAGGTCGGGCCGCGTCAGCGTGGTTTCGTAGCGGCCCGGGCCGGCCGCAAAACCGTAGCTCAGGCGCGAATCGGCACGGGCCACGGTATTGATGCGCACGCGCACGAACGGGTAGGTGGCGCGCACGCGCTCGCCGGGCACCACACCGTCGAGGAAGGCCTGGAGGTGCCGGCGCAGGTGCGCCACGCCGTTGTCGTAGATCGCGCGCGCATGGGCCAGCGCGGCGTCGGGATCGTTGAATTCGCGGCGGGGCAACAGGTCGGGGGCGATCATGCGGCCATTGTGGCAGTGCCTTCGTACACTGGGTACCCAGGAGGCGAGCCCATGAAGGTGTTGGTACTGGGCGGCGGTGTGATCGGCGTCACGGCAGCGTACGAGTTGGCCGGCGACGGTCATCAGGTGACGCTGGTCGAACGCCAGCCCGGGCCGGCGCTCGAGACCAGTTTTGCCAATGCCGGCGAGGTCTCGCCCGGCTATTCGGCGCCGTGGGCCGGGCCGGGCGTGCCGATCAAGGCGGTGAAGTGGCTGCTGATGCACCACCGCCCGCTGGTGATCCGACCGCACTTCGACTGGCACCTGGTGAGCTGGGTGCTGGCGATGCTGCGCAACTGCACGGCGGCGCGCTACGAACTCAACAAGAGTCGCATGGTGCGACTGGCCGAGTACAGCCGCGACTGCATGAGGTCGCTGCGGGCAGCCACCGGCATCCAGTACGACGAGCGCATGCAGGGCACGCTGCAACTCTTTCGCACCCAACAGCAGCTCGACGGCACGGCGTCGGACACGGCGATCCTCGACCGCTACGGCGTAGCCTACGAAGTGCTGAGCCGCGCCGGCTGCATCGAGCACGAACCGGCACTGTCCAGGGTGCGCGACAAGTTCGTCGGCGGTCTGCGCCTGCCGGATGACGAGACCGGCGACTGCTTCATGTTCAGCAGCCGGATTGCGGAAATGGCCGCAGCGCGCGGCGCGACGCTGCGCTTTGGCGTCACCATCGAGTCGCTGTTGACCGACGGCAAGCGCATCACCGGCATCGTCACCGACCAGGGCCGGCTGCAGGCCGACGCGTACCTGATGGCGCTGGGCAGCCATTCGCCCACGCTGCTGTCCCCGCTGGGCATCGAAATCCCCGTTTACCCGGTTAAGGGCTATTCGATCACCGTGCCGATCACCGACGCCGCCGGCGCGCCCGAGTCCACCGTGATGGACGAGACCCACAAGGTGGCCGTGACGCGGCTGGGCGAGCGCATCCGCGCCGGCGGCACGGCTGAACTCGCTGGCTACACGCTGCACTTGCACGAGGCGCGGCGGCGCACGCTGATGCATGTGCTCGCAGACCTGTTCCCCGACGGCGGCGACCTGGGCCGCGCCGAATTCTGGTGCGGCCTGCGGCCGATGACGCCTGACGGCACGCCGGTGGTCGGCGGCACCGAGCTGCCCAACCTGTACCTGGCCACCGGCCACGGCACGCTGGGCTGGACCATGGCGGCCGGCACCGCGCGGGTGATCACCGACCTGATCTCGGGCCGCAAACCGGCGATCGAGATGGAGGGCCTGACGATCGCCCGTTACGGCTGACCTCGCCACCCCTTGACAGAGCGGCGGCCGCCCCCATCTGCGCCGCGCGATCGACTTTCCTTTCAGCCCAGACCATGACCCAAAAACAAACCCTCGCCTTCCAGGCCGAAGTGCAGCAAATCCTGCACCTTGTCACCCACTCTCTCTACTCGAACAAGGAAATTTTCCTGCGTGAGTTGGTCTCCAACGCCTCGGACGCCTGCGACAAGCTGCGATTCGAGGCGTTGGATAACTCTGCGCTGTACGAAGACGCGCCGGAGTTGAAGGTACATGTCAGCTTCGATGCCGCTGCCAAGACCGTGACCATCCGCGACAACGGCGTCGGCATGAGCGCCGAAGAAGCGGTGGCGCATCTGGGCACGATCGCCAAGAGCGGCACGCGCGAGTTCATGGCCAAGTTGGAAGGCGATCAGAAGAAGGATGCGAACCTGATCGGCCAGTTCGGCGTCGGTTTCTATTCGGGCTTCATCGTCGCCGACCGCATCACGGTCGAGTCGCGCCGTGCCGGGCTGAAGCCCGATGAGGGCGTGCGCTGGTCGAGCGACGGCAGCGGCCAGTTCGACGTCGAGACCATCACCCGCGCCGAGCGCGGCACCGACGTGACGCTGCACCTGCGCGATGGCGAAGAAGACTTCTTGAAGACCTGGAAACTGAAGTCGATCATCGGCAAGTACTCCGACCATATCTCGCTGCCGATCCTGATGAAGAAGGAGGAGTGGATCGCCGAAAAGGCTGAGACGGTCTTGAAGGACGAGTGGGAGACCGTCAACAAGGCGGCGGCGCTGTGGACCCGCGCCAAGAGCGACATCACCGACGCGCAGTACCAGGAGTTCTACAAACAGATTTCGTTCGACAGCGACGCGCCGCTGGCCTACACCCACAACCGCGTCGAGGGCCGCACCGAGTACACCCAGTTGCTGTACATCCCGGCCAAGGCGCCGTTCGACTTGTGGAACCGCGACAAGCGCGGCGGCGTGAAGCTGTATGTCAAGCGCGTCTTCATCATGGACGACGCCGAGGCGCTGATGCCGGTGTACCTGCGTTTCGTCAAGGGGGTGATCGACAGCGCCGACCTGCCGCTCAACGTCAGCCGCGAGCTGCTGCAGGAAAGCCGCGACGTGAAGGCCATCCGCGAGGGCTCCACCAAGCGCGTGCTGTCGATGCTGGAGGATCTGGCCCGCAGTGACGACGCCAGCCAGAAGGACAAGTACGCGGCGTTCTGGAAGGATTTCGGCGCCGTGATCAAGGAAGGCGTCGGCGAAGACCACACCAACCAGGAGCGGCTGGCCAAGCTGCTGCGTTTCGCCTCGACGCAGGCCGACGAAGGCGTGTCGTTCGCCGATTACGTGGCGCGCCTGAAAGAAGGCCAGGACCCGATCTACTACATCACCGCCGACACGCTGGCCGCGGCCCGGGCCAGCCCGCAACTGGAGATCTTTCGCAAGAAGGGCATCGAGGTCTTGCTGCTTACCGACCGCGTCGACGAGTGGATGCTGAGCCACCTCTACGAGTTCGAGGGCCACCCGCTGCAAAGCGTGGCCAAGGGCAGCGTCGATCTGGGTGCGCTACAGGACGACGTCGAGAAAAAGCAAGCCGAGGCCGCGGCGTGTGCCTTCGCGCCGCTGCAGGACAAGCTCAAGATGGCGCTGAAGGATCGCGCGAAGGACGTGCGCGTGACGACGCGCCTGGTCGATTCACCGGCCTGCATCGTGGTCGAGGAGGGCGACATGAGCGCGCACCTGGCGCGGCTGTTGAAGCAGGCCGGTCAGCAGGCGCCGAAGTCTTTGCCGATCCTCGAGGTCAACCCGCAACACCCACTGGTCAAGCGCCTGGAGACCGACGAGGCGCATTTCGACGACCTCGCGCACTTGCTGTTCGACCAGGCTTGGCTGGCCGAGGGCGGCCACCTTGACAACCCGGCAGAGCATGTGCAGCGGGTGACACGGCTGTTGACCGCATAGCGGGTCAGACGAACAGCGGCGGCTCGTCCATCGCCTCGACCTGCTCGCGCAACTGCGTGGCCTGCTGCGACCAGTAGGCTGCGCTGCCGAACCACGGGAAGGCCGCGGGGAAGGCCGGGTCGGTCCAGCGCTCGGCGATCCATGCGCTGTGGTGGATCATGCGCAGGGTGCGCAGCGGCTCGATCAGCGCCAGCTCGCGTTCATCGAACGGGCGAAACACGCGGTAGCCGGCGAGCAATTGCGCCAGTTGTGCGCGCATCGAATCGGCGTCGCCCGACAGCAGCATCCAAAGGTCCTGCACCGCGGGGCCGTTGCAGGCGTCGTCGAGGTCGACGACATGCGGGCCCTCCGCGCGCCACATGATGTTGCCCGGGTGGAAGTCGCCGTGCAGGCGCAGGCGGGGCACGTGGGCATGCGCGGCGAGGGCGCGATCGACGCGTGCCAGCGCCGCGTCGCACCAACTCGTCCAGGCCGGCAGTTCGGTGTCGGGCACGAAGCCGCCGTCGAGCAAACGCTGCCGCGCGGCGTGGCCGAAGGTGGCCGCATCCATCGTGCGCCGGTGGTGGAAACGGCGCCGCGCGCCGACCACATGCAAGCGGCCGAGAAAGCGGCCCAGCCACTGCAGAGCGGCAGGGTCTTCGAGTTCGGGTGCGCGGCCGGCATGGCGGTCGCTCACGGCCACGCGGTGCAATGCGTCGCCATCGAGCCAGCGGGCGAGCGTCGGCGGCTCACCGATCAGCTCGATGTCGTCGACGCCGTCTGCGGCTGACAACACGCGTGGCGCGACCGCGGGCACGTCATGGGCGGCCAGTTCGCACGCAAAGGCATGCTCCTCGAGAATCTGCGCGTCGCTCCAGCGACCCGGGCGGTAGAACTTGGCCACCACCGCGTCGCCGTCTTCCAGGAAGACCTGAACGACGCGGTTCTCATAGGAGTTGAGTTGCAGCAGGCGACCATCGCCGCGCAGGCCCAGCGCGTCGAGCGTGCGCAGCACGCGGTCGGGGTCGAGATCGGCGTAGCCAACCTGAGCGATGGGTGGCGATGCGGCGTTTGTCATGCGCGCATCGTAGGCGCGCTGATCCGGACTCAGTGGTGGGTGCCGGTGCTGGGGTAGCGTGGCTCCGACTCGACGACCACGCCCGACAGGTCATCGGGCGCGTTGTCACCGTAGGCCGAGGCATGCGGCGGCGCGACGTTGTCCGGGCGCGAACTCGGGAACTCGCCCGTCTGGCTGGCGTCCAGTCGGTTGTCGGGAGCGAAGAACGAGTCCTGGAAGAAACTCGAGTCCTGCCACAGCGCATTGCGTTCGCGGCGTCGCGACGCTCCCTCGCGCGCGCCATCGTCGCGTGAGCGCGGTCGGCTCGGCGCGGGTTGCGGCCCGCGCGAAGCGGCTGCACTTTGGGGCACCAAAAGTTGCAGCTCGGCCACCGAGGGCAGGTGGTCAACCGGGCAGCGCAAATAGCGCACGCGGCAGGCACCCAGCACCGATTGCTTGATCTGCAAGACGCGGCGCGAATTGCCACGGTCGGTGTCGAGGTCGATCGCTGCCAGCACGCGGCCGTTGGCGCTGCAGATTGCAAAGGTCACGTGGATCGAGCCGAGCAGCTCGTACCAGAAGCGCACGTCCTGCGGATCGTTGGGCTGGCAAAAGCGCACGAGGGGCAGCTTGGACAAAACGATGTGATGGGGCAGTGCCTCGCGCAACTGGCGGTAGACGCGGCGCTCGTCGGTCGAGAACACCGGGCGCGGCGCCAGCGACCATTCCGTGGGCAGTGGCTTGATCTGCGGCTTGCGATCACGCGTCACGCGCCAGGCCACCGCGCCGACGAGCGCAACCGCCAACACAACCAGCGCAATGATCCACAGCAGCAGAGGTTCCATGACAAAGCCAGTTTGTATGCCATTCAGGCGCGACCGCCGACGGACGACATTTGGTTGCAATTGCCCTCATGTTAACCGCTGACACAACGCGACCGATCCCCGAAGCCGGGGCCCTGCCGGCGCGGCGGGTCACTCGCTGGCCGTGCCGCCGGCGCTTGCGAAGCGGTTCTTGACTTCGTCGATGGCGTCTAGAAGTCCGTCAACACGCCGGGCATTGACCTTGAAGCGGTAGTCGAGCTCGGCCGCCTGGCCTTCGACCAGCTCATCCATGTGCGACAGCAGGTTGTCGGCCGGCAGCCGCAGCCGCGCCTGCGATTCACCGCCATCGCGCTCGATGATCGCACCGGCATTGCGCACGATACGCAGCATCGAAGTGTTCTCGCTCAGCGCATGGATCACCAGCGTGTCGATGTGGCGGTTGCGCGCATGCAGCACCGCATGTTCGAACAGCCGGCCACCGTAGCCCCGCCCACGGGCCTTGGGCAGCACCGAGACGCCGAACTCCGCCTCGGCACGTGGGCCCTGCGCCGGCGTCGGCCGCATCGCCAGGTGCGCCATCGCCAAGAGCTCGAGGCGGCGGTTGAAGATACCGAAGACCTCGTCATGCAAGAACTCGACCGTGTCGGTGTAGTGCGCGAGCTGAGAATCCGATGCGGAGTAGCCAAAACGCAGGTAGCGGTCGGCTTCGGGCAGGGCCATCAAATGGGTCAGGATGCGTGGGCGGTGGCGCGCCGACAGCGAGCGGATCGGCACCCATCGGAACCGCGGCACGGTGCCCCCGCCTGACGCAGGCCGGTCACGGGGGCAGGCGTTGCTCGCAACGCCTGCCCCCTTGAGAAAGTCACCAGCAAATCCCATTGCGTACTCCGGTTGCCGCCGGGCTGCCGAAGGGCAACCGAGGGTTTTCCCCATGCTACCCTACTCGGTTGGAGAGCACTGCCCAGAAGCTGACAGCCTGCGCAGGCAGGCCGTTTCGGGTGCCACGAAGATCAGATATACTGATCGGCTTTCCCGTCAGCGGCGGGGAAAACCGTGGTCAATGCGGGATGTACCTAGCGGTGCAGCCGCAGCACCCGAGAGGCCGCAGTGTGTACAAGCGGTACCGAGGGTGACAACCCGGCAGAACAGCCGCGAATGGGCTGTGGCGGCACGCAATGCCGGCGCGGTCAACAACCGAAAGACCCTCATGAAGACCTTCAGCGCCAAGCCGGCCGAGGTGAAGCATGAATGGTTTGTGATTGATGCCACCGACAAGGTGCTCGGACGTGTTGCCAGCGAAGTGGCACTCCGTTTGCGCGGCAAGCACAAGGCCATCTACACGCCTCACGTCGATACCGGCGATTTCATCGTCGTGGTGAATGCCGAGAAAATTCGTGTCACCGGCAACAAGGCCAACGACAAGGTGTACTACCGCCACTCGGGCTACCCGGGCGGCATCTACGCCACCAAGTTCAAGGACATGCAAGCCAAGCATCCGGGGCGTGCCCTGGAAAAGGCGGTCAAGGGCATGCTGCCCAAAGGCCCCCTCGGCTATGCGATGGTGAAGAAGCTGAAGGTGTACGCCGGTGCCACGCATCCGCACACCGCCCAGCAGCCCAAGGCGCTGGAAATCTAAGGAGCGGTGATGATCGGCAATTGGAATTACGGTACCGGCCGCCGCAAATCGTCGGTGGCCCGCGTGTTCATCAAGAAGGGCACGGGACTGATCATGGTCAATGGCAAGACGGTGGGCGAGTATTTCGGCCGCCAGACGTCGATCATGGTCGTCAAGCAGCCGCTGCTGCTGACCAACAACGGCGAGGCCTTCGACATCAAGGTCAACGTCGAAGGCGGCGGCGAATCGGGTCAGGCCGGCGCGGTGCGCCACGGCATCACCCGCGCACTGATCGACTACGACGCGGCGCTGAAACCGAGTCTGAGCCAGGCCGGCTTCGTGACCCGCGACGCCCGCGAGGTTGAGCGCAAGAAGGTCGGCTTGCACGGCGCGCGTCGTCGCAAGCAGTTCAGCAAGCGCTGAACATTTCGCAACACGCCAATCGCATACGAGGCCGCAATACTGCGGCCTTGTTCGTTTGCAGAGTCTGCGATGCGTTGGAAACTGTTTCGCCGCCGAATGTCGATCAGCGCGCCGCGCATGATCGTGCACAGCCACTTGCCGTGGCCGGTGCGGTGGGCGGTTTTGGCGCTGGCCTTTGGTTTTTCTGCAGCGTTGGCGTTGTGGGCTTTCGAATTCGGCAAGGACATCGCCGGACTGGAGCGCGGCGCCAAGGAAGAGCTGGTGCAGTTGCGAGCCGAAGTGCAGCGCCTGCGCGACGAGCGCGAGCGCGCACTGTCGATCGCCAACACGGCCGACAGCCTGCTCAAGACCGAGCGTGCGACGCAGGACAAGCTGACACAGCAATTGCGCCAGGCCGAGGCCGAAGCGCTGGCATTGAAGGCCGACCTCGGCTTCTTCGAACGCCTGTTGCCGGCCGCCGGCGAGGGTCTGGCCGTGCGCGCCATGCAGGCCGAGCTGGTGCAGCCTGGCCAACTGCGCTACCAGTTGCTTGTCATGCAAAGCGGCAAGGCGCCGGTGGAGTTCAAGGGGCGCTACGAATTGCAGGCGGCCGGCATGCTTGACGGCAAGCCCTGGACCTTGACGTTACCCGACGGACCGCAACCTATTTCACTGCGCCAGTACGCGCGTGTGGAAGGCCGCCTCGACCACCCCGTGGGGGCCGTGGTAAAAACCGTGCAGGTCCGGGTGATCGACATTCGTGGCGGGGTGCGTGCCACCCAGACCGTGAAACTCTGAAAGGAAACTCAGCATGTGGGCCTTCTTAAAGAAGCAGCCACCGATCCGCAGTTTGATCGGCGAGGGCACGGTTCTGCATGGCGAAGTGCACTTTGCCGACGGCTTGCGCATCGACGGCGAGGTGCACGGCGACATCGTCGCCGTTGGCGACGAGCCCAACATCCTGGTGATCAGTGAGAAAGCCCGTGTCCATGGCAAGGTCAACGCCGGCCATGTGATCATCAACGGGTCGGTCATCGGCCCCGTGCAGTCCGACGAGTTGCTCGAGTTGCAACCCAAGGCGCGCATCACCGGTGACGTGCGCTACGAGTCGCTCGAGATGCACCAGGGCGCAACGATCGACGGCGAGTTGCGAGCGTTGAAGACCACTGAAGTGCGGCCAGCCCTCAAGCTCGCCGCTTCGAGCAGACTTTGATTCAAGGACGAGGAACCTCACCATGAACGCGATTGCCCAACCCCTGGCGGCTGACGTCGAAGCGATGCCGGTGCCGCTGGTGTTCACCGACAGTGCCGCTGACAAGGTCAAGCAACTGGTCGAGGAAGAAGGCAACCCCGATCTGAAGCTGCGCGTGTTTGTGCAGGGTGGCGGCTGCTCGGGCTTCCAGTACGGCTTCACTTTCGACGAGGTCGTCAACGAAGACGACACGCCGATGACCAAGAACGGCGTCACGCTGCTGATCGACGCGATGAGCCTGCAGTACCTGATGGGCGCCGAGATCGACTACAAGGAAGATCTGCAGGGTGCGCAGTTCGTGATCAAGAACCCGAACGCGACATCCACCTGCGGCTGCGGCTCGAGCTTCTCGGCCTGATCGGCATCCCGCCTAGTCGAGGAGGCCGCCCGCGAGGCGGCCTTTTACTTGGCCCTGGTCAGGCCGGGTAGAGCGAGCCGAGCACCCGCGCGCCGCATGCCCCCGTGACCGCCACGATGTTGCCCGGCAGCCGCTCGACGAAGCGATGCGCCAGCCAGGCGAAGGCGGCGCCTTCGACCTGATCGACAGGCAGACCGAACTCCGCCGTTGTCTTCACCGGCAGCGCCGGCGCTCGCGTCGCCAACCCCTGCATCAGGTGCGTGTTGTGCGCGCCGCCGCCGCAAACCAGCAGCAGCGAGGTGCCCCTCGCGTGGCGTTGCAGGTCATGTGCAACGCTGCGCACGGTCAGCGCCGCCAGCGTGGCCTGCACGTCGGCTGGCGCGGCGGCAGGTACGTACCGCGCGAGATGGGCGTCGAGCCAGGCCAGGTGAAACAGGTCGCGGCCGGTGCTCTTGGGCGGGGGCAGGCCGAAGTAGGGCTCGGCCAGCAGCGCGGCCAGCAGGGGTTCGATGACCCGGCCGCTCGCAGCCCAACGGCCGCCCTCGTCGAAGGCATGGCCGCGATGGCGCTGGCACCAGCCGTCGAGCAAGGCGCTGGCCGGGCCGCAGTCGAAGCCGAGCACCGTGCCGTCGGCGCCGAGCAAGGTCAGGTTGGCGATGCCGCCGAGGTTGAGTACGGCGCGTTGCTCGCCGGGCACGGCGAACAGCGCCGCATGCAGGCCGGGGGCCAGTGGTGCACCCTGACCGCCGGCCGCAACGTCGCGCCGGCGCAGGTCACAGATCACGTCGATGCCGGCCAGCTCGGCCAGCAGCGCGCCATTGAGCAGTTGGGTGCTGAAGCCGATGCCGTCGAACTCACCGGGCCGGTGCCGCACCGTCTGGCCGTGGGCACCGATGGCGCGCACCCCGCGCGCCCCGCAGGCGGCGCCATGCAGCAGGGTGTGGACCACTTCGGCATAGCTGCGCGCGAGCGCGTTGGCCGCGAGTTCGGCGCGTTGCAGTTCGTTGTCGGCCGGCGCATTCAGCGCCAACAGCTCGGCGCGCAGGGCAGCGGGAAAGGGCTGGTGGTGGTGCGCGCGCAGCGTGATCGGCGGGCCTTGCGCCGAGGCAAAGTCGATCAGCACGCCATCCACGCCGTCGAGCGACGTGCCCGACATCAGACCGATGTACAGCGCCATCCGACGCCGGTTGCTTACTCGCCGCGACCGCGCGCGCCGACCAGCGTTTCAGCGACGCCGAGCGTGCCTTGCAGCGTCTGCGCCAGCGCAGCGAACTCGGCCTTCGCGGCCGGCGCGATGGCCACGGCCTCGCTGGCCTTGGCGATGCGCAGCGGATCCTGGTGCTGGCCGTTGACGCGGAACTCGAAATGCAGGTGCGGGCCGGTCGACCAGCCCGTCGAGCCGACGGCGCCGATGCGCTGGCCTTGTTCGATGCGCTGGCCCTTTCTCACGTCGATGCGCGACAGGTGGGCATACAGCGTGGAGCGGTCGTTGCTGTGCTTGATCTGGATCACGTTGCCGTAGCCGTTCTGTTGGCCGGCGAACTCGACCAGGCCATCGCTCACGGTGCGTACCGGCGTGCCCGTTGGCGCCGCATAGTCGACGCCCAAGTGGGCGCGCCACTTCTGCAGGAGCGGGTGGAAGCGCATCGCGAAGCCCGAACTCATGCGCGAGAACTCCATCGGGCTGGCCAGGAAAGCGCGCTTCTTGCTCTGTCCCGTGCGGTCGAAATACGTGCCGCGGCCATTGGCGTCGCGGTACCAGACTGCCTGGTGGGCCTTGCCACCGTTGACGAATTCGGCGGCCAGCACCCGGCCGGTGCCCTGATTCCAGGCGATCGGCTCGCCGTCGGCGGTGAGGGCTTCGTAGACCACACTGAAGGTATCGCCGCGGCGAAGCTCGCGGTGCATGTCGATGTCGGCCGCGAAGATTTCGGCCATCTGCACCGCGATGGCGTCGGGAATGCGCGCCTCGTCGCTGGCTGCGAACAGCGAACTGCGAATCGTGCCGCTGGCCAGGCGCGTCTGCGATTGCAGTGCCAGCGTTTCCTCGACGGCTTGCCAGGCACCGCCCGCGTCGCGCGTCAGCGACAGACGCGTGAAATGGGTCGCCAGTTGCTCGATGCGCGCTGCCGGCGAGCGGGCCACCAGGCTCTTCAGGCGGCCGTCTTCCCCGGCGCGCACCTGCACCATCCGACCGCCACGGCCCTCGAACAGGCGGCGGGCGACGGTGTCGCCGCGCAGGAAGGTCAGCGCCGATGCGTCGGCCACGCCCAGGCGTTCGAGCAGAGTGCCGGCGGTGTCGCCGGCGCGCGTGATGTCCGCGCGGTTCAGGTCGAATTCATGCGCCGCCAGCGCTTCGAGCTGGGGCGCAAAGGCCTCGGGCTGTACCTCTTCGGTCACCAGGCGCTGCGGCAAGGCGGCGGCATCGGGGGCCAGCGGCGCGATCGCAAACGCTGCTGCCGCGCAGCCGGCCAGCAGCGCCACGCTGGACGCGACGATGCCGCGGTGGTGCGCGGCGGCCAAGGCGCGCGCTGCAGTGAGGGTTTTCGCCAGGGATGTCAACAATGTCAAGGCTCTGGATCGGGGGCTTTCGCCCTCTCGGCTGGCCAGCGCGGCTGCGAAAGCGTGTGGCAGCGGCGGCGGGTCTGTCGGCATGCCCGACCGTCTTAAGATCGGCGGTTTGCGGGCACGGATTGCAGTCTCTCTCGCGGCGGCCGATTCACGACCGCGACGCAGTATAAACACCGACCCCTGTTCCGCCGCTGTGAAAAACCCCCGGCCTTCCTTGGACTCTATGTCAGCAATCGTGACCGCCGCGGCCCCGTCCGGCTTGCCTGCCCATCCAATCACCGACGCCGTGCGCGCCGCGATGGCCACCAGCCTGCGCGGCTGCGACGAGTTACTGCCACAGGCCGAATGGCTGGCCAAGCTGGCCCGCTCGGCCGCCACCGGGCAACCGCTGCGCATCAAGCTCGGCCTGGACCCGACCGCGCCCGACCTGCACATCGGCCACACGGTGGTGCTGAACAAGATGCGTCAGTTGCAGGATCTGGGACACGCCGTCACCTTCCTGATCGGCGATTTCACCTCGATGATCGGCGACCCTTCGGGCCGAAACGTCACCCGGCCGCCGTTGACGCGCGAGCAGATCGAGGCCAATGCCGAGACCTACTTCAAGCAAGCCAGCCTGGTGCTCGACGCCGAGCGCACCGAGATCCGCTACAACTCCGAGTGGAGTGACCCGCTGGGCGCGCGCGGCATGATCCAGCTCGCGGCCAAGTACACCGTCGCCCGGATGATGGAGCGCGACGATTTCGCCCAGCGCTTTGCTGCCGGCACGCCGATCAGCGTGCACGAGTTCCTCTACCCGCTGATGCAGGGCTACGACTCGGTGGCGCTGAAGAGCGACCTCGAGCTCGGTGGCACCGACCAGAAGTTCAACCTGCTGATGGGCCGGCACCTGCAAAGCGAGGCCGGCCAGGAGCCGCAGTGCATCCTGACGATGCCCCTGCTCGAAGGCCTGGACGGCGTCGAGAAGATGTCGAAGTCGAAGAACAACTATGTCGCCATCAGCGAGCCGGCAAACGCGATGTTCGCCAAGCTGCTGTCGATCAGCGACACGCTGATGTGGAAGTACTTCACCCTGCTGTCGTTCCGCACCGAGGCCGAACTCGCCACGTTGAAGCGCGAGGTCGAGGGCGGGCGCAACCCGAAGGACGCCAAGGTTCTGCTGGCCAAGGAGATCACCGCGCGCTTCCACAGTGCGGCGGCGGCCGATGCTGCCGAGCAGGACTTCATGAACCGCGCTCGAGGCGGCGTGCCCGACCAGATCGAGAGGGTGGCGTTGACGGGCGCGCCGCTGGCCATCGGCGCACTGCTCAAGCGGGCGGGCATGGCACCTTCCACCAGCGAAGCGTTGCGGCTGATCGCGCAGGGCGGCGTGCGCATCGACGGCGCGGTGGTCAGCGACAAGGGCCTGAAGGTCGGCGCCGGCACGGTGGTCGTGCAGGTCGGCAAGCGCAAGTTCGCGCGCGTGACGCTGTCCTGATCATGACGACCCCTAGCTCGCTACGCTCGCATCCCCAGGGACCGGCACGGGCCCCTTCGTGGCCCTTGGGAGCTCAGGCCGCTTGGGAGCGGCCCGGCGTGGCCTGACGTGCAAGTCAGCGCCTACCTGAAGTTGTCGATCGCGGTGGCGGTGGCCACCATCGCGCTGAAGACCGGCGCGTGGTGGTTGACCGATTCGGTCAGCCTGCTGTCCGACGCGATGGAATCGGTGGTCAACCTGGCCGGCGCGATGTTCGCGCTGGCCATGGTCACCATTGCGGCCCGCCCGCCGGACGAGGACCACCCGCTCGGGCATCACAAGGCCGAGTACTTCTCCAGCGGATTCGAGGGCGTGCTGATCTTCGCCGCGGCGCTGGCGATCGTCTGGGCCGCCGCGCAGCGGCTGTGGGCACCGCAGCCGATCGGCAGTCTGGGCATCGGCCTGACGCTGTCGGTGATCAGCTCGGCGCTGAACGGTGCGCTGGCCTGGAGCATGATGAAAAAGGCCCGCGAGCACCGCTCGATCGCGCTCGAGGCCGATGCGCGGCACTTGTTTGCCGACGTCTGGACATCGGCCGGCGTGGTCCTCGGCCTGCTCGGCGTGCTGGCCACCGGCTGGCTCTGGCTCGACCCGGTGCTTGCGATCGCGGTGGCCGGCAACGTGGCGCGCGAAGGCTACTCGCTGGTGCGGCGCTCGGCCGACGGGCTGATGGACCGCGCCGTCGAACCCGAGGTGCAAACGCAGATCGACGACGTGCTGCGCAGCTTTGCCCACCCACGAACCCTGCGCTTCGACCATGTCACCACGCGCCGTGCCGGCCAGCGCCGCTACGTCGATCTGCACATGCACATGCCGCCGGGCTGGACGCTACAGCGCGCCGCCGCCGTGCGCGCCTCCGTCGAACAGGCCTTGATGAGCGAGGTGCCGGGGCTTCGGGCGACGATCCAGTTGCTGCCGATGGATGTCGAGGCGCATTTCGACGACGCGAGGGACCTGATTTGATCGGGCTGGTGCAACGCGTGCAGCAGGCACGCGTCGAGGTGGGCGGCCAGACGATCGGCGCCATCGACCACGGCCTGTTGGTCTTCGTCTGCGCTGAACCTGATGACAGTGAAACGCATGCCGCCAGGCTGGTCGCCAAGCTGTTGAAGCTGCGCGTGTTTGCCGACGACGCCGGCAAGATGAACCGCAGCGTGCAAGACGTGGCCGGCGGCCTGCTGATCGTGTCGCAGTTCACGCTGGCGGCCGACACCAGCGGCGGCAACCGCCCCAGCTTCACCGCTGCCGCGCCGCCCGGGCTGGGCCGCGCGCTCTACGAGCGTGTGCTCGCGCTGGCGCGCGAGGCTCATCCGACGGTGGCCGCCGGCGAGTTCGGGGCCGAGATGCAGGTGCACCCGGTCAACGACGGGCCGGTGACGATTCCGCTAAGGGTTTGACGGGGCAAGGCACTCGTCGAGAATGTCGAGCGCGGCGTCCATCTGCAGAGTCGTCGTGATCAGCGGCGGCGTCAGCGTCAGCACATTGCCCATCGTGGTCTTGAGCGACAGCCCGCGCGACAGCGCGCGGTAGAGCACCTGTTCGGCCATGTCACTGGCGGGAATTTTGGCCGCGCGGTCGGTGACGAGTTCGATGCCGAGCAGCAGACCGCGGCCGCGCACGTCGCCAATCACCGCGTGGCGCCGCTTCATCTCGTACAGCCGTTCCAGCGCATGGGCGCCAACGCGCGCCGCGTTGTCGACCAGACCTTCACGCTCGATCACTTCGAGCGTCGCCAACGCAGCGCTTGCGGTCACCGGGTTCTTCTCGTGCGTGTAGTGGCCGAAGGCATAGGCGCCCGCCAGGTTGAGGTCGTCGCGGGCGATGCAGGCGGCGATCGGCAGCACGCCGCCGCCGAGCGCCTTGCCCAGCACCACGATGTCGGGCGCCACGCCGTCATGCTCGGCCGCGAAGAAGCGGCCGGTCTTGCCCAGGCCGGTCGGGATCTCGTCGAAGATCAGCAGCGTGCCGTGCGCGTTGCAAGCCTCGCGCACCGCCAGCCAGTAGCCCGTCGGTGCAATGAACGGCACCGCGCGGGCCGGCTCGGCGATGACGGCGGCGACGTCGCCTTCGCGTTCGAGCACGTACTTCACCATCGCCGCGCAGGCCAGGCGGCATTGCGCGAGGAACGGCTGACCCTGTTCATCGACCGCATGTCCGTAGGCGCAGCGGTAGCAGCCGAAAGGTGCGACATGCTCGGTGCCTGGCATCAACGGCCCGACGGCGCCACCGTGGCGGAACAGCGATTCGCCACCGACGCTCGAGGCACCGAAGCCGGCGCCGTGAAAGGAATCCCAGAAGCTCAGCGTCTTGAAGCGCCCGGTGGCGCACGTGCGAGCTTGATCGCGACTTCCACTGCATCGCTGCCGCCGGTGGTGAACAGCACGCGGCCGGCCTGCCCGGTCAGGCGCCGGAACTGCGCCGACAGGGCTTCGGCCAGCTCGACCGCACGAACGCTCGCGAAGCGCCGCGGTGCGAAGCTCAGCGTATCGAGCTGGGCCTTGATCGCGGCAAGCACATGCGGGTGGGCGTAGCCGACGTGGTGCACGTTGTTGCCGTGAAAGTCCATGGTGCGCCGGCCGGCCATGTCTTCGATGGTGATCCCCTGGGCACGGCGGATCACCGACAGGCAGGGCGTCGAGACCGACTGGTGCAGGAACGCGGCGCTGTCGCGTGCCAGCAGTTCGCGCGTCGGCTCGTCGATGTGGTCGCGCTGCCAGGCGCTGCGCCGCGGCGTGTGGTTGACGTCGCCTTCGCTCTGCGAGGGATGAGGCGTCGGTGGTTTCATCGCGGCCCGTGCAGCCAAACGACCGGCCAGCCGCGGTGTGCCGCCTCGGCCGCGAGTTTCGCGTCGGGATTCGTGGCCACCGGATGGTGCACGGCGGCCAACAGCGGCAGGTCATTGATCGAGTCGCTGTAGAACGTGGCCTCGCAGTCTGCCCACTGAATCCCGCGTGATTGCAGCCAGGCGTGCAGGCGTTCGACCTTGCCCTCGCGCATGTTCAGCGTGCCCTGCGTGCGCCCGCTGAAATTGCCCGCAGCGTCGACTTCGCAATCGGTGGCGATCAGGTGTTCGATGTCGAGATGGATGGCGGTTTGCTCGGTGATGAAACGGTTGGTGGCCGTCGTCAGCAGCACCAGGTCGCCGGCGTCGCCATGCCGCCGCACCAGGTCGCGGGCGGCATTGCCAATGCGTGGCGCCACCACCTGGGCCAAGAACTCGCTGCGCAAGGGCTCCCACTCGCGCCGCGTGCGCGCCGCCAGGGTGGACACATAGAAGTCGCAGAAGGCCTGCGCGCCGACGTGGCCGGCGCGATAGTCGAGGGCCATCTGAGCATTGCGCGCGCCGAAGTCAGCGCGATCGAGCACGCCGCGCTCCATCAGGAACTCGCACCACAGCACATCGCTGTCGCCATCGATCAGCGTGTGGTCGAGGTCGAACAGCGTGAGCCGGGTCATCGGGTCACGGCTGCCGCAGATGCCAGGCCTTGGGCCGCGTGAAGGCCTGGATGCCCTGCGTGGACAGGGTCAGGCCAATGCCCGAATCGCCGCGGCCCGACCAGGGTAGGCGCGGGCTGACGCGGTCGCAACAGTTCCAATACACGCTGCCGGAGTTCAGCTTGGCCAGCAACTCGCGGGCGCGCGCTTCGTCGCGCGTAAAGACGCCTGCCGTCAGGCCATAGCGGGTGTCATTCATCAGCACCACGGCCTCGTCGTCGCTGCGCACCTTCTGGATGCCGATGACCGGGCCGAAGCTCTCTTCGCGCATCAGCGTCATCGCGTGATCGACTTCGGTGAACACCGTCGGTGCGTACCAATTCCCGGGCCCGGGCAAGCGATGGCCGCCGCAGCGAAGCGTTGCGCCCTTGGCGCGCGCATCGGCCACCTGCGCATCGAGCACGTCGAGCTGCGGCGCGCGCGTGATCGCGCCGATGGTGGTGGCGGCGTCCATCGGGTCGCCGACTTTGAAGCCGGCCACGGTGGCGAGGAAGTGCTCGACGAAGGCGTCGTACACGAGCTCGTTCACATAGATGCGCTCGACCGAACAGCAGCTTTGGCCGGTGTTGTACATCGCACCGTCGGCCAGGCTTTCGGCGGCGACCTTGGTGTCGGCATCGGCACGGACATAGCTGGGATCCTTGCCGCCGAGTTCGAGCTGCAGCTTGACCAGCCGCGGCGCCAATGCCTGCGCGATGCGCACGCCGGTGGCGTGGCTGCCGGTGAAGAACAGGCCGTCGATGCGCTGCGCGAGCAATGCGCCGCCGACATCACCGGCACCCACCACGGCCTGCATCACGTCGGCCGGGATGCCCGCCGCGTGCAGCAGGCGTGTGATGTGCAGCCCCGACTGCGTGGCGAACTCCGAGGGCTTGTAGAGCACCGCGTTGCCGGTCAGCAGCGCCGGCACGATGACGTTGCAGCCGACGAAGTACGGATAGTTCCAGGCCGAGATGTTGGCCACTACGCCGAGCGGCGTGTGCGAGATCTGCTCGTGCATGCCGCCGCCGTCGAAGACATGCTCGACGCGTATCGCCGCCTCGGCGTGCTCGACAAAGAAATCGATGCGCGGCAGCAGGCCCGTCAACTCATTGCGCGACTGGCTGATGGGTTTGCCGACCTCCTGCGTCAGCGTCGTGGCCAGTGTTTCCCGCTCGGCCACCAGCAAGGCGCGAAAGCGCTGGATCGCAGCCAGGCGCTCGGCCATCGGCGTTGCAGCCCAGCCTGGCTGCGCGTTGCGCGCGGCGGTGGCCTTGGCCGCAACCGAGGTGGGTGTGTCGGCAGCCACGTCGGCGATCTTCTCGCCCGTGGCCGGGTTGCGGATGGTGAGTTTGGAAGTCATGCCTTGCGCGCAGTGCGGGCTGCGTCGAGAAAGTCGGCCAGGATCGGCGCATCGTCGATCAGCGTGCGATCGGCCGGGTCGTGGAACTCGGGGTGCCATTGCACGGCGGCGACAAAGCTGGCGCCGCGCCAGCGCACGGCCTCGATCATCTGGTCGTCGGGGCAGCGCGCCTCGACCACGAAGTCGGTCGCCAGGGCCTTGATGCCCTGGTGGTGCACGCTGTTGACTGTGGCGCGCGACGTGCCCGCATAGAGCTGCGCGAGTCGGGTGCCTGGCACGATCTCCAGCGCGTGGAAGTTGCGGTCGTACAGGCCGGCATCGCGGTGCGTCAGCGCCTGCGGTTGCTGGCTGCTGATGTCTTGCAACAGCGTGCCACCGAAGGCCACGTTGAGCAGTTGCAAACCGCGGCAGACGCCGAACACCGGCTTGGCCGCCGCCACGAAGGCCCTTGTTAACGCGGTCTCGTACTCGTCGCGGATGCGGTCGCCACTCCACTGCGGCTCGAGCGGCTCTTCGCCGTAGCTGCCGGGCCAGACATCCGAGCCGCCCATCAGGACCAGGCCGTCGAGCCAGCCCGCGTAGTCGGCCAGCGCCACCGCGCCGCGCGAGGTCTCGCCCGCGGGTGACGGAATCATCACCGGCAGCGCGCCCTGCGACGCCACCCAATGCGCGATCGATTGTTCGATGTACTGCAGCGTCTTGCCGCTGAAGATCGGCCGCGCCGCGTCGGCGTGGAAGAAGCAGGCTGAGATGCCGATCTTCAGGCGCTCGCTCATCGGGCAAGCTCCGCGCTGCGCGCTGCGGTATTCGCCTTGGCAACGGCCCGGCGGCTCATCAGGCAACCTTCGTGCTGCGCACTCCGGTATCCCCCCTTGGGGCGGCCCAGCGGGCTCATCAGGCAACCTCCGCACTTCGCGCTGCGGAAAATTCGCACTTGGGGCGGCCCAGCGGGCTCATCAGGCAACCTCCGCACTTCGCGCTGCGGAATTCGCACTTGGGGCGGCCCGGCGTGCTCATGGCGTGGCTCACATCGCGGCCAGGAACAGGCGCTCGTAGTCGGCGGCGGTGGCCGGGCGCGGGTTGGTCTGGCTGGTGAAGTCCTTGTCGGCCAGGGCCACCAGTCGCGGCAGGTGCTCGCGCGTGACGCCGCGGGCGGCCAGGCCGCCGCTGATGCCGATCGTGGCCTTGAGCGATTTCAGCCAACCGACGAACGCTGCGCCGCCGCCGGCCACACCGCCTGTGCCGACCGCATGCGCCAGCTCGTCGAACTTGGCCGGCACCGCCTCTTGGTTCCAGGCCAGCACGGTATCGATCATCAGTGCGTTGGCCAGGCCGTGGTGCAGATCGCAGACGGCGCCGAGCGCATGGGCGCAGGCGTGCACCGAGCCCAAGTCTTTCTGGAACGCAATGGCGCCCATCATCGAGCTCATCAGCATGTCGGCGCGCGCCGCCAGGTTGCCGGGCTCGCGCACGGCCGTGGCCAATGACCGCGCGCCGATGCGCAAGCCTTCCAGCGCGACGCCATCGCACAGCGGGTGGTAGGCCGTCGAGAGGTAGCTCTCGATGTTGTGCGTCAGCGCGTCCATGCCGGTGGCCGCGGTGATCGCAGGCGGCAGCGCGAGGGTCAGCTCGGGGTCGGCGAAGACCATGCGGGCGAGGATCTTGGCGCTGAACACCGTGCGCTTCTCGTGCGTGTCGTTGTCTGAAACCACCGCCGAGCGACCGACTTCGCTGCCAGTGCCTGCGGTGGTGGGCAGCGCGACGAACCAGGGCAGCGGCTGGGTGATGGGTCGCACTTGGGAGTGGTCCCACACGTAGTCGAGCACGTCGCCGTCGTGCACCGCCATCAGCCCGACGACCTTGGCCACGTCGAGCGCGGCGCCGCCGCCGAAGCCGACCACGCAGTCCGCGCCATGCGCCTTGAAGGCCGCCGCGCCGGCCATCACCTGGGCGCACGTCGGGTTGCCGAACACGCCGTCGAACACGGCGACAGTCAGGCCACCGAGATGGGTCTTGAACTCGGCCATCACCGGCAGCGCCGCCAGAGCGCGGTCGGTCACGATCAGCGGCCGCTGCAAGCCCTTTTCGCGCAGGTGCTCGGCAACGAGCTTGCGCGCGCCGGCACCGAAGGCGATCGCGGTGGGAAAGGAAAATCGCGTGATGCTCATCAGATGATCTCGAAGTAGCGCTTCAATTCCCAATCGGTCACCGCGTCCTGCCATTGACGGTACTCCCACTCGCGGGTGGCGGCGAAGTGGTCAACGAAGGTGTCGCCGAGCCAATCGCGCGCGATGTCGCTGGCGCGGAAGATGCGCGTGGTCTCCCGCAGCGAGCGCGGCGCACGCGCGATGTGCTCTGCGCCCTGGTTGGTGCCGGTGATCGGCGGCGCGGTCAGCTTCAAGCCCTTCTCGACACCATGCAGCCCGGCGGCGAGCACCGCGGCCATTGCGAGATACGGGTTCACATCGGCGCCGGGGCAGCGGGTTTCGAGCCGCGTGGCCTTGGGTGAGCCGGCGATGACGCGAAAACTCGCGGTGCGGTTGTCCAGGCCCCAGGTCGGTTTGACGGGAGCCCAGAAGCCGTCGACCAGGCGCTTGTAGCTGTTGATGGTCGGCCAGAACATCGGCGCAAACTCCATCAGGCAGGCCACCTGGCCGGCGAGGTAGCTCTCGAACAACTTGCTCATCGAGCGTTTGTTCTTGGCGTCGTAGAACAGGTTGTTTTTGCCGTCGCTCAAGCTTTGGTGGATATGGCCGCTGCAGCCCGGGTACTGGGCACTCCACTTGGCCATGAAGCTGGGCATGATGCCGAAGCGGTGCCCGATCTCCTTGGCGCCGGTCTTGAACAGGATCGCGCGGTCGGCTGCTTCCAGCGCTTCGCTGAAAGTGATCGCGACTTCATAGACCCCCGGGCCGGTTTCGGTGTGCAGGCCTTCGATCGGCACACCGAAGGCCGCCATCTCGTCCATCAGCGCGTTGAAGAACTCGCGGTTCTGGTTCATGCGCAGCAGCGAGTAGCCGAACATGCCCGGCGTCAGGTTGGTCGGGCCCACGCCCTTCTTCTCGGCCCAGGTGTGCGTGGTTTCGAGGAAGTTGAACCACTCGAATTCCATGCCGGCCATCGGCAACACGCCGAGTTTCGCCGCGCGCTTCAACACCCGCTTCAGGGTCTGGCGTGGGCACACCGGGTAGGGCGAGCCGTCGGCGTTGATGAACTCGCCGAGGAAGAAGGGCACACCGCCGTCCCAGGGTACGTGGCGCGCGGTGTCGAGGTCGATGCGCGCCAGCGCGTCGGGAAAGCCGTGCTGCCAGCCGGTGACCTGGGCGTTGTCGTAGCAAAGGTCCTGCGAGTCCCAGCCGAAGACCACGTCGCAAAAGCCGAATCCACCTTTCGGGTGCGGTTCGGCGGCGCCGAAAAACTTGTCGCGATGCAGGTACTTGCCGCGCAGGACGCCGTCGATGTCGCTGCACGCCACCTTGACCTTGACCGTGCTCGACTCGCGCACGGCAGCGAGCGCGGGGTGTTCCTTGCTGCTCCGGGTGGCCATGGCGGTTTCCTTGGCGTTTGCTTGACGTTAGGGCGCCGGTGCGCCCGATGCAATGCCCATCTCGCGCAGAGTATCGGCCACGGCGTTGACCGCCTGCTGCATCTCGTTGTGCCCGATGGCGCCGATGCAGCCGATGCGGAAGGTTTCGACCTGGGTCAGCTTGCCCGGGTAGAGGATGAAGCCGCGCGCCTTGGCCGCCGCATAGAAGCGCTTGAAGTCGTAGCGCGCATCGGCCGGGGCATGAAAGGTGACGATGATCGGCGCCTGCAGCTCGGGTCGCAGGAACGGCCGGAAGCCGAGGGCGGCCATGCCCTCGATCAGCGTGCGGCAGTTGACGTTGTAGCGCGCCAACCGCGCCGGCTGCCCGCCTTCTTCGACAAACTGGGACACCGCTTCAGCCAGCGCCACCATCACATGCGTGGGCGGCGTGAAGCGCCACTGCGTCGTCTTTTCCATGTGCACATGCTGGTCGTGCAAGTCCATCGCCAGTGACTGGCTGTTGCCCGCGCAGCCGTCGAGCATGGCCTTGCGCAGGAGCACGAAACCCATGCCCGGCACCCCTTCGAGGCATTTGCCACTCGCCGCCACCAGGGCGTCGAAACGGACGATCCGGGCGTCGATCGGCAGCGCGCCAAACGAGCTCATCGCATCGACGATCAGGCCCTTGCCGTGGCGCTCGCAGACCTCCGCCACCTCAGGCAGCGGATTGAGCACACCGGTGCCGGTTTCGCAGTGGATCAGGATCACATGGGTGATCGAGGCGTCGGCCTTCAGCTTGTCGTCGAGCGCGGCTGCCGACACTGGTTCGTCTTCGGCGAACGCCAGCACGCTGGCGCGGCGGCCCATCAACTGCGTCAACTTGGTCGCACGCTTGCAATAGGCGCCGTTGTCGAGCACCAGCACATGGCCGTCGCGCGGTACCACGGTGGCCACAGCCGCCTCGACGCTGAACGTGCCGCTGCCCTGCAAGGGCACCACGACATGGCTGTCCTGGCCCTGCACGATGTCGAGCAAGCGCGAGCGCAGGCTGGCGGTGACGGCATTGAAATCGGCGTCCCACGAACCCCAATCTCTCAGCATCGCCAGCTTGGTGCGCAGCGTGGTGGTCAATGGTCCAGGCGTGAGGAGGATGTGGTCGCGGTCCATGTCAGTGGCACCTCGGTGTGTTCATGGGGACCGCCTGCCGCGAGGCCAATTGATTTGGTTTTCGCAAGCCGACCAGCACTGTGTCTGCAAAGGCGCGCCCGGGCAGGCGGCAGCGCGCCTGCGAGGCGCCGAGAAGCGCAGGGCTCATGGCCGCGCGCGCAGCGCGCTTCGTAAACTGACTCGTCGCGGCTGTTCGAGTGCAGTGAGCGCAGCGAACGTAGCGAGTTCTGCGACGGGCCATGAGACCGAGCATCGCAGGGCAGTCGAAGCGAAGCAAAGACCGCCACGCGGAAGCGCTGCCGCCTGCCCGGGCGCGCCTTTGCCGCGCCAAACCAAGCCCGCAACTCAAGATGTCCTCCATGCCTGAGTCCGCCGATCGACCCACCACGACAGCCCCATGAATAGCAGCGTGGCCACGGCATTGGCCGCAACGATCAGGATGGCCATCGCGGCGGCGGCGCCGATTTCGCCGGCTTCGTCGAGATTCAGGATCGCGATCGAGGCGACCTTGGTTTCGGGCGAATACAGGAACACGACCGCCGAGATGGTGGTCATCGCATTGATGAAGAAGTAGCGCGCGATGTCGACCAGGGCGGGGGTGCAGATCGGCAGCGTGACGCGCCAGAAGGTCTTGTAGAACGGCACCTTCAGCGAAGCCGAGACGGCTTCGAACTCGGCGTCCAGGCTCTTCAATGCCGTCACCGCCGTCAGGTGGCCGGTGGTGTAGAAGTGCACGATGGTGCACGCGGTCAGCAGGGTCACCGTGTGGTACAGGCCGTTCAAGGGGTTGCCCGGCGCGTTGAAGAAGAAAATGTAGCCCAGGCCCAGCACCAGCCCTGGCACCGCCATCGGCAACATCGCCAGCAGACGCACCAGTGAACGCAGGCCGGCCATGCCCTGGGTCTTCTCGATCAAGTAGGCACCGACGAACACCAGCGCGGTGCCGAACAGCGCGGTACCCGCGGCCACCTTCAGGCTGTTGGCGAAGGCTTCGCCGACCTCGGCGTCGACCAGGCCCATCGCGTAGTGGCGCAGGCTGGGCTGCAGGTTGTAGGGCCAGAAGCTGACGAAGGACGCGAACAGCGCCATGCCGAGCATGGCCAGGATCAGCAGGGCGACGCCGCTGCAATAGGTTGTCATCAGCGCGTCGTAGACCGGCGCGGGCTTGGGCGCGTAGGGCACGGCGCGCGCGGTGAGCATGGCCGTCTGTTTGCGGCTGACCCAGTGATCGACGGCGAAGGTCAGCGCCGCCGGCGCCAGCAGCAGCAGGGCCACCACCGCGCCGCGCTGGAAGTCCTGCTGCCCGATCACCAGCTTGAAGACATCGGTGGCCAGCACGTTGAAGTTGCCGCCGATCACTTTCGGGATGCCGAAGTCGGTGATGACCAGGGTGAAAGTCACCAGCGCGGCCGAGATCAGGCCGTACTTGGCGCCGGGCAGGGTGATGGTCCAGAACTTTCGCGCCGCGCTCGTGCCCATCGCGTCGGCGGCTTCGTACAGCCGCGCGTCGGCGAGTGTGAGCGCAGTGATCAGGATCATCAGCGCATGCGGGAAGACCGAGAAGATCTCGGCCAGCACGATGCCCGGCGCGCCGTAGATCTGATCGATGCCGAAGGCCTGCATCGCGCTCTTCAGCACGCCCTGGTTGCCGAACCAGTAGATCAGCGAGATGGCCGACAGCAGAGAAGGCGCCAGCAGCGGCACGAGGGTCAGCGCGCGGAACGCGGCCTTGAACGGCATGCAACTGCGCGTCAGCGCGTAGGCGAAGGCAAAGGCCAAAGGAAGGGTGGCCACGGTGACCAGGGTCGAGACCCACAGGCTGTTCCAAAGCGAATCGAGCAGTGCCGGCGTCTGCGCGTACGACACGAAGTTGGCGAAGGCGACGAAGCGGCCTTCGGCGTCCTCGAGCGACTGCAGCAGGATGGTGGCCAGCGGCGCGGCCAGAAAGGCAATCAGCGCCAGCGCCACGAGGGCCAGCGCACCATGCGCAATGCGATCGGTCCAATGCGCCTGCTGTCGAACCGCGATCAGCGGTGCGATCGGTGCTGCGGTCAGTGCCACCATCAGAACAGCCTCATCCGATCGGGCATCAGCCGCAGCGGCAGCCGGCCGCCGACTTCGAGCTGGTGCTCGGCCAGGAAGTTGAGCGAGAGATACACCGTGAGCCGGTGCTCGCCGAGATCGTGGCTGCGCACGCGCACCAGGCAGTACGAGCCGAGGAACTCGATCTTGTCGATCTCGGCTTCGAACACGTTCGAGTCGCCGGCGGCGATCGGCCGTGCCAGCACGTCTTCGGGGCGCAGGTAGACGCGCACGGTGGCGCCGGCAGCGCCCTCGTGCGCGCAGTCGAAACTGCGCGACCCCAGGCGCAGGCGGTTGTCGCTCTCCAGCGTGGCGGGCAGGGCGTTGATGCGGCCGACGAAGTCAGCCACAAAGGGCGTGGCCGGGTCGCGGTAGACCTGCATCGGCGTGCCGACCTGCTCGACCCGGCCCTGGTCCATCACCACGATGCGGTCGGCCACCGACAGCGCTTCCTCCTGGTCGTGCGTGACCATGACCGTGGTCACGCCGAGCTTGCGTTGCAGGCTGCGGATCTCCGATCGCAGGTGCACGCGCACGATCGCGTCGAGCGCCGACAGCGGTTCGTCGAGCAACAGCAAACCGGGCTTGGTGGCCAGCGCGCGTGCCAGGGCGACGCGCTGTTGCTGGCCGCCCGACAACTGGCTCGGGAACTTGCGCTCGCTGCCCGGCAGGCCGACCAGCGCGACCAGCTCGCGCACGCGGGCCTGCAGCTCGGCCTTCGGCACCTTGCGATTCACCAGGCCATAGGCCACGTTGTCGGCCACACACAGGTTCGGGAACAGCGCATACGACTGGAACACGATGCCGTAGTCGCGCTCGGCCGGCGGCAGCGTGGAAATGTCGCGGCCGGCCTGCTCGATGCGGCCGGCGGTCTGCACCTCGAGGCCGGCAATGATGCGCAGCAGGGTCGTTTTGCCGCAGCCCGAAGGGCCGAGGAAGCAGATGAACTCGCCCTGTGCGATGTCGAGGTCGATGCCCGTCAGCGCACTGAACGAGCCGAAGTTCTTGTGGATGCCCGACAGGCGCAGGTAGGGTGAGGTCACGGACGGCGGTAGCGTGTAGCCCAGCAGACGCCGCGGATCCGGCTTCGCCGGTCCGCTGGCGTGCCCCCTTGAGGGGGAGCGGCGTCAGCCGCTTCGGGGGTGGTCAACGTTTCTCGGTCTTGGCGTTGTAGCGCTTGGTCCATTCGGCCAGGATGCGCTCGCGGTTCGCTGCCGCCACCGTGAAGTCCATCTTCACCAGCCGGGCTTCGTAGTCCTTGGGCACATTCTCCAGCGGCGCGGCCACCCCCGGCTGCGCAGTGATGGCAAAGTTCTTGCCGTACAGCAGCATCGCGTCCTTGCTCGAGGCCCAGTCGGCCAGCTTCTTCGCGGCGTCGAGCTTCTTGGTGCCCTTGTGGATCGCGAAGGCTTCCAGGTCCCAGCCCAGGCCTTCCTTGGGAAACACCAGGTCGATCGGCGCGCCCTTGGCCTTGTTGGTGTTGGCGCGGTACTCGAACGAGATGCCGACCACGTACTCGCCGGCGCCGGCCATGTTGCAGGGTTTGGAGCCCGAGTGCGTGTACTGGCCGATGTTCTCGTGCAAGGCGTCCATGAACTTCCAGCCGCCGCCCTTGCCGTTGTCGTCGCCGAACAGCGTGAGCCACGCGATCACGTCGAAGAAGCCCGTGCCCGAGCTGGCCGGGTTGGGCATCACGACCTGGCCCTTGTAGACCGACTTGGTGAGGTCTTTCCAGGTCTCGGGTTTCGGGATGCCCTTTTTCTTGGCCTCGACGGTGTTGAAGCACACCGTGGCGCCCCACACGTCCATGCCGAACCAGGCCGGCGGATTCTTCTTGTCGATGTACTGGCTCATCAGCGCGTCGGCGTTCAGCGGCCGGTACGGCTCGAGCATGCCGTTTTTGTCGAGCAGGGCCAGGCTCGACGCGGCCACGCCCATCACCGCGTCGGCCTGCGGGTTGGCCTTCTCGGCCAGCAGCTTGGCAGTGATGACACCGGTGGAGTCACGCACCCACTTGATCTCGATGTCGGGGACGACCTTGTTGAAGCCTTCCTGGTAGGCCTTCAACTGGTCGGTCTCGAGGGCGGTGTAGACCAGCAGCGTGGTCTTGGTCTGGGCCGACGCTGCCAGCGACAGCGACAGCGCGAGTGCCGCGCCGGCAATGGCCAAGTGTCCAGGGATGCGCATGACAAGGCTCCTCGTGGTGGGGGTCAAAAACCGCACACTGTGCCGCGACGACGGTGACGGCACGATGACGGTGCCGTGCGCGACCAATCTATCCCGCTGTTTCCATCGGTGTCAACGGTGTTTTGCCGATTGTTGACAATCTACTTTCGCAGCCGTTCAATCCGGGGCATGAGCGTCAATCCCCACCCGACGATCGCGCTGCTGCAGTCGAGCTCGCTCACCTCGGTGGTGCAGCAGGAGATCGAGCGCCGCATCCTGCAGGGCGAATTGGCACCGGGCGCCAAGCTGATCGAGGCTGCGCTGGCCGAGGCCCTGGGCGTGTCGCGCGGCCCCGTGCGCGAGGCCTTTCGCATGCTCGAAGAGGCCGGCCTGGTGCGCCAGGAAAAAAACCGCGGCGCTTTCGTGCGCAGCATCCCGCTCGACGAGGCGATGGAGATCTTCGACCTGCGCGCGATGATGGACGAGGCCGTCGGCCGGCGCCTGGCCGAGGCCATCACGCCCGGGCAGTTGCGCCGCGTTCGGGCTATGGTGGACGCCATGGAAAAGGCCGTCAAAGCGGGCGACGCCGACAGCTACCACCTGGCGAACCTCGAGTTCCACGACAAGCTGGTCGAGTTCGCCGGCAACCGCAAGCTGACCTCGCTCTACCGGCGGCTGATCAACGAGTTGTCGCTGTTCCGGCGCATGAACCTCATCGACGCCAAGCTGCTGCCGATCTCGGCCGGCGAGCACCGCGCCATCGTCAAGGCCATCGCCAGCGGCGACCCCGACGCTGCAGGCCGCGCGATGCGACTGCACGTGATGGACAGCAAGCAGCGCACGCTGCGCAACAACACGCCCCAGCCCGCCAAGGGGGGCGCGGCGTTGTCAGCGGGCCCATCGAAGAAGGTGATCCATGCTTGACGCGAATATTGACGTGAATGGCCGGCACTACGCCCTGCCGCGCCAGCCCACGGTGGTGGTCTGCGTCGACGGCTGCGAGCCCGACTACCTGGCCCAGGCCGTCGCCGGTGGCCACACGCCGTGGCTGAAGCGCACCCTGGCGCAGGGCACGGCGCTGATCGCCGATTGCGTGGTGCCGAGCTTCACCAACCCGAACAACCTGTCGATCGTGACCGGGGCACCGCCTTGCGTGCACGGCATCTGCGGCAACACCCTGTATGACGTCCAGAGCGGCACCGAAGTCATGATGAACGACCCGAAGTGGCTGCGCGCACCGACCATCCTGGCGGCACTGGCCGGCGCGGGCATGCGTTGCGCGGTCATCACCGCCAAGGACAAGTTGCGCAGGCTGCTCGGCAAGGGCATGGAACTGACCCAAGGGAGCATCTGCTTCTCGTCGGAGAAGGCCGATCTCGCGACCGAGTCCGAGACCGGCATTGCGGGCGTGCTCGCCCTGGTCGGTCAGCCGCTGCCCGAGGTCTACAGCGCGGCGCTGTCGGAGTTCGTCTTCGCCGCCGGCGTGCAACTGATGCGAAGCCGTCGGCTGGACGTGATGTACCTCTCGACCACCGACTACATCCAGCACAAGCACGCGCCGGGCACGCCCGGCGCGAACGCCTTCTATTCGATGATGGATGGCTACCTGGCGGCGCTCGACGAAATGGGCTGCGTGATCGCGCTCACCGCCGACCACGGCATGAACGCCAAGACCAAGATGGACGGCACGCCCGACGTGATCTACCTCCAGGACCGGCTCGACGGCTGGCTCGGCGCGGGCACGGCACGCACGATCCTGCCGATCACCGACCCCTATGTCGTGCACCACGGCGCGCTGGGCTCGTTTGCCACGGTCTACCTGCCCGCGGAGGCGGTTGGCGATGCCGCCATGCGCATCGCCGAGCTGCGCGGCGTCGAGCGCGTGCTGACCCGCGCCGAGGCCGCCGCGGCCTTCGAGTTGCCGGCCGACCGCATCGGCGACCTGGTGGTGGTGTCGGAGCGCTCGGTGGTGATCGGCACCGCGGCGGCGCGGCACGATCTGTCGGCGCTCGAAGTGCCGCTGCGCTCGCACGGCGGCGTGTCCGAGCAGCGCGTGCCGCTGATCCTGAACCGGTCCATCGCCGGGCTCGAGGAAGGCCGGCGCTGGCGCAATTTCGACGCCTTCGATCTGGCGCTCAATCGGGCGCAGTGACGGGCCATGCGCATCGAAGGGCTTCGCATCGCAGGAGAGAAGGTCGGCGCCGACCGCAGCGGCGACCGCGTCATCCGCGTCCACAACCCGTACACGCGCGAGCTGGTCGGTACGGTGCCCAAGGCCACGCCCGACGAGGTGCGGCGTGCGTTCGATATCGGGCTGGCCTACAAAGCGCGGTTGTCGCGTTTCGAGCGCAGCAGGATCCTGAACCAGGCCGCGGCATTGGTGCGCGAGCGCAGCGCAGCGATCGCCGCGCTGATCTCGGCCGAGTCCGGCATTTCGATGCAGGACGCCGTCTACGAAACGGGCCGCGTTGCCGACGTGCTGATGTTCGGCGCCAACGAATGCCTCCGCGACGACGGCCAGACCTACTCCTGCGACATCACGCCGCACGGCCGCAAGCGGCGGGTGCACACACTGCGCGAACCGCTGCTGGGCGTGATCACGGCGATCACGCCGTTCAACCACCCGATGAACCAGGTCGCGCACAAGGTGGTGCCCGCAGTCGCCACCAACAACCGCATGGTGCTCAAGCCCTCGGAGAAGGTGCCGCTGTCGGCGCTGCTGTTCGCCGACCTGCTCTACGAAGCCGGACTGCCGCCGCCGATGTTGAGCGTGGTCACCGGCGACC
The DNA here is from genome assembly GCA_031389565.1 of Burkholderiales bacterium. Lineage (GTDB taxonomy): Bacteria > Pseudomonadota > Gammaproteobacteria > Burkholderiales > Burkholderiaceae_C > CADEEN01. The sequence goes on from JANMSR010000046.1 coordinate 37,717, forward strand.
CGACGGAAATCGCCGATGAATTGCTGACCAACAACAACGTCGACCTGATCACCTTCACCGGCGGCGTGGCGATCGGCAAGGCCATCGCCGGGAAGGCCGGCTACCGTCGCATCGTGCTCGAGCTCGGCGGCAACGACCCGATCATCGTGATGGACGACGCCGACCTCGACGAAGCCTCGTCGCTGGCGGTGCAGGGCTCGTACAAGAACTCCGGCCAGCGCTGCACAGCCGTCAAACGCATGCTGGTGCACGAGGCGGTGGCCGCACGTTTCACCGAGCTGGTGGTCGAGAAATCCCGCGCCTGGACCTTTGGCGACCCGAGCGACCCGCAGGTCGAGATGGGTACCGTGATCGACGAGGCCGCGGCGCGGCTGTTCGAAGCGCGCGTCGACCAAGCCGTGGCGCAAGGTGCGCGGTTGCTGCTGGGCAACCGGCGCGACGGCGCGCTGTATTCGCCGACCGTGTTCGACCGCGTCGACCCTTTGATGACCGTGGTGCGCGAAGAAACCTTCGGCCCGGTGTCGCCGATCATCGCCTTCCGCGATGTCGACCACGCCATCGCGATCGCCAACGGCACGGCCTACGGCCTGTCGTCCTCGGTGTGCACGAATCGCATGGACGTGATCACGCGCTTGGTCAACGAGCTGCACGTCGGCAGCGTGAATGTGCGCGAGGTGCCGGGCTACCGGCTCGAGCTGACGCCCTTCGGCGGCATCAAGGATTCGGGCCTGGGCTACAAGGAAGGCGTGCAGGAAGCGATGAAGAGTTTCACCCACCTCAAGACCTACAGCCTGCCGTGGGCCTGAAACCGAAAGCCGTTCCGATCGCCGCATGCTGAACCTGCTGAATCTGTTGGCGGCGATCGCGCTCCTGGTGTGGGGCACGCAGATCGTGCGCACCGGCATCCTGCGCGTGCTGGGCGAGAACCTGCGCCGCGTGCTCGCCCAGAGCATGGGCTCGAACCTGAATGCGCTGCTCGCGGGGCTGGGGGTCACCAGCCTGGTCCAGTCCAGCACGGCCACATGTCTCATCATGGCGTCGTTCCTCGGCCGCAACCTGGTGCCGCTGTCGCCGGCGTTGGTGGTGATGCTCGGCGCCGACGTCGGCACCAGCCTGATGGCGGTGGTGTTCTCGTTCGACCTGTCGTGGTTGTCGCCGCTGCTGATCTTCGTCGGGGTGGTGCTCTACATCACGCGCGACAAGACCACCGCCGGTCACTTCGGACGGGTCGCCATCGGTCTGGGCCTGATCCTGCTGTCGCTGCAACTGATCATGTTGCACACCCGGCCGATGATCGAGTCGCCGGCGGTGCGCACGCTGCTGGCGGCCCTGCCCAACGAAGTGCTGCTGGACATCGTTGTCGGCGCGGTGCTGAGCGTGCTGTCCTACTCCAGCCTGGCCATCGTATTGCTGACGGCCACGCTGGCCGGCTCGGGGCTGCTGCCGGTCAATGTGGCGCTCGGCCTGGTGCTCGGAGCCAACATCGGCAGCGGTGTGCTCGCGGTACTGTCGACCGCCAAGAGCCCGGTGGCGGCGCGGCGGCTGCCGATCGGCAACCTGATCTTCAAGCTGGTCGGTTGCCTGTTGATGTTGCCGCTGCTCGGCGTGGCGCATGTCGAACTGCAGCAGTGGGTGGCAACGGTGCACCAGCAGGTGGTGGTGTTCCACCTGGCCTTCAACGTTGCCCTGGCCGTGCTGTTCATCGGTTTCACTGGCGTGCTGGCGCGCGCGCTCGAGCGCTGGTTCAAGGCGCCGAAAGCCAGCGGCACCGAGCGGCCGCAGCACCTGGACTTGTCAAGCCTGGCCACGCCCTCGCTGGCCATCAGTTGCGCGGCGCGCGAGGCCCTGCACCAGGCCGATGTGGTCGAAACCATGCTGCGCGGCATCCTGCCGGTGCTGCGCGACAACGACCTCGAACTGGCCAAGCGCCTGCGCCAGATGGACGACCAGGTCGACGGCCTGTACACCTCGATCAAGCTGTACCTGACCCAGGTGTCGCGCGAAGCGCTGTCCGAGCGCGAGAGCCGGCGCTGGACCGACGTGATGTCGTTCACCATCAACATGGAGCAGATCGGCGACATCATCGAACGCGTGCTGCAGGACCTCGAGGACAAGAAGATCCGGCCCAATCGCAGCTTCTCCGATGCCGGCATGGGCGAGATCTGCCACCTCCACGAGCGCCTGGTGGCCAACCTGCGGCTGGGCATGAGCGTGTTCCTCGACGGCCATCTGCGCGACGCCCGCAAGTTGCTGGAAGAGAAATCGCGCTTCGTCGACCTCGAGCGCGAGTACGCCGCCAGCCACATCGCTCGCCTGCGGGACCGCTCGGCGCAGAGCATCGAAACCAGTTCGCTGCACCTGGATCTGATCAGCGACCTGAAGCGCATCAACTCGCACATCTGCTCGAGCGCGTACCCGATCCTCGATTCGGCCGGCGCGCTGACGCAGACCCGGTTGCGCCATTCGGTGCTGGCGCCGCTGGACGCCGACGAGCCGAGCGATCGATGAGCGCCGCCGGGCCGCTGCCAAGCCGCTCGCTCCCCAGGGGCCACGATGGAACCCCTTCGGGTCCACCGGGGATCGGCGCGCCACGCCGCAGGGGGCCCGATTGACACTGACTTGGCCGGTGATGCTGGCGGTGCTGGGCGCAGCGGTGCTGCATGCGGGCTGGAACGCGCTGGTCAAATCCAGCGGCGACAAGGAACTCGATACCGCGCTGGTGCATTTTCTCGGCGCCGTGGTGGCGCTGCCGCTGCTGGCGATCTTCGGGCTGCCGCCCCGCGCGGCGCTGCCCTTTATCGCCGCGTCGCTGGTCATCCACATCGGCTACTACATCGCGCTGGCCGGCGCCTACCAGCATGGCGAGCTGGGGCTGACCTATCCCATCATGCGCGGCTTTGCGCCGCTGCTGGTGGCGCTCGGCAGCTCGGCCGTGCTGGACGAAGTGCCGACCCTGCTAGCTTGGGCCGGCATTGTCGGCATCACGCTCGGCGTGGCCCTGGTCGGCCTCGCGCACCCGGGGCAAACGCTGCACCACCGCAAGGCACTGGCCTTCGCGTTCAGCAATGCGCTGATCATCGCTGCCTACACCTTCGTCGACGGCAAGGGCGTTCGAGAAACGGTGGCCGCCGGGCATACCGCCGCGGCCTACGTGTTGCTGCTGTTCGTGCTCGACGGCCTGCCCTATCCGTCGCTGGTGGTCTTGCGGCGCGACGCGGCCGGCCGCCGGGCGATCCTGGCCTACGCGCGCCGCCGCTGGCCGCTGGCCGCGCTCGGCGGCACGGCGTCGATCGGCTCGTACGCGATCGCGCTGTGGGCGATGACCGTCGCGCCCGTGGCCAGCGTGGCGGCGTTGCGCGAAACCTCGGTGCTGTTCGCCGCGCTGCTCGGCGTGTGGCTGCTGAAGGAGCGCTTCGGCGTGCAGCGCGGCATCGGCACGCTGGTGATCGTGGCCGGCGTGATGGCGCTGCGCCTGGGCTGACCGAGGAGCATTCAAGATGACATTGCCCACCCAGGCCCGCGTGGTCATCGTCGGTGGTGGCATCGCCGGCTGCTCCACCGCCTACCACCTCACCCAACTCGGCATCAACGATGTGCTGCTGCTCGAACAGGGCAAGCTGACCTGCGGCACCACCTGGCATGCGGCCGGCCTGGTCGGGCAGATGCGGCCGAATCGCAACATGACGGCGATGAGCAAATATGGCATCGAGCTGTACGGCACGCTCGAAGCCGAGACCGGGCTGGCGACAGGCTGGAAGCAGTGCGGCAGCGTCAACGTGGCGCGCACGCCCGAGCGCTGGCAGGTCTTCAAGAAGCAGGCCGCGTCGGCGCGCAGCTTCGGCGTCGAGATGCAGTTGATCACGCCGCGCGAGGCCGGCGATCTGTTCCCGGTGATGCGCACCGACGATCTTGCCGGCGCGATCTGGATCCCGGGCGACGGCAAGGCCAACCCGGCCGACCTGACGATGTCGTTGGCCAAGGGCGCGCGCAACCGCGGCGCGAAGATCGTCGAGGACGTCGAAGTCACCGGCGTGATCGTCGAGCGTGGCCGCGTGGCCGGGGTGCGAACCGCGATCGGCGATGTACGCTGCGAGATCCTCGTCAACTGCGCCGGCCAGTGGGCGCGCCAGTTCGGCACGCTGGCCGGCGTCAACGTGCCGCTGTACTCGGCCGAGCATTTCTACATCGTCACCGGCCGCATCGACGGCGTGCACCCGATGCTGCCGGTGATGCGCGACCCCGACGGCTTCATCTACTACAAGGAAGAGGTCGGAGGCTTGGTGATGGGCGGCTTCGAGCCGCAGGCCAAGCCATGGAAGGTCGATCCGATTCCGAACACCTTCCAGTTCCAGTTACTCGACGAAGACTGGGACCAGTTCGAGCCGCTGATGCACAACGCCATCCACCGCACGCCGTGCCTGGAAACAGCGCAGATCAAGATGCTGCTCAACGGCCCCGAGAGCTTCACGCCCGACGGCAACTTCATCCTCGGCGAAGTGCCCGAGTTGCGCAACCACTTCGTCTGCGCCGGCTTCAACTCGGCCGGCATCGCCAACGCCGGAGGCGCCGGCCGCCTGATGGCCGAGTGGATTGCCGGCGGCCAGGCGCCCAGCGATTTGTGGGATGTCGATGTACGGCGCTTCGGCGCCTACACCGCGAACCGCCGCGCGCTGGCCAAGCGCACCGCCGAAACGCTGGGCCTGCACTACGCGATGCGCTGGCCGCGCCAGGAACTGCAAAGCGCCAGGCCGCTGCGCACCTCGCCGCTGTATGACCTGCTGGCGGCCAAGGGCGCCGAGTTCGGCAGCAAGAACGGTTGGGAGCGGGCCAACTACTTTCGTCCCGGCGCCGCACCAAGGCCCGCATTCGGCCTCGGCACACCGGGCTGGCTGCCGTGGGTCCAAGCCGAGATGCGCGCCACCCGCGAGGCCGTCGCGCTGTACGACCAGACCTCGTTCGGCAAACTGCTGGTGCAGGGCCCGGGCGCGCTGGCGCTGCTGCAACGCCTGTGCGCCAACGAGATCGACGTGCCCGATGGCCGCATGGTCTACACCGCGATGCTCAACGAGCGCGGCGGCTTCGAGAGCGACCTGACCGTGATGCGCCAGGCAGCGGACCGCTTTCTCGTCGTCACCGGCTCGGCCCAGCCGCAGCGCGACCGCGACTGGATCGAGCGCCATGTCAGCGCCGGGGAGCATGTGGTCGTCACCGATATCAGCGCGCTCTACAGCGTGCTGTCGCTGATGGGCCCGTGCTCGCGCGAGCTGCTGGCGCGCGTCAGCCCCGACGACCTGTCGCCACAGGCGCTGAAGTTCTCGCACACGCGCGAGATCGACCTCGGCCTGGCGCGGGTGCGCGCCGCGCGCATGAGCTATGTCGGCGGCCCCGGCTACGAGCTGTATGTACCGATCGAGGTGGCGCGCCATGTCTACCTGGCGCTGCATGCAGCCGGCGCCGAGTTCGGCCTGCACGATGAAGCAGGTCGTCCGTGCGGCCTGCAAGACGCCGGCTACTACGCGCTGGACGCGCTGCGCATCGAAGCCGGCCGCCGCGCCTGGGGATCGGAGCTTGGCCCCGACGAAACACCGTGGCAGGCCGGGCTGGCGTTCGCAGTCAGACTCGACAAGGCCAGCGACTTCATCGGCCGCGACGCCCTGCTGCGCACGCAACGCCAGCCGCTGCGCAAAAAGTTGCTCAGCTTCGTGCTCGACGACCCCGCCGCCTACGCCTGGGGCGGCGAGGCGATCCAGATCGACGGCGAGGCGGTCGGCGAACTCAGCTCCGCCGGCTGGAGCCTGGCAGCAGGCGCCTGCGCCGGCCTCGGCTACGTGCGTGGCACCGCAGCGCAGCGCGTGCACCGCGGCACGCCGGTGACGATCGACCTGTGGGGCGAGCCGGTGGCAGCTACCGCGTGGGACGAACCCGTGCTGCAGCAGCAGCGCCCAGACTGAAGTTGTGGCCGCGCAGTGCCGATCAATCCGCAAGAATCCGTTCGCACTGAGCCTGTCGAAGGTCACGCGCATGACGCGTGCGGATGCCATCTCTGGAGAGAGCGCTATGCCGATCGAACTCGATCACACCATTGTTCCGTCGCATCACAAGCTTGCTTCGGCCAAGCTTCTTGCAGAGCTTCTTGGCGTACCCTGGGCAGAAGCCGGGCTGGGCCCGTTCTCGCCGGTCTACGTCAATGAAGGTCTCACGCTCGACTTCATCGAGACCGCCGAGGCCTTCCCGATCTATCACTTCTGCTTCCGCGTCAGCCCGCAGGACTTCGACGCAGTCCTCGGGCGCATCAAAGCTGCCGGCATCGAGTACCGCAGCGCTGCCCGTGGGCCTGTGGACATGCAGGTCAACACTGATTACGGTGGCAGCATGGTCTACTGGAACGAGCCCGACGGGCACCAGTGGGAGATGCTCACAGTCAGCTATGCGCGCCGGCCGGCGTCTTCAGCTTGATGTGCGGCGGCGCACCAACCCAATCCAAGCCAGGCCGGCCAGTACCAGCGCCGGCGTGGCCGGCGCCGGCACCGCGGCGAACGCGAATTCGCCGCTCGCCCGGGCGTAGCGGAAGAGGGTGCCGCCCGTCGACGGAAAGCCGAAGCCGATGAGGGCGTCGTTGCCCGCGGTCAGGCCGGGTCGAAGGCCGATGAACAAGCCGTAGAAGAAGCCGCCGTCGGCGCCGGGCCCGGTGCCGCCGAAGTGCACGGTGAGCTCGGTCAGCGCGCCGTTGAAGCCGAAGCTTAGGCCCACGGCTGTCGCCGAGTTGAGCACGTACTGGCCGGCGCCCACGGTCAAGGTGCCGGTACCGGGGCCGACGCTTTCGCCGGGGCTGTAGACGCCGTCGCTGATGGGGTCATTGAAGGTCACCGAGAACGACACGGGCGTGCCGATCGGGTAGCTTGTGAACGTCGGGTCGCCGAACCGCATGCCAGCGATGCTGCCGTCGAAGCTGGCTGTCACCAGCGCCGCCTGGGCCGACAGTGACAAGGTGGCCAGGGCCGCAGCCCCCGCCCATGCACGCAAGAGTCGATTCATCACGCTACCTCCACGCTGATCTTGGTTCGGCCGCCCCGGGGTGGGTGCGGCACGGTGGAGATCTTCGCGAAGCGGCCGTTATGACCGCGTTATGCGCGAGCCGCGCTCGCAGCCGCCCGCAGCGCGGCCGTCGGCTTCGGTGATGCTGTCGACGAGCAGCGGTCGATTCAATCCGCGTACTGCCCCGCCGCCTTGATGGCCGGGCCCCACTTGGCGATCTCGGCCTCGACGAACTTCTTGTGCTCGGCCCCCGCGAGGCGGCCGTCGGTGATGACCACTGCGCCGAGCGCTTCCTGGCGCTTGATGAACTCGGGATCTTTCAGCGCGCTGCGCAGTGCGGCGTTGACCTTGTCCTGCACCGCCTTGGGCGTGCCCTTGGGCGCGTACAGGCCGTGCCAGATGCTGACGTTGAAGCCCTTCAGCCCCGACGCGTCGAGGGTGGGCAGCTTGGCCAGCGCGGGGGTCGTCAGCGGCTTCAGCGTCGTCACGGCGTAGGCCTTGACTTTGCCGGCCTCGATCTGCACGCTGGTGTTGGTGGTCTGGTCGCACATGATGTCGACCTGACCACCGAGCAGGTCGGTCATTGCCGGAGCGGTGCCCTTGTAGGGCACGGTGGTCATGTCGACCTTCAGACTTTGCTGAAACAGCAGGCCACACAGGTGCGAGGCGGCACCCAGGCCGGCGTTGGCCAGGTTGATCTTGCCTTTGTTAGCGTCGATCCACTTCAACAGTTCGGCGTAGTTGTTGGCCGGCAGCGTGGGGCGGCCGATCAGGGTCATCGGCACTTCGTTGACCATCCCCAGGTACTCGAAGTCGTCGAGCGTCTTGTAGGGGATGTTGCGGTACAGCCCCGGCGAGGTGGCCATGCCGATGTGGTGCAGCAGCAGGGTGTAGCCGTCGGGGGCGGCCTTGGCCACCTTGCCGGCGCCCAGCGTGCCGCCGGCGCCGCCGACGTTTTCGATGAGCACGGTCTGGTTGTTCAGGCCCTTGCGCAGTACCTCGCCCAGGTCACGGGCGACCTTGTCGGTCGGGCCGCCGGCGGCGAAGGGCACCACCAGGGTGATCGGCTTTTCCGGGTACTCAGCGAAAGCGGCGGTCGTGATGAACAACGCGGCGGCGGCCAGCAGGGTGCGTTTCATGGTCGGGTCTCCTTGAGTCTAGCGAGGGTCGAATGGGGTGGCCCGATGCTAGGGCAGCTACCCGCCGCGCTGCTGGTGGGAATTACGTAGGCAGGGGCCCGGGCTGATGCAGGTCAAAGCACCGTCGGGCGGCCGCTACTTCATGAATCCCGGCAACCAAAGTGCCAGGGCTGGGAACTCGAGCACCACGAACAGCGCCACGACCAGGGCGGCCACGAACATCCAGACACCGCGGAAGATCTGGGCCAGTGCCACGCCCTTCAACAGCGAATTGAGCACGAACAGGTTCATGCCCACCGGCGGCGAGATCAGCCCGATCTGCACCACCAGCACGATCAGCACGCCGAACCACACCGGGTCGAAGCCGAGCTGAACGACGATCGGGAAGAACACCGGGATCGTCAGCAGCACCATCGACAGCTCTTCCATGATGGTGCCCAGCAGCACATAGATCAGCATCATCGCGCCGACGATGGCCAGCGGCGGCAGGCCGAGCTGCAGGATCCAGCTCTTCAGGTCTCCCGGCATCGTCGTGAAGTTGACGAAGTTGGCGAACATCATCGCGGCGATCAGGATCGTGAACAGCATCGCCGTGGTGCGCGCGCTCTCGACCAGGATCTCGAACATCCCCCGCGGCGTCAGTGCGCCGCGCGCCAGCGCGAAGAAGAAGGCGCCCGAGGCGCCGATGCCCGCGCCCTCGGTGGCGGTGAATACGCCACCGTAGATGCCGCCCAGCACCAGCAACACCAGGAGCGCCACGCCCCAGATGTTGCGCACGGCGATCAGCCGGTTGCGCCAGGTGGTGCGTTCGCCGGCCGGGCCGGCCGCGGGGTCACGCCAGGTGATGATGACCACGGCGCCCATCATCATCAACGCGCACACCAGGCCGGGCAGCACGCCGGCCGCGAACAGCTTGCCGATGTGGGTTTCGGTGACGATGCCGTAGATGACCATGATCGTCGAGGGCGGGATCATGATGCCCAGCGTGCCGCCGGCGGCAATCACGCCGGTACTCAGGTAGTCGGCATAGCCGAGCTTCTTCATCGACGGGTAGGCCACCTTGCTCATCGTGGCCGCCGTCGCAATCGACGAGCCGCAGATCGCGCCGAAGCCGGCGCAGGCCAGCACCGTGGCGTGCGCCAGGCCGCCGCGCACATGGCCGACGAAGGCGTAGGCGGCGCGGAACAGTTCCTGCGCCAGGCCGGCGCGGGCGACGAAGTTGCCCATCAGGATGAACAGCGGCACGACAGACAGCGTGTAGGCGAAGCCGGTCTCGTAGATCACCTGGGCCGTGCCGGCCGCGGTGGCCGGCCAGCCGCGCATCAGGCCCAGACCGATGAAGCCGACGAAGCCCATCGCGAAGGCCAGCGGCACGCGCAGCAGCGCGAGCAGGAAGATGGCGCCGAAGCCGAGCAGGGACTCGGTCAATGGAGCCCCTCGTCCGACGAGGTACGTCGGCCGATCCCCCGGGGGGATGCGGGCCGGCTTGGGAGCGGCCCGGCGCTCGGCCCGCTCATGTCACGCCCGGGTGATGATGGCTGGTCGGCACAAAGATCAGCAGCACATGCACCAGCGCCGTCAGCGCGCAGAGCAGGCTCATCAGGTAGACAAAGGGCCCCTGCGGGATCATCAGTTGCGCGCTGGTGTCGCCGTACTCCACCATGTTGCCGGCCTTGACCCACATCAGCCAGGCCACGCCGGCCAGCGCCGCGGCGCAGAGCAGGTCGACGACCAAGCCCTGCGCACGCCGCAGCCAGCGCTCGAGCAGCGGGTCGAGCGAATCGAAGACCACATGCTCGCCGCGCAGCGACACCAGCGGCAGGCCAGCGAAGATCACCAGCACCATCAGCATCTCGGTCAGCTCGAGCGAGCCGGGCACCGAGGTGCTGAGCGCCTTGCGCCCGGCCACGTCGGCCAGCGTCAGCCACATGATGCCGAACAGCGCCGCCGCGGCCAGCGTGGCGCACAGCGCTTCGAGGCTGCGTTTGAGCGCGGCGGCCGGCACGGGCTGCTTACTTTTCGAGCTTCTTGATCTCGGCGCGGAACTCGGCCAGCACCTTCTTGGCGCCCTTCAGCCCCTTGGCCTCGGCCGCCGCGGCCCACCTGTCTTCGACCGCGGCGGTCTTGTCCTGCACCGCCTTGACGAACGCCGGGTCGGCCCGGGTGAACTGCACGCCCGCGGCCTGCATGAAGGCCATGCCGCGGCGGTCGACCTTGTCCCAGCCGCGGCCGAACATCCGCGCCGCGTGCTCACCTGAAAGCTCGTCGACGGCTTTCTTCGCGTCGGCCGGCAGCTTGTCGAACGTGGCCTGGTTCATCAGGAACACGAAGCTGGTGTTGTACAGGCCGCCCGGGAAGATGGTGGCGTGCTTGATGACCTTGTCGATCTTGAACGACTCGATCGACTCGGCCGGGAACAGCGTGCCGTCCATCACCCCGGAGGAGAGCAGCTCGTAGCTCTCGGGCGCGGGCTTGAGGGTCACATTCATGCCCAGGGCCTTGCTGATCTCGTTGACCATGCCGCCGCCGACGCGGAACTTCAGGCCCGCGAGGTCGTCGGCCTTGGCGATCGTGCGCTTGGTGTTGAAGACGATGCCCGGGCCGTGCGTGAACACCGCCAGCACCTTGACGCCCTGGTGTTCGGCGGCGAACGCGGGGTGCTTGTTGTACACACGCTGGTAGGCCGCGGACACCGATTCCGACGAGTTGCCGAGGAAGGGCACCTCGGCCATCTGCGTGCTCACGAAACGGCCCGGGGTGTAGCCCTGCACCGTGTACGACAGGTCGGCCACGCCGTTGCGCACAGCGTCGAAGGTGCCCGGCGGCGCCGTCACCGCACGCGGCAGGATGTTGCACTTGACCTTGCCGGCGGTCTTCTGCTCGAGCTCGGTACACCAGTCTTTCTGGGTCTCGGACAGGATGTGCGCCGGCGGCAGCCACGACGACACCGTGAGGACGGTCTGGGCTTGCGCGGCAGCGCCGGCGGCCAGGGTAGCGACGGCCACGGCCAGCGGGCGACGAACGGAACGAAGGTACATGTCGAGTCTCCAGGGGGTGGATAGGGCGCAGCTTGCGCAAGGTGGACGATTGTCGAAGGCAGGCGCGTGAGGTCGGCTTGTGGTTTTCCTTGACGGCGGCGGTGGCGTTTGTCAGCAACGAGCAAGCATCGCCCGGCGCGGCGGATGTGCGATGCGTCACACCTTGCGCTGCGCGTCCCCCCATGCCTGCGGGTGCATCCCCGGGGGCAGGGGGAGGCGGCGCCTGGGTGGCTGCCTAGTATCCGTGCCATCCCCGCCACCGACCGAGAACGCCATGTTGTCACCGATCGAACTCGAAGCCGCACGCCAGGCCCTGCGCGACGCCAGCGCTGCACTCGACGCCGCCGAAGCCACCGGCGAGCCGGCGCTGCTGAGCCAGACGCTGGCCCAGGTCGGCCGCTGCCACCGCCGCTTCGGCGCCCTGGCCGACGCGGCCTGGTATGCCGACCGCGGGCTGCAACTGGCGCGCAACCTGTCGGCAGTCGATGCCAGCGTCGACGCGTTGTGCGAGTTGGCCGAACTGTCGCTCGAGCGCGCCGGCCTGCTCGAAGACCACGACGAACCGTGCGGCGCCCACCGCCTGCGCGACACCGCCCGCGACCTCGGCTTCGAAGCCGCGCAACTGGCGCTGCGCTCGGCCGATCCGCAGTGGGAGATCACCGTGCTGCTGCGCGTGTCCGACCTGTTCGACTGCCTCGGCGACCATGAAGACGCCATCGTCATGCAATGCCGCGCCGCCGGCCTGATCACGCGCGACGCGATCAGCACCAGCGCCGAGGCGCCACAGCCGGCGGCGGCCTGACCCGGTTCAGCGCGCCAGCACCGGCGCCAGCGCCACCCCGGTGTGGCTGCCCGCGGCCACCACCTGCTCGGGCGTGCCGGCCACCACCACCTGGCCGCCGGCGGCGCCGCCATCGGGGCCGAGGTCGATGACCCAGTCGGCCTCGGCGATGACGTCGAGGTCGTGCTCGATCACGATCACGCTGTGGCCACCATCGACCAGCCGGTGCAACACGCGGATCAGGCGTTCGACATCGGCCATGTGCAGGCCCACGGTGGGCTCGTCCAGCACGTACAACGTTCTCGGCGCGCGGTTGCCGCGGCGGGTGATGTCGTCTCTCACCTTTGAAAGTTCGGTGACCAGCTTGATGCGCTGCGCTTCGCCGCCGCTGAGCGTCGGCGACGGCTGGCCCAGCGTCAGGTAGCCCAGGCCCACGTCGTGCAGCAGTTGCAGCGGGTGGGCGATGGCCGGCATCGAGGCGAAGAAGCCCACCGCCTCGTCGACCTCCATGCGCAGCACGTCGCCGATGCTCTTGCCGCGCCAGCTCACCGCCAGCGTCTCGGGGTTGAAGCGCTGGCCGTGGCACGAGTCGCAGCCCACCTTGACGTCGGGCAGGAAGCTCATTTCGATCGTGCGCACGCCCTGGCCTTCGCAGCCCGGGCAGCGGCCCTGGCCGGTGTTGAAGGAAAAGCGGTTGGGGGCGTAGCCGCGTGCCTTGGCCTCCAGCGTTTCGGCGAACAGCCTGCGGATCGCGTCCCAGAAACCGATGTAGGTGGCCGGGCAGGAGCGCGGCGTCTTGCCGATCGGCGTCTGGTCGACTTCGAGCACGCGCTCCACCGCTTGCCAGCCGTCGAGCGCGGTGCAGCCGGTGAGCGGCGCCTTGCCGCGCGTGCCGACCAGCGCCGCCACATTGGCCAGCAACACGTCGCGTGCCAGGGTGCTCTTGCCCGAGCCCGACACGCCGGTCACCGCGACCAGGCGTTGCAGCGGGACTTGCACGTCGATGTGGTGCAGGTTGTGCAG
>JANMSR010000126.1:0-12985 GCA_031389565.1 Burkholderiales bacterium
GGGCGATGCGGTTGACGATGAAGCCTGGCGTCGAGCGCGCGTGCACCGGCACCTTGCCCCACGACTGGCTCAACTCGAAGATCGCGTCGGCCACGGCGTGCTCGGTGTGCAGCCCCGACACCACCTCCACCAGCTTCATCAGCGGCACCGGGTTGAAGAAGTGCATGCCGACCAGCCGGCCGGGGTGCCTGAGGCCGTTGGCGATGGCCGTGACCGAGATCGACGAGGTGTTGGTGGCCAGCACGCAGTCGGCTCCGACCAGGGACTCCAGTTGCTGGAACAGCATGCGCTTGGCGTCGAGGTTCTCGATGATGGCCTCGACGACCAGGCGCGTCTTGCCGAGTTCATCGAGCGCGGCCAGCGGCTCGATGCGGGCCAGCGTGGCCTCGGCCGCCGCGGCCGTCAGCTTGCCTTTGGCCACCAGGCCGTCGAGTGTGGAACCGAGTTTGGCGGTGGCCTGCGCGGCGGCGCCGCTGCGGGCATCGAAGAGTTGCACGCGGTGCCCCGCCTGCGCGGCCACCTGTGCGATCCCCACGCCCATGATCCCGGCGCCGACCACCAGCAGCGGCGCCCCATCCAGCTTGTCGATCGTCATCGCCCATCCCCCATGAGACCCTGTTGTGCCGCTCGCGGGCCCATGCTTGAATCGCCGCCACCCCCAACTTGCGCACGCGAGGCAGCCATGCAGCACACGACCCGCCGCGACATTGTGATGGCCAGCGGTGCCGCCCTGGCGCTCGGCGCGTTACCCGGTGCCGCCAGGGCCGCGATGGGCCCGAACGACAAGTTCGACCTGCTGCTCTGAGGGCAAGCCAGCCCCCTCAGCGTTCGGTCCAGTCCGCCGGCCGCTTGGCCAGGAACGCGGCGAAGCCCTCGCGTGCCTCCTCGCTGCCACGCACGCGGCTGATGGTTTGCGCGCTCAGCTCGCGCACTTCGCCGGTGACCGGGCCGACGTGGAGTTGAGCGAAGAGCTGCTTGATTTCGCGCTGTGCGCTCGGGCCACCGGCGAGCAGGTCGGTGACGGTGGCGTCGATGGCGGCGTCGAGCTGGTCCAGCGGCAGCACCCGCTGCACGAGGCCGATGGCCATTGCTTCGCTGGCTGCGATGCGCACGGCAGTCAGGGCCAACCGCTTGGCCTGGCGCTTGCCGATGGCATTGACCAGGTAGGGGCCGATGACGGCGGGCAGGATGCCGAATCGGGCTTCGCTGACCGAGAAGCTGGCGTTGTCGGCAGCGATGGCGACATCGCAGGCGCAGACCAGGCCGACACCACCGCCGAGTGCAGCGCCCTGCACGCGCGCAACGGTGGGCCTGGGGCAGCTCGCGATGCGCTCGAGCATCGCGGCGAAGCGCCGCGCGTCGTCGAGGTTCCACTCAATCGATGCGCTGCTGGCGCGCTGCATCCATTGCAGGTCGGCGCCGGCGCTGAAGTGCTTGCCGTCGCCGGCCAGCACGATCACGCGCACGCCGGCATCGTCGGCGAGTTGCGCAAACGCCGCGTCCAGCTCGGCGATCATGGCCTCGTCGAAGGCATTGAACACCGCGGGGCGCGCCATCGTCACTTGCGCAACCCCTGCGGCACGGCGGGTGATCGTGAGCAGGGCCATCAGTAGGTCTCCAGATGGAGACGTCCTTCCCGCTTCAGCGCCGCGGCCACCGTCTCCCACGCCAGCCCGGCCCGCTGCGCCACGTCGCGCAGCGCATGCACGACGCCCTCTTCCATGGCCTTCAGGCCGCAGACGTAGAAGTAGGCGTTGGGGTCGGCCAGCAGCGGAGCCAGGTCAGCCGCGCGATCGCGCATCAGGTCCTGGACATAGCGCTTGGGTGCCCCTGGCGTGCGCGAAAACGCGAAGTGAATATCGATGAAATCCCTGGGCAGGCTTTGCAACGGGCCGAAGTACGGCAGCTCTTCTTTCGTGCGCGCGCCGAAAAACAGCATCAGCTTGCCGCCCTCGAACTTGCCCGACGCGCGCAGGCGCCGCCGCCATTCGGTCATCGCACGCATCGGCGCACTGCCGGTGCCGGTGCAGATCATCACGATGTGGCTGCGCGGTTGATTCGGCATCAGGAAACTGCTGCCGAACGGGCCGATCACCTGGACCTTGTCGCCGACCTGCAGGTCGCACAGGTAGTTGCTGGCCACGCCCCGCACCGGCCTGCCCTGGTGGTCTTCGAGCACGCGCTTGATGGTCAGCGAGGCGTTGTTGTAGCCCGGCCGCTCGCCGTTGCGCGGGCTGGCGACGGAGTACTGGCGCGGGTGGTGGGCGCGGCCTTTGGCGTCGATGCCGGGCGGAATGACGGCGATCGACTGGCCCTCGAGCAGCGGGAACGGCACGGCGCCGAAGTCGAGCACGATGTGGTGGGTGTCGTACTCGCGGCCGACCTGGGTGACGCGCACGTTGCCCGTGACCGTGGCCACGATCGTCTTCTCGGCGGCCTTGGGGCCGTAGAGGTTGGTGTAGGCGTGTGCGGCCGACCACGGCGGCAACGTGGCCCCGTGATTCGCCGCGCGCTCAGGCTCCAACAGCCGTTCGCCCTGAGCCTGTCGAAGGGCTGCCTGCGGGTCGACGAGGGCTTGGACAAGCTCAGCCCGAACGGGTCGTGCATCGTCAGGCGCTTCAGGCGGCAGCGTGTCCCACCCGAGTTGCTCGCTCACGCTGTAGACCTTGATGAGCGACACGACGCGCCAGTTGTCGATCGAGCCGGTGGGGCACGGCGCGACGCAATCCATGCACAGCTTGCACTTTTCGGGATCGACGACGTAGTTGCGGTCGTCGTGGCTGATCGCGCCGACCGGGCAGGTGGCCTCGCAGGTGTTGCAGCGGATGCAGATCTCGGGGTCGATCAGGTGCTGCTTGATGACGCTGGCTTCTTGCACACCGATCTCAGTTGAAGCGCACGTACTCGAAGTCGACCGGTTGGCGGTTGACGCCGATCACCGGCGGCGCGATCCAGTTCGCGAACTTGCCGGGATCGACGACGCGGCCCATCAGGCTGGCGACGAAGGCGCGGTCTTCGGTGCTCGGCAGCCACTGGTCGACCTTGGCGTTCCACTCGGCTTGCGCCACCACCCGGCCATCGGGCGAGACCCGCACGCCCGCGAGCGCGCCGATGTTGCGGTGGAAGGCCTTGTGCGGCACCGTCAGGCGGTGCGGCAGGCCGGCCTTTTCGAGCACCTTGTTCCAGCGGCCGACACCGGCCACCGAATCCTTGATGAAGTCGTCGCGCAGCACTTCGTTGAGCGCATTGAGCATCGGCACTTCTTTCTCCACGAGTTGGCCACCGACAGCTTCGATCACCTTGTAGGTCTGGCCCTTGAGCAGATGGTCGTCGTCGCGCTTGCCTTCCTCGAAGCGGCCCTTCAGGCCCGAGCTGTAGAACGTGGCGGCGTTGCTCGACTGGTCGGCGCCGAAAAGGTCGATCGTCACGCTGTAGTGGAAGTTGATATAGCGCTGAATCGTCGGCAGGTCGATCACGCCGGCGGCGCGCAGTGTGCCCGCGTCGTCGGTCTTCAACTCGTTCATTTTCTGCGCGCTGCGGGCGATCACGCGCGAGACGCCGCTCTCGCCGACGAACATGTGGTGCGCTTCTTCGGTGAGCATGAACTTGGTCGTGCGCGCCAGCGGGTCGAAGGCGCTCTCGGCCAGTGCGCAGAGCTGGAACTTGCCGTCGCGGTCGGTGAAGTACGTGAACATGAAGAAGGCCAGCCAGTCGGGCGTCTTCTCGTTGAAGGCGCCGAGGATGCGCGGGTTGTTCTCGTCGCCGCTGCGGCGTTGCAGCAGGGCCTCGGCTTCTTCGCGGCCATCACGGCCGAAGTGCTTGTGCAGCAGGTAGACCATGGCCCACAGGTGGCGGCCTTCCTCGACGTTGACCTGGAACAGGTTGCGCAGGTCGTACTGGCTCGGGCAGGTGAGGCCGAGGTGGCGCTGCTGCTCCACCGACGCCGGCTCGGTGTCGCCCTGGGTGACGATGATGCGGCGCAGGTTGGCGCGGTGCTCGCCGGGCACGTCTTGCCAGGCGCGCTCGCCCTTGTGGTCGCCGAAGTGGATCTCGCGGTTGGCGTCCCCCGGGTTCAGGAAGATGCCCCAGCGGTAGTCGGGCATCTTGACGTGGCCGAACTGGGCCCAGCCCTGCGGATCGACGCTGACGGCGGTGCGCAGGTAGACGTCGAAGTCGGTCGATCCCTCGGGGCCGACTTCACCCCACCAGTTGAGGAAGTTGGGCTGCCACTGCTCGAGCGCGCGCTGCAGCGTGCGGTCTTCGCCGAGGTTGACGTTGTTGGGGATCTTCTCGCTGTAGTCGATGCTGCTCATCGTGGGCTCCAGTTCAGGTACCAGTGCGTGCGGGGGTATTGCTCAAGCAGACGCCGCGGATCCGGCATTGCCGGGCCGCTGGCGACGCCCCTTGAGGGCCTTGAGGGGAGGCGGCTACAGGCCGCGTCGGGGTGGTCGTCATCAGACCCGAGTCCAATCGAACGCGGCCTTGTCGCCCTTGCCGTAGACCTTGAGCGCCCCCTTCTCGCCGCACGCATTGGGGCGCTGGAAGATCCAGTTCTGCCACGCGGTCAGGCGGCCGAAGACCCGCGTGTACAGGTTCTCGGGGCCGTTGAAGCGCAGGTTGGCTTCCATGCCGGTCAGCGCGTCGGGCGACATCGAGACGCGCTCCTCGATGGCGATGCGCACTTCGTCGGCCCAGTCGATGTCGTCGGGCTTGCTGGTCACGAGGCCGAGCGCGAAGGCGGCGTCTGCATCGAGCGGCCGCCCGGATTGGGCGCGCACGGCATCGAGCGCCGGCGCCTCGTCGTAGAAGCGTCGCTGCAGGCGGCTCTGGCCGGTGATCATCGGGTACAGGCCGAAGTTGGTCTCGGCCACCGTGATCTTCGGCGCCTTGGCGCGGTCATCAGGCAACGCGAGCTGGTAGCTGCGGTCGCACGCCAGCGCCAGTTCGAGCAGGGTGCCGGCAAAGCACGAACCCGCTTCGATCAATGCGAACAGGCTGCGCGAGGAGACATCCAGCCGGCTGAAAGTGCGGCGCAACAGGCCGATGGTTTCGCGCACCAGCCAGTGGCCCTGGTTCGCAAGCAAGGTGGCGTCCATCGCCAGCACGGCGGCCGTCCCTTCACCATTCGCGCCTTCGGTCTTGATCAGCCAGGTGCCGATGCCCTGCTCATTGGTGCGCATCCAGAGGATCGCATCTTCGAGCTCGCGCGCCATCTGCAGCGGGTACCAGGCCGCGCCGGCGGCTTCGATGGCGGCGATGTCGCCCGGCTGCGCGCCGGTGGGCGACTTGACGCTGAACGTGGCGGTGCGTTGCGCGCGGGCGATCTCGACCGTGACGTGCGCGTAGCGCAGTGCATCGGCTTGGCTCGTGCGCGCCAGCGGCGGCAGCACGACGCCGCGGCCGTCGGCCGGCCGGTCGCTCTGCGCCGCGAGTTCGAGCGCGCGCGCCTGCACCTTGTGCGCAAACACCGCCGGCTTGGCGATGTCGTCGACCAGGCGCCAGTCCTTGGCCTTCTGCCCGCGCACGCCCTCGACACTGGTGCAGAACAGGTCGGCCAGGTCATGGCGTACATGCCTTTTGTCGGTGACCCGCGTCAGGCCGCCGGTGCCGGGCAGCACGCCGAGCAGCGGCACCTCGGGCAGGCTCACGGCACTGGAGCGGTCATCGACCAGGATGATTTCGTCGCAGGCCAGGGCCAGCTCGTAGCCGCCGCCGGCGCACGCGCCATTCACGGCGGCCAGGAACTTCAAGCCACTGTGCCTGGATGAGTCTTCGAGGCCGTTGCGCGTCTCGTTGGTGAACTTGCAGAAGTTGACCTTCCAGGCATGGCTCGACACGCCGAGCATGAAGATGTTGGCGCCCGAGCAGAACACCTTGTCCTTCGCGCTGGTGATCACCACCGTGCGCACCTCGGGGTGCTCGAATCGGATGCGGTTGATGGCGTCATTGAGTTCGATGTCGACGCCCAGGTCGTAGCTGTTGAGCTTCAACTTGTAGCCCGGCGCCAGGCCGGCGTTCTCGTCGAAATCGGCCGCCAGGGTGGCCACAGGGCCCTCGAATTTCAGCTTCCAGTGGCGGTACAGCGATGGGTGCGTCCGGTAGTCGACGCGCGGCGGTGAGTTCACGGGAATGTCTCCTGGGCCGGGGCGAGGGTTGGTGTCGATGCGACATCGACATGTGCATCATAGTGCATATTTCTGATCAGTATTAAGCATTTTTATGCATGTCACTAATCACTCAGGCAGCGACAAGGCCTCGCGCACCATCGCCCGCAATGCCTGAAAAGTGGCACCCAGCGCCTGGGCGCTGGTGTCGAGTGTCAACTCGGCTTTGGAGTAGAACGCGGCCCGCCCGGCCAGGATGCCCTCGAGGTCTTTCATCGCCTCTTTGCTCGCACCCATCGGCCGCAGGTCGCCCTGCGAGATGACGCGCTTCATGTGGTCCTCTGGCCGCGCCTGCAGCCACACCGTCGTGCAATGGGCCAGCAGCAGGTTGAAGGTCGCGGCGTCGGACACCAGGCCGCCAGGCGTGGCGATCACCGCCTCGGGGTAGATTTGGATCGCCTCTTCGAGCGCCCGACGCTCGTAGCGGCGGTAGGCGTTCTGGCCATAGAGGGCCTGGATCTCGGAGATGCTGCAGCCGGCAAACTTTTCGATCTCGCGGCTCAGCTCGACGAAGGGGAATCCGAGATCGTCGGCAAGCTGCTGCCCGAGGGTCGACTTGCCGGCACCACGTAGCCCGATCAGCGCCACCCGCGGGCTGCGCGCGGCCCGCCCTCCCCCATTCGCGCCGCCGGTTCCGAGCAACGCGCCCACCGCCACCCGCACGCGGTGCAGGCTGGCGTCGTCGCGTTGCTCGAGCAGTTCGCGCAGCAGCAGCCACTCGGGCGACGAGGTGGTCACGTCGCCAAGCAGTTCGGCCAGGCTGCATTGCAGCGCGCCGGCCACCTGCAGCAGCACCAGGATCGACGCGTTGCCGATGCCGTATTCGAGGTTGGCGAGGTGGCGCTCCGACACGTCGGCCGCCAGCGCCACCGCTTTGCGCGTCATGCCACGGCGCGAGCGCAGTGCCTTGACCCGCTCGCCGAGCGCGGCCAGGAACGGATGTTTGGCCTCGCCGCCGGCCAGCGAAGAAGCCACAGCCGCAGCCCGTACCGCCTCGGCTTCACGCACTATAGTGCTTGACATCGCCGCGCATTGACCTTACCGTCATGCAGGCACAATACTTCATCTTCCCGCGACCCGCAACTGCCATGGAGCCTTGCCCGTGTCCGTGACCGTGACCGACTTTCGACGGCAGATCGCCGGCCTCACCCCCCGCGTCGCCAGGCTGGCCCTCGATGCCGACCTGTACGGACCCTCGGTCGATGGGGTCGACATGAACCCCCTGCCCGATGGGCGCATCGACTTCACCCGCTGAGAGGCCACGATGACGGCACCCCCTGTTCCAGCACCCGGCACGGTCTTCAACTTCGCGCAGCATCTGATCGAGCGCAACGCACATCGGCCGGCCAAGGTGGCCTACATCGACGATGCAGGTTCGCTCAGCTACGGCGCGCTGGCCGAACGCATCCGCCGCACGGCCACGGGCCTGCTGGCCTGCGGCCTGCGCCGCGAAGAGCGTGTGCTGCTCCTGATGCACGACGGCAACGACTGGCCGGTCGCCTTTCTCGGTGCGATGTACGCCGGCCTCGTGCCGGTGGCCGTGAACACGTTGCTGACCGCCGACGACGTGGCCTACATGCTCGCGCACAGTCGGGCGCAGGCGGCCCTGGTCTCGGCCGCGCTGCTGCCCACGCTCGAAGCTGCGCTGGCGCAACGTGCGCACGAGGTGAAGACCGTCATCGTCTCGCGGCCGACCGCTGCCCTACCGGCCGGCGCCGTCGCCTTCGATGCATGGCTCCAGAGCCACCCCCCGCTGGCTGCCGCGGTCGCCACCGGCCCCGACGACCCCGGCTTCTGGCTCTATTCGTCGGGCTCCACCGGCCGCCCGAAGGGCACCGTGCACACGCATGCCAACCCGTACTGGACGGCCGAGCTGTACGGCACGCCGGTGCTCGCCCTGACCGAGCGTGACATCTGCTTTTCGGCGGCCAAGCTGTTCTTCGCCTACGGCCTGGGCAACGCCCTCAGCTTCCCGCTCAGCGTCGGCGCAACCACCCTGCTGATGGCCGAGCGGCCAACGCCCGATGCCATCTTCAAGCGCTGGACCGGCGGGGTCGGTGGTGTGCGGCCGACCGTTTTCTTCGGCGCACCGACCGGTTTTGCCGGCATGCTGGCCGCTCCAAACCTGCCGTCGCGACTGGACGTGGCGCTGCGCCTGGCCTCATCGGCCGGCGAGGCCTTGCCGGCCGACCTCGGCCTGCGCTTCACGGCCCACTACGGCGTCGAGATCATCGACGGCATCGGTTCGACCGAGATGCTGCACATCTTCCTGTCCAACACGCCCGGCCGTGTGCGCTACGGCACCACCGGCTGGCCGGTGCCGGGCTACGACATCGAGTTGCGCGGCGACGACGGCCGGCCGGTGCCCGACGGCGACACCGGCGACCTCTATATCCAAGGTCCCAGCGCGGCCCTGATGTACTGGGGCAACCGCGACAAGTCGCGCGAGACCTTCCAGGGCGCCTGGACCAAGAGCGGCGACAAGTACGTGAAGAACGCCGACGGCAGCTACACCTACTCGGGCCGCAGCGATGACATGCTCAAAGTCAGCGGCATCTACGTTTCGCCCTTCGAGGTCGAAGCCACCCTGGTACAGCACCCGGCGGTGCTCGAAGCCGCCGTCATCGGCGTGGCCGACGCCGAGGGCCTGACCCGCACCAAGGCCTTCGTCGTGCTGAAGGCCGGGCAGGCTGCCAGCGAAGACGAACTGAAGGCCTTCGTGAAGGACCGACTCGCGCCCTACAAGTACCCGCGCGCGATTGCGTTCATCGCCGAACTGCCCAAGACCGCCACCGGCAAGATCCAGCGCTTCAAGCTGCGCGAAAGAGAAGCCGTGCGATGAGACGCCGTGCGCCCGTTTTCGCGCGGGCCGAGCGCCGGGCCGGCCGGACGTACTCGTCGGGTGAGGGGCTCCGTTGAGCGTCGAGTTCGTCGACCTCGACTGGGCCGGGCGCCGCGTGCGCGTCGAGCACGAATGGATCGCGCCTGAGCGCGGCGGCGCGCCGCTCGTCGTCTTCCTGCACGAAGGCCTCGGTTCGCTGTCGTTGTGGAAGGATTTTCCGCAACGGCTTTGCGACGCCGCCGGCTGCCGCGGCCTGGTCTATTCGCGCCCGGGCTACGGTCGCTCGACGGCGCGCGATGCCGAAACGGCCTGGGGCCTGGACTTCATGCACCGGCAGGCGCACGAGGTGTTGCCTGCGCTGCTCGACGCCTTGGCCATCAACAGCGCCGCCGAGCCGCCCTGGTTGTTCGGCCACAGCGACGGCGGCTCGATGGCGCTGCTCTACGCCGCGCGGTTCCCGCACCATGTCGCCGGCGCGATCGTGCTGGCGCCGCACATCCTGGTCGAAGACCTGGCGGTGGCCAGCATCACGCAAACCCGCAGTGAATTTCTCGAAACCGATCTGCGCCAGCGCCTGGCAAAGCACCACGACGACCCCGACACCGCGTTCTGGCGCTGGAATCGCATCTGGCTGCACCCGCCCTTCAAGCAGTGGTCGATCGAAGCCGAGATCGCCGCGATCGGGTGCCCGCTGCTGGCCGTGCAGGGCACCGACGACGAGTACGGCACACTCGAACAGATTCGCGGTATCGCGCGGCGCGTGCCGCAAACCGAGTTGCTCGAACTGCCAGCCTGCGGCCACTCGCCGCAACGTGACCAACCCGAAGCCTTGATCTGCGCCGCCACCGAGTTCATCCAGCGACACCGTCGATGACCCTCGCCACCTTCCTGATCCAGTGCCTGAACGCGCTGCAGTACGGTCTGCTGCTGTTCCTGGTGGCCTCGGGGCTGACCCTGATCTTCGGCATCATGGGCGTCATCAACCTGGCACACGGCAGCTTCTACATGATCGGCGCCTACATGGCGTATGCGCTGGCGCCGATCGTCGATGCCACCTTCGGCGGCGGCTTCTTCATGACCCTGGTCGTCGGCCTGGTGCTCGCGGTGTTGTTCGGCTACTTGCTCGAGTGGGTGTTCTTCAGCTTCCTGTACGAGCGCGAACACCTGCAGCAGGTGCTGATGACCTACGGCCTGATCCTGGTGTTCGAGGAACTGCGCAGCCTGATCGTCGGTGACGACGTGCATGGCGTCGCGCCGCCCGAGATCCTGGCCGGCAGCCTGCCCCTGGGCGAACTGATGACCTACCCGGTCTACCGCCTGTTCATCTCCGGCGTGTGCCTGTTGCTGGCGCTGGCCATGTACCTGGTGCTCACGCGCACGCGGCTGGGCATGATGATCCGCGCCGGCAGCACCAACCGCGAGATGGTGCAGTCGCTGGGCATCGACATCAAGTTCCTCTACCGCGTGGTGTTCGCGGCCGGCGTGGCCATCGCCGTGCTCGCCGGCATGGTCGCGGCGCCGGTGTCATCGGTCTACCCGGGCATGGGCAGCACGGTGCTGATCATCTGCTTTGTGGTCGTCGTCATCGGCGGCATCGGCTCGATCCGCGGCGCTCTGCTGGCGTCCTTGCTGATCGGCATCGTCGACACCTTCGGCAAGGTCTTCCTGCCGCAGGCTGCAGGCGTGCTGGTCTATGTGCTGATGGCGCTGATCCTGCTGTGGAAGCCCGACGGTTTGTTCAAGGCAGGATGAACACAGTGGACCGCTCCAAAGCCCTGTTCGTGGCGCTGGCCTTTGCCGCGCTGGCGCTGCTGCCCCTGGTGGCCGGCAACTACGGCATCGACCTGGTCACCAAGATCATGATCTACGCCGTCTTCGCACTCAGCCTGGAGCTGCTCGTCGGCGGCACCGGGCTGGTCTGCTTCGGCCAGGCCGCGTTCTTCGGCATCGGCGCCTACGCCACGGTGCTGCTGTCGCCGGCCGACGCCCCCGGACCGGTGTTGTGGCTGCTGCCGGCCTGCGTGCTGGCGGCCGCGCTGTACGCCTTGGCCGTCGGTGCGCTGTCGCTGCGCACCAAGGGCGTGTACTTCATCATGGTCACGCTGGCCTTCGCGCAGATGGCCTACTACGTGGTCCACGACACGCCGCTGGGCGGCGGCACCGACGGCATCTACCTCAACGCCAAGCCGGTCATCGGCGCCTGGCTCGACCTCGGCAAACCACTGTCGCTGTATGCCTTCACGCTGGCCTGCCTGGCCTTGGTTTTCGGCGGCCTCGCGCTGTTGCTGCGCTCGCGCTTCGGTCGTGCGCTGGCCGGCATCCGCGTCAACGAGCAGCGCATGCGCGCCAGCGGGTTCTCGACCTACCCCTACAAGCTGGCGGCGTTCACCGTCTCGGGTGCCATCGCCGGCCTGGCGGGCTTTCTGTTCGCGGTCAAAGACGGCCTGGTCAACCCCGAACTGTTGAGCTGGCACCTGTCGGGCGCGGTGCTGATCATGATCATCCTCGGTGGCCTCGGCCACCTGCGCGGCGCGCTGATCGGCGCCTTCGCGTTCGCCTTGCTGCAGGAGCTGTTCAAGTCGGAGGCGATTTTCGGTGCGTTCGCCAAGCATTGGCTGCTCGGCCTGGGCCTGACGATCATCGCCAGCGTGGCCCTGCTGCCGCGCGGCCTGGTCGGCCTGCCGGGGCAGGTGCGCGAGCGGCTGCTGGGCAAGCCCGGCACCCTGCGCGGCACGGCCGAGGCGCGTGATGAACAAGCCTGAAGTCTTGCTGCGCGGCCACGCGATCACGCACCGCTGGGGCGGCCTGGTGGCCGTCGACCGCGTGTCGATCGAACTCGAACGCGGCAGCGTGCATGCGGTGATCGGCACCAACGGGGCCGGCAAGTCGACCCTGGTCAACATCCTGGCCGGCGAACTCACGCCGTCCGCCGGCCAGGTGGAACTGCTCGGCCAGAACGTGACGGCCTGGCCGCAGCCACGCCGCGCCCGCGCGGGCCTGGGCCGCAGCTACCAGCGCAGCACCATTTACCCGAGCTTCTCGGTGTTCGAGAACTGCCGCCTCGCCGCGCAGGCGCGCACGCAAAAGCCCTGGCTCTGGTGGCAGGACGCCCGGCGCTGCGCCGCCAGTACAGACGCCGCCCTCGCAGCGGCACAGCGCGCCGGGCTACAGGCCGTGCTCGAGCGCCCGGCCGGCGTGCTGTCGCACGGCGAAAAGCGACAGCTCGAAATCGCGATGTGCCTGGCCACCGCACCCGAGGTGCTGTTGCTCGACGAGCCGCTGGCCGGCATGGGCGCCGAAGAAACCGAGCGCATGCTGGCCCTGCTGGCCGATCTGAAGGCCGGCCACGCGATCCTGCTGGTCGAGCACGACATGGACGCGGTGTTCCGCATCGCCGACCGCATCACGGTGATGGTCAACGGCGCGGTGATTGCCTCCGACCGCCCTGAAGCCGTGCGCGCCAGCCCCGAAGTGCAAGCCGCGTACCTGGGCGGACACTGACGTGAACAGCAGCGACCTGATCCTCGACGCCCGCGCCATCCACGCCTGGTACGGCGCCAGCCATGTGCTGCGGGGGGTGGACCTGGCCGTCCACCGCGGCCAGACCATCGGCCTGCTCGGCCGCAATGGCATGGGCAAGAGCACGCTGATCCGCACGTTGCTCGGCCATGTGGCACAGCGCGAAGGCAGCATCAAGCTGTTCGGCCAGGACATGTCCAAGGCCCGCCCGCACCAGGTGGCGCGCCTGGGCGTGGCCTATGTGCCCGAGGGCCGCGGGGTGTTTGCGAACCTGAGCGTGCGCGAAAACCTGGTCATGGCCGCCCGGCGCGGCCGCGATGGCCGCAACAACTGGACCTGCGAGCGCGTGCTCGACACCTTCCCGCGCCTGAAGGAGCGGTTCACCCACCTCGGCGCGCAACTCTCGGGCGGCGAGCAGCAGATGCTGTCGATCGGCCGCGCGCTGATGACCCACCCCGAA
>JANMSR010000010.1:0-2540 GCA_031389565.1 Burkholderiales bacterium
CTCAATGTCCTCAGCCAGCGCATCGACGGTCGGGTAGCGTGCGGCGACGTGTTTCTTCAGCGCCTTGTCGAGGATGGCGTCGAGGTCGCCTTTCAGCGCCTGGCGGGCGCCGGGGCTGGCTGCGGCGGTGCTGGCGGGCCGCGCGTCCATCGAGGCGATCGCCTCTTCGAGTGCAGCGGCACTTTGGCGCTTCAACTGATACGGCTTGGCCTCGGTCAGCAGTTCATAAGCGACGATGGCCAGGCTGTAGACGTCGCTCGCGGTGCCGATCGGCTCGCCGCGGATCTGCTCGGGACTGGCGTAGTCCAGCGTCAGCATGCGACCGGCGGCCTGCGTGAGCGCGGTCTCGCCGGCGCGGTCGCCCACCATCAGCTTGGCGATGCCGAAGTCGAGCAGCCGCACCTGCCCTTGTTCGGTGACAAGAATGTTGCCGGGTTTGAGGTCGCGGTGCACCACCAGCCGGCCATGCGCGAACGCCACCGCTTCGGCCACTTGCATCAGCAGGCGCAGCCGGACCGGCACGTCCAGCCCGTGCGCCCGGCAGTACTGGTCGATCGGCTGCCCCTCGACATATTCGAGTGCCATGTAGGGCCGAGCCAGGGCGTCGACGCCGGCGTCGTACAGGCGCGCGATGTGGGGATGCTCCAGGGTCGAGAGGATTTCGCGCTCGCGCGCGAAACGCTCGGCCAGGCTCGCCGACCAGCCCAGGTGCGGCAGCTTGAGTGCCACCTTGCGCCGCAGGCTGCCGTCGACGCGCTCGGCCAGCCACACCGAGCCCATGCCGCCGCTGCCGAGTTCGCGCAGCAGCCGGTAAGGGCCGACCTGCGACCCTGTCGCCGGTGCCCCTCCCGACTGCTGGGCGAGCAGGGCTTCGGGCGCGGGAGCGAAGTCGCTGGTCTGCATCTCCGCATGGCGCGCGAGCAAGTCGCGCAGCGTGCCGGCCAGCGGCCGCGCATCGGCGGGCAGCGCGGCCAGCCAGCGCGTGCGATCGGGCACGGAGAGTTCGAGCGCATCGTCGAGCAGGATCGACAGGCGTTGCAGGTCGGCGACGGCCAGGGTCATGGTTTGCCGGGATCGGTCTTCAACCCAAATACGCGAAACGGAATCGAGACCGGCCATCCTGGTCGTGACCGTGCGACGAGGATCGCCGCGTACATGTCTTTCAACCCATCGCAGCCAGCAGCAGCAGCCGCGCCTTCTCCCAGTCGCGGCGCACGGTGCGCTCGGACAGACCAAGCGCCTCGGCAATCTCGGGCTCGGTGAGCCCGCCGAAGAATCGCATCTCGGCCACCTGGGCCAGGCGGGGGTCGGCCTGCTCAAGGACGGCGAGCGCCTCGTGCACGCGCAGCGCATCGTTCTCGGGGGCGGCGATCTGGCCCGACAGCAGGGTGTCGAGTACGACGTGTTCGGCGTCGCCGCCGCGGCGCTCGGCGGCGCGAGCGCGCGCATAGTCAACGATCACCGAGCGCATCACGCGCGAGGCGTAGGCGAAGAAGTGGTGCCGGTTCTCCACCGGCAGCGCGTCGCTGCCCACGACCTTGAGGTAGGCCTCGTGCACCAGCGAGGTGGTGCCCAGCAGCGTCATCGTTTGGTGTGGGCGCAGCCGCGCGCGAGCCAGTCGCCTCAGATCCTCGTAGAGCAGCCCGAAGGCGTCGCTCGCCGCCTTCTGGTCTCCCTGGCGGGCCGCGTCGAGAAGCAGGGTGAGTTCGGACATGCGGGCATCCCCTTGCAGGCGGTCCTATCGTATGCGGCGGCCGCCGCTGCGACAAGCGCCAGTATCAATGCCAAATGTGCTGGGCACGGGAGGTGTCGGCAGTGCGATGTAAGCGGCGATCGGACGCTAGAGCCGCCTGCGTCTGGATGTCTGCAATGGGGCTGGGACTGTGAGTTGCGGGTGCGGACGTCGTCGACCGCATTGCTGCACTGCTGACCTCAGCAGTGCGCCGCTGAACGGCAGCCAGGGGTCTGCAGTGATCCGTCGCAGCTAACCGAAGCTGTCGTTGGCCAACTCGCTTCCGATGACCTGGCCCAGGGCGCCGTCGATTGTCAACCGTCCGGCAGGTCCTGATGTACAGCGGTCACTCGGCCGCACGGACAGCGAACGTCAGGCTCCGACCGCTGCAGTCATTCGGCAACCAAACCTGACTGTCCGCAGCCAGTCTTGAGCCGACAGTCGGGTCTTGGCCGGCAGCTCTGCAGCGTAAGGAGTCGTTCGCGCTCAGGCCAGGGAGTGACAGGCGATCCTCGAGAGACGACAATTGCTACGGGACATGCTATTCGCCTGATTCCAAATCGGCCGCAGATCACCAAGATGAGAAAAGGGGCCCAATCATGAGTGACCGGCGCATCCTCATCGTGGCGCACCGGACCGCGGCCTCGCCCAAGCTGCTCGCCGCCGTCGCCGAGCGGGCCGCACGCGGGCCGTGCAGGTTCACGCTCCTGGTCCCCCGGCCGTATTGGGATCCGGACACCGAGGAGGCGGCCATCATGCTCGAGCTCGCGATCCCGCTGCTCGACGCGGCCGCGGGCTCGCATGTGCA
>JANMSR010000184.1:0-2425 GCA_031389565.1 Burkholderiales bacterium
CGAGGGGGAAGGCACGCGCATCGGCACGGTGCGCCGCCCACCGCGGGGCGTGCCCAAGGCCGCATTCGCGGCACAGAACTGGTACGACGTTTGGTACCCCAATCTGGCGCCCAGCGTCGATGTCATGAAGCTGGGCCAGGCCGCCGCCACGCCGGCCGAGTGGGCGGCGTTTGCCAAGCGCTACCGCGCCGAGATGGCAGCGCCCGACGCCAGCCGCAGCATCGAGCTGCTGGCCGTGCTGTCGCGGCACAGCAATTTCTCGGTCGGCTGCTATTGCGAGAAGGAGGCGCACTGCCATCGGTCGGTGCTGCGCGCGCTACTGACCGAAAGAGGCGCCGCGATCGAACCGGCCCCGCCAGCAAGCGCGCATTGGCCATGACCGCGGACCCGGTTGCCCTGTGGCACCGCATCGTCAACGAGCGCGATGCGGTGCTGGAGTTCCAGGTCGAAATCGACGGCATCAGCGTCAACGGCGTGGACATGCTGCGCTGGGACGACGCGGGCCGCGTGCTCGAGTTCAAAGTCATGCTGCGGCCGCTGAAAGCCGTTCATTTGATTCACGAGAAGATGGCCACCCTGCTGCAGGAGAACGCACCATGAGTGCTTATGTGATCGCCGACGTTGAAGTGCTCGACAGTGATGGCTACGAGGCCTACCGGCAGCAGGTGCCGGCCACCCTCGCAGCCTATGGCGGGCGCTATCTGGTCCGTGGCGGCGCCATCACGGTGCTGGAAGGAACCTGGTCGCCCAAGCGCTGCGTGATCCTCGAGTTCCCGAGCCTGGATCGGTTGCGGGCCTGGTACGACTCGCCGCAGTACGTGCCGCTGCGCGCGATTCGCGAGCGCACGACGAAATCGAGGCTGGTGATGGTTGAAGGCTTGTAGGCACCGTTCAAGCCGCCGTCCGGCGAAACCCCAACGACGCCTGCATCAGGCGCTGGGTGTAGTCCGCGCCCACGCGCTGCGCGGCCAGATCGTCGGCGCGAATGAACTCCACCGAGCGGCCGCGCTGCATGACCATCAGGCGCTGGCACAGGTGCGTGACGACCGCGAGGTCGTGGCTGACCATCAGGAAGGTCAGACCCAGACGCTGGCGCAGCGATTCGAGCAGGTTCAGCACTTCGGCCTGCACCGAGGCGTCCAGGGCCGAGGTCGGCTCGTCGAGCAGCAGCACCTGGGGCTCGAGGATCAGTGCCCGCGCGATCGCAATGCGCTGGCGTTGCCCGCCCGACAACTGGTGCGGGTAGCGAAAGCGAAAGCCCGAACCCAGCCCCACTTCGTCGAGCGCGCGTTCGATGCGTGCCTCGCGTTCGTCGGCTTGGCCGATGCCGTGGATGGCCAGCGGCTCGGCGAGCAGACGGTCCACCGTCTGGCGCGGGTGCAGACAGGCGTAGGGGTCCTGGAACACCATCTGCACCTGGCGACGAAAGCGGGCGCTGCCGGGCGCGGCAAGCTCGCCGGCGCCCGCCAGGCGCACACGGCCGGCGGCGAGAGGCGCGAGGCCGCAGATCGCGCGCAGCACGGTGCTCTTGCCCGAACCCGATTCGCCGACGATGCCGAAGCTCTCGCCGGGGGCCACGTCGAACGACACGCCGTCGACGGCGACGAAGCGATCGAACACGACGCGCAACTGTTCAACCGCCAGGCCCATCGGGTTTCGAATCACAGCGCCCACTCCGGCTGGCGGTCGAGCGTGGGCAGCGGGTGGCGCGCGGCGCCGAGCCGGGGCAGGCAATTGAGCAGGCCCTGCGTGTACGGGTGCCGGGCGTGGTGCAGCTCGGTGGCCGCGATGGCTTCGACCACGCGGCCGGCGTACATCACGAGCACGCGGTCGCAGAACGAGGACACCAGGCGCAGGTCGTGCGAGATGAAGATCAAACCCATGCCACGCCCGGCGACCAGCTTGTCGAGGATGGCCAGCACCTGCAACTGCACCGTGACGTCCAGGGCCGAGGTCGGCTCGTCGGCGATCAGCAGCTCGGGCTCGGCAATCAGCATCATCGCGATCATCGCGCGCTGGCCCATGCCGCCGGACACCTCGTGCGCGTGCAGCGCGTAGACCCGCTCGGGGTCGTCGATCTGCACCGCGGCCAAGGCCTCGAGGGCGCGCTCGCGGGCCGCGCGGCGCGTCACGCTGCGGTGCGCGCGCAAGGTCTCGACGATCTGCTCGCCGATCGGCATCACCGGGTTGAGCGAGAACTTCGGATCCTGCAGGATCATCGCGATGCGGCCGCCGCGCAGGCTGCGGCGCTCGCGTGGGCTGATGGTTTGCAGGTCGAGGCCGCAAAAGCGCAGGGTGTCGGCCGTGACGCGCCCGCCCGGTGCGGCCAGGCCGAGGATCGCGCGGCCGGTCTGGCTCTTGCCCGATCCCGATTCACCGACGATGCCCAGCCGTTCGCGGCCGAGCGTGAACGACACGCCGCGCA
>JANMSR010000185.1:0-1524 GCA_031389565.1 Burkholderiales bacterium
CCACCGCCGCAGAGTTGAAGCTGACCTTGTCGGCACCGGCATTGAGCAGCCGCCGCACGTCGGCCACGCTGCGCACGCCGCCGCCGACGGTCAGCGGGATGAACACCTGCGAGGCCACCGCCTCGATGATCGGCAGGATCAGGTCGCGGCCGTCGCTGGTGGCGGTGATGTCGAGGAACGTCAGCTCGTCGGCGCCCTGCTCGTTGTAGCGTGCGGCGATTTCGACAGGGTCACCGGCATCGCGCAGCTCGACGAAATTGACACCCTTGACTACGCGGCCGCCGGTGACGTCCAGGCAGGGGATGATGCGTTTGGCGAGCATGACCCCCAGTTTAAGGGGGTGGATGGAGCGAAAAGCGACTCGCCGGACGTAAGCTGCATTGCAGCCCAGTCAAGGTGCCAGCACCGCTGGCCGCGCAGCCGCACAGGGAGTCGAGATGAAGCTCATTCAACGCCTCGCGATGGTCCTGGCCGGCGCCGCCTTGGCGCTGCCGGTGCTGGCAGTCCCGGTCGTGTACCACGCAAACCTCAGCGGCGCAGCGGAGGCTCCGCCCAACGCGTCTCCCGGCACGGGCTCTACCGTAGTCACGGTCGACGCCGCCGCAAACACCATGCGCGTGCAGGTCGATTTCTCTGGGTTGACGGCCCCGAACACGGCGGCGCATATCCATTGTTGTACCGCCGTGCCCGGCGTAGGCAATGTCGCCGTGGCGTCGAGCGTGCCCACCTTTACTGGTTTTCCCACCGGCACGACAGCAGGTACCTATGACCACCTGTTCGACATGACGCTGACAAGCAGCTTCAGGGCGGGATTCATCACTGAAAGCGGTGGCACGGCGTCGACCGCGTTCAACGCGCTGCTGGCTGGGCTCGGCGCTGGCAGGGCCTACTTGAATATCCACACCTCGGCATTCCCCGGCGGCGAGATCCGTGGCTTCCTGCTGGTTCCGGAGCCGCAAACCTACGCGCTGATGCTGGCCGGCGTGACGGGGCTCTGGTTCGCGTCGCGGCGCCGCCGCATTCACTGACCCTTCAGGCTTTGGCCAGTTCGTCGGCGCGTCGCTGCGCCGACGCGAAATCGAGCGCGCCGTTGTAGATCGCGCGGCCGCAGATCACGCCGTCGATGCCATCACCCTGCACGGCGCACAGGCGCTCGATGTCGGCCATCCCGGCCAGGCCGCCCGAGGCGATGACGGGAATGCTCAGTGCCTGCGCCAGCTTCACGGTGGCCTCGATGTTGATGCCGGTGAGCATGCCGTCGCGGCCTATATCGGTGTAGATCACGCCTTCGACGCCGTAGTCCTCGAACTTCTTGGCCAGGTCGATGACCTCGTGGCCGGTGAGTTTGCTCCAGCCATCGGTGGCGACCTTGCCGTCCTTGGCGTCGATGCCGACGATGATGTGGCCGCCGAAGGCGGTGCAGGCGTCCTTCAGGAAGCCCGGGTTCTTGACCGCGGCGGTGCCGATGATCACGTAGCTCAAACCGTCGTCGAGGTAGCGCTCGATGGTGTCGAGGTCACGCAG
>JANMSR010000224.1:0-6488 GCA_031389565.1 Burkholderiales bacterium
ACTACATCTCGACCAACCCGGGCTCGAGCTTTCGCAGCCTGCACGAGTCCCTCGTCAACTACGGCGGCAACAAGAAACCCGAGCAGTTGACCTGCCTGCACGAGGAGTCGGCGGTCGCTCGTCGGCAACGAGATCGACAACCCGGCAATCGACTACGCCAAGCTGGCGCAGGCGCATGGTGTGTGGGCCGAAGGGCCGGTCAGCGATCCGCGGCTGCTCAACGCGGCGTTGAAGCGCGCACTGGCGGTCGTCAAGTCGGGGCGGCCGGCGCTGATCGACGTGGTTTGCCAGCCGCGGTAGGCGGTCTCGAACGATCGGCAGGTATCGCGCGTTGTCCTGATCGCATGCCGGCATCGTCGGCTTCCTGCCGGGCCTGAGCGACCCCACGGCTGTCCTGCGCGTCCGCCCTCGCCGACCGCGCCGCGCTGATCGTCCCTGCGTGCGCTACAGCACCGACGCTTCGAGGGTCGGTGGAGTACAACGCTTTTCGCATGAACTTGCATGGAGTCGAGATGGACGCCGACCGACGGGACCTGCTCAAGATCACCCTGGCGGCAGCCGCCGCCACCGCGCTGCCGAACGGCTTCGCGCAGAGCCCCGCAAGCCCCGCAAGCCCCGGAAGCACCGGCGGCATCGACCCGCGCGACCGCGTCTTCATCACCAACGAAGACTCGAACACGCTGGTGGTGATCGACCCGCGAACCAACACGGTCCAAAGCACGATCAACCTGACCAGCTTCGACGAAGACCCGCGGCCGCCGTTTCGCTACGTCACCGCCGGCATCGCGCCCACGCATGCAGCCATGATCCACAAGCCGCTGTACCACGGCTGCATCGACGCGCACGGTGCCGTGCCCTCGCCCGACGGCAAGCTGCTGGCCATCAGCGGGCGCGGCTCGAGCAACATCTACCTGATCGACGCCGTCGGCAAGCGTGTCATCGGCAACACGCCGAACCCCGCCACCGGCCCGACGACCAACGCCGAGCGACTGTCGAGCGGCATCCTGGTCGGCCGCGAGCCGCACGAGCCGACCTTCACGCGCAACGGCAGGGAACTGTGGGTCACGCTGCGCGGCGAGGACCGCATCGCGATCCTCGACGTGGCGCAGGCGGTGCGCCAGCTCGAGGGTGCCGACACCCCGGCGATCCTGCGGTTCCTGCCGACGCTCGGCGGCCCGGCCCAGGTGTGGTTCAACCGCGAAGGTACGCTGGCGTTCGTGGCCAGCCAGAAGGTGGCGCGCGTCGATGTGTTGCGCGTCAACCCCGGCAGCGACGGCCACTCGCGCCCCGAGCGCGTGACCACGCTGGACATCGGCGCGCAAGACAAGCCCGGCTTCACGCCGTTCATGAAAACCACGCCCGACGGCGCGGAGGTGTGGTTCTCGCACAAGCTGGCCGATGCGGTGTCGTGCCGCTCCACGCGCGGCGGCTTCGAGCTGCTCGACAACGTGCCGCTCGGCATGGCGGCGCGGCCCAACCATGTCGAGTTCGTCGCCAATGCGCGGGGCAGCGTCACCTACGCCAGCCTCGCCCGCGTCGACGACGGCGGCCCGGGCGGTGTGGCGTCGAGCCCCATCGCCATCATCGACCGCGGCGCGCGCAGCGGCGAACGCAAGATGGTCGGCAGCTTCTTCACCCACGGCCGCGAGGCGCACGGCCTGTGGACCAACCCCGAGAACACGCTGCTCTATGTGGCCCACGAACAGGACGAGCTGCCCGGCACGCCCAACGCCGGCCAGACGGTGTGCAGCGCCTTCGACGTGAGCAACCCCTTCAAGCCCGACTTCATCGCGCAGATTCCGCTCGGCAACCTGGCGCTGCCCTCGGGCGCACTGCGCAACAAGAAGAGCATCAACCTGGTCTATGTGCGGCCGGGCACGCCGGGCCAGACGGCATGAACACTGTTTTCGAGCGCGAGATGAACGCCGGCATGGCCCGCATGATGGCGGACATGCACGCGCCCGGCTTCAGCGGCCAGGCCGACGCCGACTTCCTCGCGATGATGATCCCGCACCACGCCGGCGCGGTCGACATGGCCCGCCTGGTGCTGCAGCACGGGCGCGACCCGGTAACGCGGCAACTGGCCGAAGACATCATCGCCAGCCAGACGGTCGAGATCGAAAGCATGACCCGGCGGCTGGCGGCGTTGCGCCAACCGGCCGCCGGCCGAAAGGACGAGTTCCCGACGCTGGGCGGGACCCGCGGCCCTTGAGAAACAATCGGCCACAGCCGGCAGCCATTTGGGCGGTAGCATGGCTGCGCCACATACCCACACCGCGGAGTGCTCATGCCCCCCTTCAAGCCCCGTCTTGCCTGCGTTGCCCTGCTGTGCGGCATGACCGGCCTGCCTGTCGTGGCGGCCAGTACCGCTGCGTCCTCCGCGTCGGACAGCATCGGCACATCGGTGGGCAGCGTTTCGGGGTCGTTCCAGCAGTCGAGCACCAGTTCGGCAACGACCACCGCGGCCATCGAAGGCGACTACCGCATCGTCGAGGTCGCCACCGTGGCCGAGCGGCCCGGCACCCTGCGCATGAAGCTGCAGGCCGTGGCCGACCGCGCGCTGAACAACGAGTTCTTCCTGTACTTGCCCCAGGCGGCAGTCGATCAGGGCCGGCTGGCGCCCAACGTGGTCGTGACGGCGCGCCAGCGGGCCTACGGCACGGAGTTCGCCCATGGCCGGACACGGCAGGCCTTCTTCCTGGTGCTCAGTGACGACTGGTACCGCGAACTGCAAGCCAACGCCGTCGTCCTTTGAGCCCTCGCCCCTGGCGGGCGAACGCAGGGCGGCTGGTCGCACTGTGGACCCTGTTCGCCCTGCTGGCCGGAGCCTGTCAAGCCAGCGAAGCGAGCGCGCTTCGGTACTGTGACCAGCCGGCCAAACTCAGCGCCGAACAGCAGGACCGGCTGTTTCGCTTCGGCGGCATCCTCAAGGCCGCCCTCGACGAATCCGGCCAGAGCCTGGCGCTCGTGGCCCGCTCCGGCCTGGACCTCGACCGCTTCGGCGTTCGCTACTCCCATGCCGGCCTCAGCCTGAAGGGCAGCAGCAATGCGCCCTGGTCGGTGCGGCAGCTCTACTACGCCTGCGACGAGCGCCAGCCCAGGGTCTACGACCAGGGCATCGCCGGCTTCCTGCTCGGCCTGAACGACCCCGCGGCCGGCCATGTCTCCATCGTCTTCCTGCCCCCGGCCGAGGCCGCGGCGCTGGAGCGTGTGGCGCTGGACGATGGCCGGGCCCTGCAACTGCTCGGCGCCGCGTACAGTGCCAACGCCTACGCCTTCGGCCTGACCTACCAGAACTGCAATCAATGGGTGATCGAGATGATGGCCGCTGCCTGGGGCCGGCTGGACGGCGCCGACGACCTGCGCGCCGCGGCACAGGCGTGGTTGAAGGCCCAGCACTACCGACCGACCGCCTTCGATGCGGGCGTCGGCCCGCTGATGTGGCTGGCCGCCTTCGTGCCCTGGCTGCACCACGACGACCATCCGCCCGCCGACCTGGAACGCGGGGTGTTTCACGTCAGCATGCCGGCCGCCATCGAAGCCTTCGTTCAGGCCACGGTGCCCGGCGCCACGCGCATGGAGTTCTGCCTTGCCGACCGGCGCGTCGTCATCCGCCGCGGCTGGGAGCCGATCGCCGAAGGCTGTGCGCCTGGGCCGCAGGACCGCGTCGTCATGCTGGAGTAGCGATCAGTACGCGACCCGACGCTGTCTCCTACTCCGCTTCGAACCCTTGACTGGTGAACTTCAGCGTCCGGCCGTTTT
Organism: Burkholderiales bacterium; assembly: GCA_031389565.1. Classification (GTDB taxonomy): domain Bacteria; phylum Pseudomonadota; class Gammaproteobacteria; order Burkholderiales; family Burkholderiaceae_C; genus CADEEN01. The sequence goes on from JANMSR010000224.1 coordinate 3,763, forward strand.
CCGTGACGGTGCGCACAACGTTGTCTGGGGCGCCGCTCGGGATCTTGGCTTCAATCTCGATGGTGACGGTCACCTCGGCGCCAACGAGGCCGGCAAGGTGCGCGATCACCTCATCGGCAATCCGGCTGGCGTCACGCCCGACTCGGGTGCTGTCGAGGGTGGCCGTGCCGTGAAAGCGCTTTGGCTTCATCGCCACCGCTGGCCGGCCGGGTTCTCCAATCGGGGTCGGTCCTGGGCCGGTTGTTGTCCCTCCCGCCACCCCTGACGCAGTCCCGCTCGACGCCGTGCCAGTCCCGCCCGTCACCGTCGCTGCCGCCGTGTCCGCACCCATCTGAACCCGAGCAACGCCGGGCTTCACCAGCAAGCCGGGCGCATGCGTGTCCACTACCGAGAGCACTTCCCCGCCGCGCAACCCGCGGTATCGCGCGGCGCTCTCGTCATGGCTGTCGGCAAACGCAAAGCTGTCTTGCTCCCAGGTCAGCAGTGAGAGGCCATCGCGAATCGCGCCGACCAACACCGACGAGTCCGCGAGGCGTGGCAAATACAGGTAGCGCCCGAAGTCCTCCGCGAGTTGCTTGATCGCCACATGGTCGCCGCGCCACAGCGGCACGCGGTCGAGTTCCATGCGCAGCCGCGACGGCGCAAAGCCGGTCAGCAGGAGTTCGTCGCTGCGCAGCTTCTTGCTCGCGCGCACCGCCAGCGCGTCCTGCCCCGAAAGGCGCATCGCCTGCCACTCAATCGAAGACTGCGGCGTTGCTTGCACCGGCACCAGCAACCATTGGTAGGTCTCCGGCAAGCGTGCCGTCACCGCGCCATCCGCCGCCTTCAACTGCGTCTCGGCCTGCTTCACCTGTTGCGGGTCGAGGTTCAGGGTCAGCTTCTCCTCCAGGATCGATTGCCAAGCCAGATACTTCCGCGCCGCCTCGTCCAGGTCCTGCAGCCTGGTCTTGTCGGCTGCCAGAAAAACGAGCGAGTTTCGATACAGGCGCGGCGTATTGCCGCGCGACTCCAGCATTGCCTTCGCCGCGACCTCGGCCGCGCTCTGCGGCTCCTTGCTGTAGGGCTGATCGACCGACAACACGACGAGCCGCGCATCGAGGTCGTCGGGGATGTCCTGCCCTGACTGCGGCATCGGATGGATGCGGCTGAAGTCGCCCGTCCGGCGCAGGTCTTCACGCAGGCGCCGATCCAATTCATGCACCACCTTGTCGGGCTCGCGCTTGAGTTGTTCGGCGCGGTCTTCCGCCAGTTTGGTGACCGTCGGCTGCGTCGAATACCAGTAGCGTGGGCCATCCTGGTAGAGATAAGTCGCTGCCCCGGCAAGCCGCCGCAGCGCATCGCCGAACACGGCCGGTGATTCCCCTGGCATAACGCAGCCGAGCTTCACGCGTCGATCTTCGAGGCCGCGGTGTGCGGCCTGTGTCAGCGGTGCCGATCCCAAGTAGATCGCCCGCGCGACACGCCGGCATGCCGAGAACTTGCCGAGGTTGGGCAGTTCACTGTCCAGGCGCAGCGGCAGCGAACTCGGCCCGTCCACGTCCTTCTCGATCACTGGCACCCAGTTGTCCGACAGGTACCGCGTCAACTCTGACTGCACCCGTGGGTCGTCCACAGCGATGTTCGCCGGCAAGATCAAAGGGCTGCGGTCGCCCTTCTCCCACAGGCTGTGGATTACCGCCGCCATTAGCCGCAGCACGCCGCGTGTACGCTGGAACTTCACCAACGTCGACCAGTCGGTGTATAGCCGGTCGAAGATTTCGGGGTGGATCGGGTAGGCAGCCTTCAACCGCTTCTCGTAGTCGCTGTCAGCGCACTCCGGCGGAAACTCCGTCTTCTGCGTTCGGTAGAAGTCGGCAAAGGCCCGCGATACCACGTCGCGGTCTTTGAACTGCGCCGGGTCCGACAAGGGCTCGAAGAGCCGCCGCCGCACGATCTCGAATCCCTCTTCGGCGCTCGCCGGCCGCCACGACGACTCCACGCGCCCGACCACGTTGCGCAGCCGGTCGAGCGCCTCACGCCCACGCGTGCCGCCCACCTCTACGTCGTCAGCTTGCGTATGCGGCGAACCGGTCGTGTCCGACGCCGGCAGGCTGATGACCAGCAGGCAGTTGTTCGCCAGCTTGGCCGATTCGGTCAGCACCTGTGCAAAGGTGAACTGGGTCTCGAAGCCGCCGGCCGGCAGGTCGCTCTGGTCATGGAGCTGGCGTGCATAGGCAACCCACTCGTCGATCAGGATCAGGCACGGTCCGTACTCGATGAACAGCTCGCGCAGCACGTCGCCAGGGCTTGTCGCTTTCTCGTCGTCGGCCTTGATGCGAGCGAACGCCTTCTTGCCTCCAAGCTGCCAAGCCAGCTCGCCCCACAGTGTGCGCACCACGGTGCCATCCGCCTTGGTCGACGGGTTGCCGGGCGAGATCTTGTTGCCCACCAGCACCACGCGCCGCGCGATCGTCAGCTTGGTCGCTTCGGCCTCTTTCATCACCGCATCGATGCCGGCCAACTCCGTCGGCGCAATACCGGAGAACAGGTGGTACAGCGCCAGCATCGAGTGCGTCTTGCCGCCGCCGAAGTTGGTCTGCAGCTGCACGACCGGGTCGCCACCCTTGCCTGCCAGGCGCCGAACCGCGCCGACCAGCATGCCTTTCAGGCTCTCGGTAAGGTAGGTGCGACGAAAGAACTCGACCGGGTTCCTGTACTCGTCGGTGCCTTCGCCCAAGTGCACTTGC